>DAOTYX010000184.1:0-69612 GCA_034434635.1 Anaerolineae bacterium | reverse complement strand
TTGTAGGGGGCGTCGGGGCGCAGGCCCAGTTCGTGCATGGCGTAGAGGATGCGGCGCTGCACCGGTTTCAGCCCGTCACGGGCGTCCGGCAGCGCTCGCGCCACGATCACGCTCATGGCGTAATCGAGGTACGCGCTGCGCATCTCCTGCTCGATGTCTACCTGTTGGACGTTGCCGATCTCCAAAAACGTTCTCCTATGTCAATGGTGGTCCGTCGTCCGTGGTCTGTCGTCCGTCGTCCATCCTACAGAGCCACGACGAAGGCGATGGCGTGTTCGCGGGTGTGGGACAGGCTCACCGCCCAGCGGGTCAGTCCCAGTTCAGCGGCCCGTTCGGCGGCGCGGCCGTGCAGATAGACCTCCGGCCGGCCACGCCAATCCCCCAGCACCTCCACCTCGCGCCAGCCGATCCCCTCGCGGGCCAGCATGCGCATCCCCACGCCCAACGCCTTCGACACCGCCTCTTTGGCGGCGAAGCGCGCAGCCAGTTCGGGCACGCGCCGCTGGGTGTAGAGCAGTTCGGCTGGGGTAAACACCCGCCGGAGGAAACGGTCGCCGTGCCGTGCCACCGCCTCTGCGATGCGCGTGACCTCGACCAGATCCACGCCAACGGCCAGCGGGGAGTGCTCGTCCATACCTCTAGACCAGGGCGACCACCAGCCAGACCGTAAGGGCGGCAAACAGCAGGGCTGTGCCCAGTTTCACCGTTGCCGTATGCTTCTGGAGGAAACGGCCCAACTGGTAGGAGGTGGTCCCGAAGTAAGTGAGGGCGAAGACGATCACCAACGGCAGCACGAACATCACGTTGTAGAGCAGCAGGTAGAGGCTACCCTGGGCACGCAGGGTGGGGACGCTGGTCATATAGATGATGGTCGGCAGGTAGATCTGGCCGGTGCAGGCCAGTTCGATCAGCGAGACGATCAACCCGGTGATGAACGTCGCCACGACGAAGCCGCGCATACGCTGCCCGGTACGAATGACCGCGCGCACCCGCTGGCGCAGCCGGTCGGGAAGGCTGAGCGCCATGTCCTCGATCCGCCCACGACGGGCTTTGAGGTAGTCGAGGAAACTGACCACCGCCAGCACCGCGCACAGCAGCGCGGTGAGGCCATAGAGCCAGCGATTGAGGCTGGTGGTGAAGGGCGCGACCCGACGGAGAACATCGAGCAGCCGATACAGGCCGAAGCCCACCGCCAGATAAGCGACAAACACGCCCAGGGCAAAGGCTCCCCCTGCAGCCAGGATCTCCCGGCCCTGCCGCTGGCTCGCGGCCAGGTAGGAGATGAGGAAGATGAGCGTGGCGAAGGCGCATGGGTTCAGCCCGTCCACCAGACCGGCGAAGAGCACGGTCAACAGACCGGGGATGCGGCTGGGGGTCTCAGCCTGGGCGTCAGCCCACACCCGCGGCGCGCCGCTCGCGGCGTACTGCGCGACGAGCGCTTCCAGGGCCTGGGGGGTGATCTCCCCCTCACCGATCAACGCGTGGTCGCCGATGAACAGCGCCGGGGTATGCAGGTCGGCCTCCCGTCCCACGCGTCGGGCCAGCCACTCCGCCAGTGGCAGGTCGTCGTTGATGTTGAACTCCTCGACGATGACCTGGGGGTGCTGATGGCGCACGTAGGCGATGTCGTACTCCGCCCGGCTGCACTCCTGACACCCCACCTGGTAGAAGTAGGCGATGTAGATGGGTTGGTCAACCTCGCAGGCGGCGACCGTCTCCGTGAGACAAGGGCTCAGCCCCGGGCCGCCCGGCGGCCCCACCAGGGGGCCAGTCGAACCAGACGGCAGCCCCTCTTCCAGGCCGGGGATGGGCGGCCAGCCCGACCCGCCCGCAGCCAGACAGCTCTCCAGCAGGCAGGACAACTGCTGACGGATTTCCTCCTCACCGATGAGCACCTGGCCGTCGAGCACGAGCGTCGGCAGGCCGCGCTCCTCCGCGCCCACGCCGAAGTATTCCTCGACACGCACCAACAGTTCGTAGTTGGTCGGATCGCTGATCTCCAGCATCCGCAGGTCCAACCGCGACCCGTACTGTTCCTGAAGGGGGGCCAACACCTCTTCCTGCACTGCCTGGCAGTGGACGCAGTCCACAGAGTAGAAATAGAGGATGCGGACCACTGGCCCATCCAGTGGGGGGGTCCCCTGAGCATGGACCATGGCGGTGACGCCGAACAAGACCAGCGTGGCGGTAAGGATGGCGAACAGGGTTCTACGCATATCCCTCATGCATCTCATCGGTCTGAGTATCAGGCGGGACGATTATCCCACAATCGCGACAGATTGTAAAGGTGTCCGTCTGCCGCAGAGGCGCAGGGTGCCGGGCCGGCGGTTGACATCCAGGCCAAGTCGTGCTATCGTCTACATCCACTTGAGGAGGCCGGGCAACTCCTCCCGCAGGTCAGGTGCGCCCAAACCTGCGGGAGGTAGGCAGTTGGGAGGCGGGTTATGGAACAAAGGTCTACCAGCCGCTGGGCGGCGATGGCGGCGGCGGGAGGGGTGGCCCTCGTGCTGCTGGTGGTGGTTATCCTGCTGTTGAGCCACGAAAGCCAGCCGCCGACAGCCATCCCTGTGACAACGGAGACGGTGGTGGCTATCGTCAACGGGCAACCGATCAGCCGCGCCCTCTGGCTGGAGGCAGCGGGTGTAGATGGGGTGATGAGCCGCCTGGCTGGCGTGCCGGAGCCCACGGCCGAAGAAAGCCTGGAGCGGTTGATCAACGGGGTGCTGCTGCTCCAGGAGTTGCCCCAGGCAACCCCCACGGCGGGAGAGGTCGAGGCCTACCTGGGCAACCTCGAGGCCTCGTTGGGGATCGGGGACGAGGAACTGGTCGCCGCGCTGAGGGACGCGGGGTTGGAGCGGGCGGCGTTGGAGCGGACGATCGGCCGGTTGCTGATGGTGCAGCGGGCGCAGCAGGCGCTACAGGCGCAGGGCGTCGCGGTGGACGACTGGCTGGCGCAGGCGCGGGAACGGGCCGAGATCCAGGTGAATCAAGAAGGGCTTGCCGCGAGCGGTCTGCCCACTGCGGCCGTTGTGCCGTCGCCCCCGCCCTCACCCCCTCCCACACCCACCCCTCTCCCCCCTCCCGCGCCCGACTTCGCTCTGGCGCGCGCGGATACGGGCACTTTCACCCTCTCCACGAGCCTGGCGCGGGGGCCGGTGGTGGTGGTCTTTTTCCAGAGGTGCTCTTGAGGGCCTGACCGCACGCAGCTCGTCGAGCTGCGCCAGGCCTACCCGGAGTTTCAGGCGCGTGGGGCGGAGGTGGTGGCGGTAGCGGTCGCCTCGCGGGAGGCGGTGGCGGGGGCCATGAGCGCTGTGCAGGCCCCCTTCCCGATGCTGGCCGATGCCGACCATCGGGTTGCCGAGGCTTACGGCGTCTACAATCTGCTGGAGGATGGCTACGCCGCGCCGGCGGTATTCGTCATTGGCCGGGACGGGCGGATCGCGTGGTCGTATGTGGGCCGGGCGGCGGACGACCGCCCCTCAACGCAGCAGATACTGGACCATCTGCCTTGAAGTGGCCGGCCTGGAGGGGTTGACAGCCGGTCAGGGCGGGTTACAATAGGGTCACCTGCCCCCGTGGCGCAAGTGGACAGCGCATCGGACTTCTAATCCGGTGGTTGTGGGTTCGAGTCCCACCGGGGGCGCTGGCGTTTCTCCATCAGGCTGGCCAGACCGGCGTCCCACTCCGCCCGGCGGCCGGCCGCCAGCCCCCATCCACCTGTTCCCTTCTCCCCTGCCGGCGTGGATCGCAGACATCGCAGGCCGTTACGGCTTCTAGATGTCGTGAGTTCCCTCGATCTCCACGCCCGCCACCTGCAGCACCCGCTGGGCCGCCTCCCGGTCGGGCCGACCAACACGGATGCAGACACCACAACTCGAACTGATATGGCGCGGGACGGGGATCATCTTCGACGGGATGCCCGCCCTGTTGAGCAGCCTCTCGGCGTGGATGGCGTGGCTGGTGGAGTGTAGAAGAATGACCGTGTACTGGCCGGTGGTCATCGGACCTCCCTGGCCAGTGCCTCTACGGCGGCCAGCGCGGCCTCCACCTCGGCCATCGTGTTGAAAGCGCCCAGGCCGAAGCGTACCGTGCCGTCGGGGAACGTGTCCATAGTCCTGTGAGCCGCCGGCGCGCAGTGCAACCCCACCCGGCACATGATCTCGTGCTCGTCGTCCAGGCGCAGGCCCACCTCCGAAGGCTCCATCCCGATGATGTTGAACGAGACGGTCGCCGTCTGCCGTTCGGCATCCAGCGTGCCATAGACGGTCACACCGGGAATGACCAGCAACCCCTCGATCAACGCACGGGCCAGCGTCACCTCATGGGCACGGATCGTCTCCACGCCCTGTTCCAAAACCCAGCGTACCCCTGCCTCCAATCCGGCCAACCCTACCACGTTCGGGGTGCCGCTCTCGCACATGTCGGGCAGGAAATCCGGCTGCACTTCGTACTCCGAACGGCTGCCCGTGCCGCCGCGCACCAGCGGCTCCAGTTGTCTCTCCTCCACCCGCTCTCCTATGATCAACCCTCCCGTGCCCATCGGGCCGCCCATAGACTTGTGGCCGGTGAAGGCGAGCAGGTCAACTCGTGCGGCCTCTACGTCAATAGGGTAGGCGCCAGCGGTCTGGGCAGCGTCCACCAGCAGCAGCACGCCGCGCTGGCGACAGATCGCGCCCACCTCAGCCACCGGCAGCAGCGTGCCCACCACGTTAGAGGCATGGTTGAGCACAACCAGACGGGTGGCGGGCCGGATGGCTGCTGCCACGTCAGCGGGAGCCAACACCCCCTGCGGCGAGCAGGTCACCACCGTCACCTGGACGCCGTCGCGCTCCAAGGCGCGCAGGGGACGCATCACCGAGTTGTGCTCCATCGAACTGGTGACCACGTGGTCGCCTGGACGCAGCAGGCCCCGCAGAGCCAGGTTCAGCGCCTCGGTCACGTTCTTGGTGAAGACCACGCGCAGCGGGTCGGGGGCGTGGAAAAGGTCCGCCACTGCCTCGCGGGCGTCGTAGAGGATCCGCCCAGATTCCACGGCCAGACGGTGGGCAGCACGGCCGGGGTTGGCCCCGACGGCCTCCAGGAAACGCACCATCGCCTCAGCCACTCCCGGCGGCTTGGGCCAGGAGGTGGCTGCGTTGTCGAAGTAGATCATTCAACTCTCCTGAAGAAAATGACCTTTGTACCCTCCCGCAGGTTTGGGTGCTCTCTAGCCTGCGGGAGGGTACAGGGTCTAGTTGCTCATTTCGTCAGCGTCAGCCTGAACTCGCCCCCCTCCTCCTTCACCTGCACTTTGTAGCCCAGGCTCTTCGCCAGACGCCGGACGTTCTCCCGCGAGGTCACGGTGTCCACCAGCACCTCGATAGGGAACTGCCCGGTCTGAATGGCCTGGCGTGTCAGGATGACCGGTTGGGGGCACGAAAGCCCGCGCGCATCTACTGTCTGAGCCATGGCATTATCCCTCCATCTTCTGGCGCATCGTCAGGCCGATGACGATGCAGACCACCAACCCCAGGACGACCGCAGCCATCCCGTAGGGGGTGATGCCGCCGACCGTCTGCACGCCTTCCACCACGCTGTCGGGCCGGCCCGCCAGGGCGAAGTTATGAGAAATCCCCGCGCCGGTGATCATCCCCAGCACGAAGACGGCGGCATCGCCGTCCCCCTCGCCAGCCAGGAAGAGCTGCCGTCCCGGGCAACCGCCGGCCAGGGCAAAGGCCAACCCGGCCAGGGTCATTCCCAGGAAGTTCCACAGGTGCTGGCTGTGGGCGATCGGCTGGCCGAAGAAGGCAGGGGTGCGGAACTGCCCCAGGATCAAGTTGGTGAGGACGGCGAACACGAACAGCGCGCCCACACCACTGATCAGGTGCGTGTCGCCCATCAGGATCACGTCGCGGATCGAGCCCATGGTGCAGAAGCGCGTCCGCTGGGCCAGGAAGCCGATCACCAGCCCGACGACCAACGAGATGATCAGCGGCGCGTGCATGGAGCCGGGACCGCTCGTGCTGAAGAAGAGGGCGCCGGTGTCGCTCACCTTGACGCGGAAGACGAGCAGGAGAAGCAACACCACCATGATGGCCGGCATGATCCAGCCAACCGCAGTGTGGGTCTTGTAGGAGCGGCCCAGGCTGTAGCCGGCTTTGAGGAAGAGCACGCCGATGAAGATGCCGAAGGTCAGACCGAGCAGGCCGACCAGGGCGTTCAGGTCGCCCGCCGAGAAGCGCAGCAGCGCCCGCCAGGGGCAGCCCAGGAAGGCCAGGGCGCCGATCATGGCGAAAACGCCGAGCACGAAGCGGACGATGGGGGCGGAGCCGGCGCGGGCCTTGAACTCGCGGAACAAGAGCGCCGCGACCGTCGCGCCCAGCACGAAGCCGATGATCTCCGGCCGGAGATACTGGACGACGTCCGCCCGGTGCAGCCCCAGGGCGCCGGCGATGTCCCGCTCGAAGCAGGCCACGCAGATGCCCATGTTGGGCGGGTTGCCCAGCCTCTGGAGCAGCGGGGCCAGGATGCCGATGACGGCCCCAGCCACGATGATGCCCCAGCGCGAGGCAAAGAAGCGGGTCAGTTTTTCGGACATAGGTCCACCTCCTGGAAATATGGTCTCCAAACGTGTCCTCCGCCTCAACAGGGACACGCATTGGGCGACAAAAAGCCGCCACTGCACATACCAGTGGCGGCGTGTCGCCCAAACAGAGGGGACCCGTGCCCGGACTCAGGGGTCGGTCATCTCGCCGCCCCCTGGCATGTGCAGCCCGGCCTGAAGGCGCCAACCGGCGCCACGGGCTACGTCTCAGGTGCGGCGACAGTAAAACATGACCGCTACTCCTTCGGACACTGCTGTAGAACGGAAACAACCTTGATGGAACGTAACTGCCTACCCTCGCGCAGGTTTGGGCATGGTAAGCCACAACAGGCTGCCTTCGCTCCGTTGCCAGCCACTTTCTAACCTGCGGGAGGGTGAAGGGTAAGCAACTACAACGGAAATCATATCATACCTGCCAGAAACGCGCAAGCCCGTTCGCTTTGTCTCGTTGGCGGTTGGCGCTCTCCCCCGCCTGTGTTATAATCCCCGCCCGGAGATCATCCCGTGCGCAGAGAATCGGGCGTGCTGGCATGGCTACTGGTAGCGCTGGGCGGCGTGTTGCTGGCCCTGCTGGGCTGGCAGTTCGTGGGCTATCGCGCCAGCCTGCGGCTGTTACCCCCTGGCATGACCGTGGCCGGCCTGGACGTCGGCGGGATGAGCGCCGAAGAGGCAACGGCGCGCCTGGAATCGGCCTTCGCCCAGCCGGTCGAGGTCTCCTACCAGGGAGAGATGCTCTCCCTCTCCCCTGACGTCGTGGAGTTCCGCTTCGACCCTGCGGAGATGCGCGCGACGCTGGAGGCCGCTGCTGCCGCCCGGCGCAGCCTGAACGGCTTCATGGCCTACCTGCTGCGCCGACCTGTGGCGCCGATCTTCCTCCCACCCGCGGCCACTTACTCCGCGGAGCGGCTGGACGGCTTTCTGGCCCGCGTGGCGCAACAGTACGACCGGCCGGCACAACCGCCCGTCCCCCTGCTGGAACGCCTCACCTTCCGCGCTGGCCTGCCGGGCTATCGGATGGACCGCCAGGTCTCCGCGCAGCGGGTGGGAGCAGCGCTCCTCTCAGCGGTGGACCGGCGGGCGGAACTGGCCGTGCTGGTGGAGGAAGCAGAACCCCTGCGCATGGCGCAACTGGGGGAGATGCTGAACGGCCTCCTGGCCGACTTCCCCGGCGTCGCCGCTGTGTTCGTGAAGGGCCTGGAAACTGGTGAAGAGCTGGCCCTCAACGCCGATGTGGCCTTCAGCGGGATGGACGTGCTGCGGCTGGCCGTCGCGGTCGAAGCCTACCGCGCGCTGGATGGCCCCCCTACCGCCGCACAGACCACGTTGCTGACGCAGACGGTAACCGGCACCGACGATGGCGCGGCCAACGACCTGCTGCGTGACCTGAGCGGCGGTGGTGACGTCTATCAGGGACTGGAAAACCTCAACGGCGCACTGCGCTACCTGGGACTGCAAAACTCCTTCCTCGCCGTGCCCTACGGCGACACCGCCGTGCCCCCCACCATCGTCACCCCGGCGAACTCCCGCAGCGACGTGGACACCCAGCCCGACCTCCGTGGGCAGACGACGGCGCAGGACATCGGGCTGCTGCTGGAGATGGTCTACCAGTGCAGCCGGGGCGGTGGCGCGCTGCTGGTGGCCTACCCCGGCGCGTTCACGCCCGACGAGTGCCAGCAGATGATGGAGACGCTGGCCACCAACCGGGCCGCCAGCCCTATCGGCGGCGGACTGCCGGCAGCGGCTGGAGTCGCCAGCCGCTCCGCCCGTACCGCCACCGTCGCCGCCGACGGGGCCATCCTCTCCAGTCCTGGCGGTGACTTCATTTTGGTCGTCTTTCTCTACAACCCCCTGGGCGCGGAGCCGGAAACGTCAGACCCTCTGATCGGCGACATCGCCACGGCGGTCTACAACTACTTCAACCCTGTGGAGTGACCCCTTGCGGCGCTCCCCCAAGGAGACCCCATGCTCACCATTCAGCAGGTGGACACCGAATCGAAAGCGCAGGTGCGTCGCTTTGTGGACATCCCCTACCGGCTCTACGCCGGCCACCCGCAGTGGGTCCCGCCCCTGCGGATGGATGCCGAGACCTTCCTCAACCGGCAGAAGCACCCCTTCTTCGAGCACTCAGAAGCCGACTTCTTCATCGCCACGCGGGATGGGCGCGACGTGGGGCGGCTGGCCGTGCTGCAGAACCGCCGCTTCAACGCCTACCACGGCACATGCCAGGCGCAGTTCTACCTGTTCGAGTGCGAGGACGACCCCGAAGCCGCAGCGGCGCTGTTCGAGCGAGCCTTCGAGTGGGCGCGGGCGCGGGGCCTGGATCAGATGGTCGGCCCCAAGGGCTTCGGCGTGCTCGACGGCTACGGGTTGCTGGTGGAGGGGTTCGAGCACCGTCAGCTGATGACGATGATGAACTACAACTACGAATACTACCCCCGCCTGGTTGAGGGGCTGGGCTTCGAGAAAGAGGTGGACTTTGTCTCCTGTTATCTGGACGCCACCGCCTTCCGCATGCCGGAGCGCATCCACCGCATCGCCGAGCGGGTACAACAGCGCGGCACGCTGACGGTGAAGCGCTTCCGCAGCAAACGGGAACTGGTCGCCTGGGCGGAGCGCATCGGTGAGGCGTACAACCGCGCCTTCGTGGACAACTGGGAGTACTACCCGCTCACCGAGCGGGAGATTCAGTTCCTGCTCCAGAACCTGCTCACCATCGCCGATCCGCGGCTGATCAAGATCATCACCCACGGGGAGAAGGTGGTGGGGTTTCTGTTCGCCTTTCACGACCTCTCCGCCGCGCTGCAACGGGCGCGGGGACGTCTCTTCCCCTTCGGCCTGTTCGACCTGCTGCTGGAGATGCGCCGCACGCGTTGGGTGGCGCTCAACGGCGCGGGCATCCTGCCGGAGTTTCAGGGGCGCGGGGGCAACGCCCTGCTCTACTCGGAGATCGAGAAGACACTGCGCGAGTTCCACTTCCAGCACGCCGATCTGACCCAGGTGGCGGAGACGGCGGTGCAGATGCGCAGCGACCTGGTCAACCTGGGCGGGAAGCCCTACAAGAACCACCGCGTCTACAGCCGAAGGCTGTGAGGTTATGAAAGGCGGTCATGGCTGGCGATCGGCACGTGGCCCCGACGAATGGCCGTCAGCAGCGCCTGCGTCTGCGGCTCCGGCTCGGCCTGCAGTTCCTCCCGGAGGAGGCGGGCATAGCGCCGGTAGTGGGCGACGGCCTCGTCAACCCGACCGATGAGCGCATAGGCCCGCATCATCTTGCAGCGAAGGCTCTCACGGAAGGGGTCAGCCTCCACCCCCCGGCATAGCAGGCCGATCGCCTCACCCGTCTCCCCACGCTCCAGCAGATAGTCCGCCAGACGCTCCAGAGCCTCAAGGAAGCGCGCGCGCAGCGCCTCGCGGCGGGTGACGCACCAGTCAGCGTAACAATCCTCCAGGAAGTCGCCGCGGTAGAGGGCGATGGCCCGACGCAGGTCGCGGATGGCCCGATCGTCCGACCGGCCGGCGGCGCGATCCAGCAACTGCTCGAACTCGTGCACGTCATACCAGACCTCCAGGTCCTCGCGGATGGCATACAACCCGTCCTGGCAGGCAATGGGATTCACCCCCAGCGCCTGCTGCATGCGGTATCGGGTGTTGTGGAACGTGCCTGAAAGCCGGCTGGGGGACAGGTCGGGCCACATATCGGCGCCGATCTGCTCCCGCGTGCGCAGCGGGTGATTCAGGATGTAGAAGAAAAGGTGACGGGCGGTAGCAGTACGCCACCGGGCAGCGGGGATCGTCTCCCCGTCCCGCTCCACCCGGCTCACGCCAAAGCCGTAGGCGCGCAGGGTCGGTGGCGGAGATGGCAGATTCTTCGGCTGCGGAAGGGCCTCCCGCGCGTGTACCCGGGCCTTCTCCCCATCCGCCAACAGCGTGGCCCATTCGCCCCCATTGGCCGTCTGCGGGAGAGCCTCTTGCAGAAAGGAAAGCACAGGTTGCCCTTCGACCAGCAGGCGCCGCCGACGGTCAGCGTCCGGGCAGGATTGGAGGCTCTGTACTAATACCTCCTTCGCCCGCTCATGCCACCCGCTTCGCCACAGGCTCGCAGCGAGAAAGAGCCGTGCACGCGCCAGTTCCTGCGCCGACTCGCTCCGCTCCAGGCTGGCACAGGCCTGTTCCAGGCTGGCCAACCCCTCTTCGACGGCCCCGCCTTCCACCTGCGCCAGTCCCAACGTAGCACAGCAATGCCCGATCAGCCATGTCGCGCTCTGTCTCTCGGCCAGTTCCACCGCCGCACGGGAGAGCGCCACTGCCATGCAGGGGTCCCCCTTGCAGAGGTGAGCCAGGGCCAGAGCATCCTGTGCAGAGACGCGCAGGGAAGTCAGGCCCAGACGTTCGGCGACCTCCAGACCCCGTCCGATTTCGGCCACCGCCCCGAGCGGGTCTCCCAGGTCACGCAGCATCTCACCCAGGCTCACCCTGGCGACAGCCTCCAGGTGGCGATGGCCGATGGAGCGGGCCACCTCCATCGCCTCACCTACAGCCTGGAGGGCTTCCTCGTACTGACCGAGCAGGTAGAGGCTGTAGGCCAGGTCATTCAGTACGCCAGAGAGCTGGGCTGGCCGCCCCAGGCTACGGCAGGTGGCGGTCAGGGTACGATACAGGGAGACCGCCTCCTCCAGGTGTCCCTGGCAGTGCAGGCACCAGGCCAACCCCTCACGGCTCAGCAACTCACGGTCCACTGCCCCGGCCGCCTGGCTCGCCTCCAGAGCCTCCTGGAAGCGCTGGCGGGCCTCCGAGAAGCGACCCAGGTGCGTCAGGCAAGCCGCCTGGACCCGGCGGCTTTCAATGGTCGCCTCAGCCATCCCCTCCTGGTCGGGAGGGGCCAGGGAGAGCACCTCTTCAACGAGGCGCAGGCTCTCGGCGTGGTGCCCCTCGTTCAGGCGCACCAGCGCCCGGGCAGAGAGAACCATGCCCAGCACATCCGTATCTCCCCGCGCCCGCGATCCAGCCTCCGCCATCTCCAGCCAACGCTCCGTCTGTTCTGGGCAGCCAATGCGGGAGGCAGCCTTGGCCGCGTTGAGCAGGAGGGAGGGTACAGCACACAGCACATCCTCCGGCAACTGCTCCGCCCAGGTGACCAGCGTCTGGAAGTAGCCGACCCTGAGCAACTCCGGCGCGGCGCGATCCATCACCTGCGCCGCCTCGAAGGCCGCCCCCGCCATCAGGTAATGCTCGACGGCCTGCTCCGGCGCGGCATGCGCCTCGAACCAGGCCGCTGCCTGGCGATGAAGAAGGGAGAACGCCTCCGGCGAAGCCTCTCTCAATCGCGCCTGCAGGAACTCGCGGAAGAGGGCATGGTAACGCTGCCCCCTCTTCTCCGCTTCCGATCGCGTCACGAACAGGTTGCGCCGTTCAACCTCCCCCAACCAATGCACCGCATCTCTTATCCCCAACGCCTGCTGACACGTTTCGGCGGTCATCTCCGCCAGCGTGGAGGACAAGAGGAGGAACTGTTGTACCTCCGCCTCCTGGCAACTGAGCACCTCCCCGGCCAGGTAATCGTACAGCGGCTGGGCGTCCAGGCTCCCCTGCTCCAACCCCTTCCAGGCCTGGCGCCAAAGGCCGCCGGTGAGACGGATGGCCATAATCCAGCCCTCGGTCTCGGCAACCAGCCGTTGCGCTTCCTGAGGCGAGATGCGACAGCCAGAGCGCCAGAACAGCGATTCCACCTCATCAGCGGTGAAGCGTAACGCGTCAACTCCCAGGCCGGCCGCTGTGCCCCTCGCCATCATAGAAAACAGCGGCAGACCTTGGGGAACGGTGCGTGAGGAGATGATCAGGTGACAATTCTCTGGCTGATAGGCCAGCAAGGAAGAAAGCAGTGACACCACCGGGGGGGAATCCTCGACGTAGTGAAAGTCGTCAAGCACCAGGACGAACCATTCGGGGATCGTGCTGACCATCTCGTTGACCAGCGCGCCCACCACGGTCAGGGGGTCACCGTGAGGCAAGGCCGCGGTCAGCACGCTGCGCGTCTTCTTGCCGAAGCCAGGGAAGTGATTCGCCAGGCTGGTCAGCAGGTGCTCCAGAAAGACAGAGGGGTCGTTATCAAGAGGGGCGAGGGAGTACCAGCAGGTGACCAGATCGGTCTCGCGGGCGAAATCGGCCAGCAGGCTCGTCTTGCCGTAACCCGCCGGCGCGGCGACGACGATCAGGCGCCGGGCGATCTGTTCATGGAGGAAGTCCGTCAGCCGCTCACGGTGAAGCAGATCGGGGGAGATGGGTGGGACGGAGAGCCGGGTGAGGATGGGCGGGCTGCTCATACACGTCGAGGATCAGCGTCCTTCGTACTGCCTCCTGTAGTATTCCTGGTAATGCTCGCCGGACTTGATCGGGCGCCACCAGTCCTCGTGCTCCACGTACCAGCGCACCGTCTGCCGCAACGCTTCCTCGAAGGTCGTCGCCGGCTCCCAGCCCAGGGCGCAAATCTTGCTGATGTCCAGCGCATAGCGGCGGTCGTGGCCGGGCCGGTCGCGCACCGGCTGGATCAGCGAGTAGGGCTTGCCCAGCAGGTCGAGGATAGCATGGGCCATGTCTATGTTGCGCGTCTCCACGCCGGTGCCCAGGTTGTAGACCTCCCCCGGTTGGCCGCGCTGCAGCACCAGGTCAATCCCCTCGCAGTGGTCGAGCACGTATTGGTAATCGCGCATCTGCGAACCATCGCCGTAGAGCGGCAGCGGCTTGCCGTCAATGGCGTTGGTGATGAACAGCGGCAGTACCTTCTCGGGGTACTGGTAGGGGCCGATGTTGTTGGAACCGCGAGTGATCGTCACCGGCAGGCCGAAACTGGTGTGGTAGGCCAGGCACAGCATGTCGCCGCCCGCCTTCGCCGCGGAGTAAGGGCTGCGCGGACGCAGAGGATCGGTCTCCCGCGAGCGCCCTTCCAGCACCTCGCCGTAGACCTCATCGGTACTGACCTGATGATAGCGCAGGGATCCCAGGTCCTTTGCCGCTTCCAGGAGGACATACGTGCCGTAGACGTCGGTGCGGATGAACTCGTCCGGCTCCATCAGCGACCGGTCAACGTGGGTGGCGGCGGCGAAGTTGACGATGGCCTCCACGCCATACGTCTGGATCGTTTGCCGCACCCGCGGCGCGTCGCAGATGTCCCCCTGGACGAAGGCATAGCGGTCGGGGAAGTCGCGGGCCACGTCAGCGAGGTTGGCCAGATTGCCGGCGTAGGTCAGTTTGTCATAGACCACCACGCGGCTTTGGGGGTAGCGGTGTAGAACGTAGCGGGTAAAGTTGGAGCCGATGAACCCGGCCCCACCGGTGACCATCAGGTTGTACACGAGCGCTCCTCAGCAAGAGAGTGGCGTTATTCTACCACACCTCCCCGACGGTGACAAGACCTCAATCTGAGGAGGTGTGCCCCAGAACCGTCGGGAGCCAGTGGGGCCGGCCGCTTTGTAGGACAACTGCTCGCAGTTGTCCTACAAAGCCCCACCCGCCGACGCATAGGGATGCGTCGGCTACGGGTGACCACCGCAGGGCGTCGTCCCAGCGCCGCCCACTTCCTGCCCCCCACAGTCCGGGTACTTCAGCCCGCTGCCGGTATTGAAAAGGACGATGCGCTCATCGGGGGCGAGCCAACCCTGGGCCAACAGCACCTCCAGCGCCGCCAGGGCCGCCCCGCCCTCCGGGCAGGCGAAGACCCCCTCCAGACGGGAGAGACGGCCCTGCGCGGCCAGCAGCGCCGCGTCGCTGACGGCGACCGCCGTGCCGCCGCTCTGGCGCAGCGCCTGCAGGATCAGCCGGTCGCCCACGGCAGAAGGGACGCGCAGTCCCGCCGCCACGGTATGCGCATCGGCCCACGGCGTGGCGGTCTCTTCGCCAGCGTGAAAGGCACGGACGATGGGGGCGCACCCCTCCGCCTGCACGGCGACCATCCGCGGGCGCCCCTCGCCAATCCAGCCCAAGGCGGCCATCTCTGCGAACGCTTTCCACATCCCCACCAGGCCGGTACCGCCGCCGGTGGGGTAGATGATGACGTCGGGCAGCCACCAGCCGAACTGCTCGGCCAGTTCGTACCCCATGGTCTTTTTCCCCTCCAGGCGGTACGGTTCCCTGAGCGTCGAGAGGTCGAACGCACCGGAGGCAGCAGCGACCCGCCGCGCCTCCCGGCCACAGTCGCCGATCAGCCCGTCCACCAGCGTCACCTCCGCCCCCAGGGCGCGGCACTCCTGGAGGAAAGGCGCGGGAACGTCGCGGGGCATAAAGACGTGGACCCGCATGCCAGCACGGGCTGCATAGGCGGCGGCCGCGCCAGCAGCGTTCCCCGCCGAAGGGATGACCACCTCCCTCACGCCCAACTCGCGGGCGCGGGAGATGGCCACCGCCATCCCACGGGCCTTGAAGGAGCCGGTGGGATTGAGGCTTTCTTCCTTGATGTACAGATGGGAGAGTCCCAGCGCCTCCCCCAGCCGCCGGGCTTGCAGGAGCGGAGTGAACCCTTCCCCCAGGCTGACCTCGTGACGCGAGTCGCGCACCGGCAGCAGCGCCCGGTAACGCCAGAGCGTCGGCTCGGAGCCGATGACCGCCCGGCGCGGGCGCGCGGCGACTGCCGCCAGGTCGTAGCGCGCCAGCAAGGGACGGTCGCAGACTGGGCACAGGTTATGCCGCTCGTCGGCATCGTACACCGCGCCGCAGCAGGAGCATTCCAGATGCGTCAAATACCCCATTCGCTTCCCCCTGTTTTCCCCGCACATCTTGACCACTCAGAGCATGCCCGCATCATCGCAGGGCAACCCCCAACACCGCCCGCCGACGCCGTAGGGGCGGCATCCCGATGCCGCCCCGCCGACGCATCGGGATGCGCCGACGCATCGGGATGCGTCGGCTACGGGTGACCACCGTAGGGCGGCATCCCGATGCCGCCCGCCATCCCAACGCCGCCCGCCGACGCATAGGATGCGCCGACGCATAGGGATGCGTCGGCTACGGGTGACCACCGTAAGGCGGCATCCCGATGCCGCCCCGCCATCCCGGCCCGCCCCTATGCCGCCCTGCCGACGCATCGGGATGCGCCGACGCATAGGGATGCGCCGACGCATAGGGATGCGTCGGCTACGGGTGACCACCATAGGGCGGCATCCCTATGCCGTCCGCCATCCCGGCCCGCCCCTATGCCGCCCTGCCGACGCATAGGGATGCGCCGACGCATAGGGATGCGTCGGCTACGGGTGACCACCGTAGGGCAGCATCCCGATGCCGCCCCGCCGACGCATAGGGATGCGTCGGCTACGGGGCTTACCGTAGGGGCGGCATCCTATGCCGCCCCGCCAACGCATCGGGATGCGTCGGCTACGGGTAACCATAGCCCGACAGGTGTTGATTATACCCCACCGCCCACAGCAGACAAAAAGTCCCTCAAGGCGACTGGACAGCCGCCCCACTTGCGCTATAATCTCCTCTGTCGCCCATCTCAGGAGGTGCTGCCCATGATTCACGGCGTCGAAATCAAGCAACTGGTCACCCACAGCGACGAACGGGGCTTCTTCCGCGAGGTCCTGCGCGCCAGCGACCCCATCTTCCCGGAAGGCTTCGGCCAGTGGAGCCACACGATGACCCACACCGGGGCCGCCAAGGCCTGGCATGTCCACCACCGGCAGACCGACTGGTGGTACGTGGCCTGCGGCACGGTCAAGGCCGCGCTCTACGACACCCGTCCGGAGTCGCCCACCTACGGCCAGATCCAGGAGTTGCTGATGGGGGATGGCCACCCGCCAGTCCTGCTGAAGATTCCGCCCGGCGTGGCGCATGGCTACCGCGTGCTGCAGGGACCCGCTCACGTTTTCTACATCGTCTCTCACGAGTACGACGGTTCGGACGAGGGGCGCATCCCTCACGACGACCCAACCATCGGCTACGATTGGACGGCAGGCCCGGCGATCAAGTAACATTACCTTTGGTGGTAAAGGCAAGGAGGAAAGGAGATGACCGCAACAAGCCCGACAGAACTGTTGCAGCAGGTGAAGAGCATCGTGACCCTGGAGAAAGGGCGGGTACAGGTGGATGAGTCCCATCTGCGCGGGCCGGCGTTGGATGAACTGGTAGAACACGCCGTTTTCGCCACCGGCGAGACGCAGGCCATGGCCCGCTACCTGCTCTGGGAGATGGGACAGGCCGTCGGCGTGCGCCCGGCCTCGATCCACGACCTGTATATGGCCCGCGGGCGTGGGGAGACGCCCGGCGGCTGGACCGTGCCGGCGATGAACCTGCGGCTGCTCACCTACGACATGGCCCGCGCCGTCTTCCGCGCCGCGCTGGCCCGCGACGCCGCCGCCTTCATTTTCGAGATCGCCCGCTCGGAGATCGGTTACACCAACCAGCGCCCGGCGGAGTACGCCGCCGTCATCATCGGCGCCGCCATGCGCGAGGGCTACCACGGCCCGCTGTTCATCCAGGGCGACCACTTCCAGATGAACGCCAAGAAGTACGCCAGCGACCCGGGCTCCGAACTTCGGGCTGTGGACGACCTGATCGGCGAGGCGATCGGGGCCGGTTTCTTCAACATTGACATTGACTCCTCAACCCTGGTGGACCTGGCACAGCCTACCGTGGAGGAGCAACAGCGGGCCAACTTCACCATCTGCGCTCGCTTCACCGAGGTCATCCGCCAGAAGCAACCCGCCGGAGTGACCATCTCCGTCGGTGGCGAGATCGGCGAGGTGGGGGGCAAGAACTCCACGGAAGAAGAATTGCGCGCCTTCATGGACGGCTACAACGCCTCTCTCCCGCCGGGGATGGCTGGCCTGAGCAAACTGAGCATCCAGACCGGCACCTCGCACGGCGGTGTGGTGCTGCCCGACGGCACGCTGGCGCGGGTGAAGATTGACTTCGACACCCTGGCCCGGCTCAGCCGCGTCGCCCGCGAGGAATACGGCCTGGCCGGCGCAGTACAGCACGGCGCGTCCACCCTGCCCGACGAGGCCTTCCACACCTTCCCTGAGGCCGAAGCCTGCGAGGTCCACCTGGCCACCGGCTTCCAGAACCTGATCTACGACCACCCCCTCCTGCCGGCCTCACTGCGCGACGAAATCTACGCCTACATCAAAGAGCATCACGCCAACGAGTGGAAAGAGGGCAAGACCGAGGAGCAATTCCTCTACGAGACGCGCAAGAAGGGGTTGGGGCCCTTCAAGCGGGAGTTCTGGAGCCTGCCGCCGGAGATCCGCGTCAACATGGGCCGCGACCTGGAGGCACAGTTCGGCTTCCTGTTCGAGCAACTGGGCATCGTCGGGACGCGGGAGATGGTGACCCGCCACGTGCAGGCACCGGAAATCCACAAGACCCCCGCCGACTTCGGCGTCACCGCCGCGCTGGGGGACATCGAGGGGCTGGCGGATTAGACCAGCGGACCACAGACAACAGACCACGGACGACAGGGGGGCAGGGGGCACCAGCCCTACGGCCCATACACCCCGCGATACTCGGGCGGCAGCAGCGCGGCGATGCGCCGCATGATGAGGTCAGTGTACTCATCCAGCGCGGGGCCGCGCACCCGCCCGCTCGCGGGCAGGCGGAACGGCTCGCCGATCACCACGCGCACCGGCGTGCGCCTCAGGCGAGGCAGGTTCTGCTTGATCTTCTCCGTCCCGGTCAGGCCAACGGGGACGATGGGCACGTCCGCGCGAGTGGCCAGGTAAGCCGCCCCGGTCTTCCCCGGACCCAGGGCGTAAACCTGGCGCGCCCGCGTCCCCTCTGGTGCCATCCCCAGCACCTCGCCCCGTCCGAGCACCCCCATCGCCCCCCGCAGCGCCTGCCGGTCAATCTCCCCCCGCCGCACCCAGATGGAACCGGCCATGCTCAGCACCACAAAGTAGAACGGGTTGCGCCGATGTTTGGAGGCGGCAAAGGCGCGGATGGGGTGCGGGCAGACCACCAGGAGCAACGGCGTGTCATAGGCCGACAGATGATTGGTGACCAGGATGTACGGCCCCTGCGGCGGGAAGTTCTCTCTCCCCACGACCTCGATCCGCATCAGCAGGGGCAAGAGCAGGCGGACGATGGCTTTCAGCACGCGTAACATCTCGACTCCTCCCGAAGGTGCCAGGCACTTGTGGGGTTGGTTACGTTGTGCGCCCGAAGGCGATCACCGAGAAATCGGCCGGCTCGCCCCCGTAGACGCTGAACAGCAACTCGAAGGGGATCGTCGCTCCCGGAGCCAGGCCCTCGCCCACCTCCAGCCGCTGCTGACGGTAGCCGCTGACCCGCCCTTCCGCGTCATAGGTCGTAGCGACGACGGTCACCTCCGTCGCCGTGCGCACGGGGTCGCCATTGCGCACCGTCCCGCTCACCCGAAACTGCGGGCCAGAGGGTGCGCCGCTGACCCCCTCTACAGCAATGGACAGGTAGTTGGCGACCAGTTCCCCCGCCGGCTCCCCGCGCAGAGGCAGCGCGCTATGGCTGACAAAGCCAGGGGGCGGTGAACTGAACAGCAGGCTGAAGGGGGCCCGTCCCTCAGGAGGCACGAGGTCAGCCGCCGCAAAGGCGTCGCCGCTGACGAGCGGCACCCCGGCGGCATCGTACAGCGTCACCTGCACCTGCACGTTGGTGAGCGTGATGGCGGTGCCGTTGAACACCTCCCCCAGGCACCACAGGCTGCCCACTGGAGTCTCGTAGAAGCTCACCCCACGAATGACGAAGGTCATCGGGGTGGGCGTAGGCAGGAGCAGGCCTGGCGACAGCCCGGCCGCCTCGTCCCCCGTGGGGATGATGAGCACCTGCCCTGGCTGCAAGAGGAGCGGGTTGTCAATGCCGTTGGCAACCTGCAGCGCCTGCACGCTGACCCCGTAGGCCAGGGCGATGCCCCCCAGGGTGTCCCCCGACTGCACCTCGTAAAAGATGGGCGTCGGCGTGACGGTGGGCGCAGCGGTGGCCGGCGGCGGCACGTAGGACTCTTCCACCGGCGACGCCAGCGGCGTGGCCGGCGGCGCGCCCCCCGTCGGCGCGACGGACGGGCCAGGGGTCCCTTCCGGCGTGATCAGGAAGCCGCAGCCACTCAGCGCCAGCGCAGCAGCGACCATCACAGCAGCCAGAACCTGTCGTCCCTTCATAGCCTCCTCAGCCCCCCTCTCACCCTCCCCTTCCGCAGGTTCCAATTATAGCACATCCGGACTGTTCAGCCATGCCACGTATTCACTAACGTGATGCCACCAACCCGCGCCGCCTGCGCCAAGAAATCTACGACGCCATCGAGCAGGTCTTCCTCCTCCCTGGCATCTCCTCTGACCACACCGAGGACGTTCGCTTAACCTTGGCCCACAATCGGCCGAAAGGAGACGATGAACTGCAATTGGCTTTCGAGCGTACCGAACTCAAACGGTAGCCGGTCACAACAAGGCCCGACCTGCTCACCGGCGGCCCAACGCCTCTTTCACTTTAGCCAGGTGCTTGGCCGTGTCAAGGGACGCTTCGCTCTGTGCCCTTGACACGGCAAGCATCTGGCTGTCGTTCATTCCGACGTGGGGCCGACTTTGAGTCGCGCCAGGCCCCTAACCTTAACGATAGAAGTTACGCAGTTGATCTTTATTGCCACGAATTGCGCGAATTTCACGGATGGAGAGAGGCGAAATTCGTGTCCATTCGTGAAATTCGTGGCGAATTTCAAAGGTTTATCCGCCAACTGCGCAAGTCCTACGAAAAGAGTACGGACGCCACAGTGACATTATCATTTGACTTGACACGTAGGGTCCCGCCCTACGAACGTTCGGAGGCAGAGAGCGGGCGCGGTTTCAACGGCCAGCCTGAGCGGTTACGACCTGCGTATGTTTCCGAACTTCCGATTCGAAAACGGCGTATAATTTAGCAGAACCGCGACCTCAAGGAGACAAGAGCGTGGACCTGATACGCCGCTGCCAGACAGGGGATGAAGAGGCTTTCGCCACTCTCTTCCATCAGTACAAAAACCTGGTCTACAAGACCGCCTACCTGATGCTGGGCAGCGCTGAGGAAGCCGAGGATGTGCTCCAGGAGGTCTTCCTCCAGGTACACAGGTTTCTCTCCACTTTTGAACCGTCAAAAGGCTCCTTCACGACATGGCTGTATCGCATTACGGTGAACCGTTGCGTCAGTTGGCGGCGAAAGCGCCGTCTTCCCTTCATCTCGCTGGACAAAGTTCCGCCCATGTCGCCAGACCGACCATCCTTCTTCCAGAACCGACTGGAGGATGAGGAGGTGATCCAGCAGGCACTGAGGCGGTTGAGCGACAAACTGCGCGCGGTCGTGATCCTGCGCTACTACCTGGAACTCTCATACGCTGACATCGCGCAAATCCTGAATATCCCTGTGGGTACGGTCAAATCACGGCTCGATCTGGCTCTCAAGACCCTGCACAAAGAACTGGGAACGCTGACAGAAGATGCCCCAGTCCTGCGCGCTGTGTCCCAAAGAGAGGTGGCGAAATGACATGTCAGGAAGTGAACAAGTTGCTGGTTGCCTATCTGGATCATGAGGTGACCCCTTCAGAGCGTGCATTGATCCAGGCTCACCTGGCCGGGTGTGATGCCTGTCAGCGGGAACTGGCTGCTCTATCGGCGCTGCAGAGCCGCATCAGCCGGTCCCTTCAAGTCAGGGCTGCCCAGGCAGTCCCTTCGCCACAGGTCTGGAGCCGCCTGCGGGCGAGGCTGGCGAGGGAAGCGCGCCCCTCACCATCATGGCTCCCGACATGGCTTCACCGTCTGGCGCCAGGCGGTACCCTGAGCCTGTCGAAAGGTGTTGGCCACATCAATCAAATCCTCGGAGGTGTGATGATGAAGAAAAGGCTTGCTCTGGTCGCTATCGCAGCCCTGCTCATCGTCCTCGGGACGGCGGGTTTCGTTCCGTCGGTGCGGGCGCAGGTGGGAGAGCTCCTCAGGTGGTTCCGCTTTGAGAGCCCTGCGGGGGGGGAAGAGGTGTCCGTCCCAAGTTCGGTAGCATCTATCCCAGGTTCGGTGGAGTTCACGCCGCTGCGTCCGGCCTATCTGCCGGATGGTTTTGAGGCGATGGCCGTAGGATTGAATCCGGAAGCGGCAAGCCTGAACTACTGGAACAGCGCCACCCATCAGATTCTCATCATTGATGAGCGGTTGTCGTCCCCTGATGACGACAGATCCTTGCCTGCTGGCGCAAACGTGACGGTCAACGGCCAGCCAGCGGTGTTGATCACCGGTCTGGAAGGGCAGGTCTCTTTCGTCTCCATCCCGCCAACTCCCTCGGCTCCTGTCGCCTCGCCGTCCGGGCCGGACCAGGTGGTGGCTTTGGAACCGGGGGTTGGGTCTGCCGAGACCGTCTCCTACACAGATGGCAAGCAGCTCATCTGGTATACTGGCAACATCCGGATCGAGATGCTCTCGAACCTGCCGGAGGAAGAGATGCTCAGGATTGCCATGTCAATGGTGCCGGCAGAGGCAGGGGAAGGCCCCACCGAGTCCAACCCGTAGAGCGCACGACAGCAAGAGGGCCGGGGGTATCCCGGCCCTCTCTTTTTTCTGCGCACGGCTCGAGGTGACGGAAGACACGGTCACGACACACCTGGCGCTCCATCACCAGGTACACAGGCCGGCCGGCGCTCCTACCGCCCATCCGAAGCGCCAGAGGGCGGTCTCCCAAGAACCGCCCGCCAACGCATAGGGATGCGTCGGTTACAGGGTCATTCGGATAGGCCCTTACTGCCCGACCCTCAGACCTGGCGCGGCAGCAGGGAGATACACTGCGCCGGGCAGACGTCAGGACACAGCCCGCAGCCGTAGCACTTGTCTTTGTCTACCTCCGGGTAGCCGTCGGCGGTGATGATATAGGCGCGATGACCGCCATCCTGGCAGGAGATCACACACCGACCACAACGAGTACACCGTTCGCGGTCCACGAAGGCCACCGCATGCTTGATGGGGTTCAGGTCGGGTTGAGGGACAATGTTGGGCAGTGCCCGCCCCACCAGTTCCTGCGCCGAACGCATTCCTTTCGACTCCAGGAAGTAGGCCAGGCCTTCTTTCAGGTCGTCAATGATGCCCACGCCATAGAGCATCACCGCCGTGCAGAACTGCACCAGCGTGGCCCCCGCCGCCATATACTCGGCGGCATCCTGCCAGGTGGTCGCGCCACCGCTGGCAGCCACCTTGAGCCCCTGTCCCATGCCAAGGGTCGCCAGCACCCGCAGTTCGAACGGCTTGAGGATGGGGCCAACCATGCCGGCGAAGGTGCCCTTGCCCTCGATGATCGGCAGCGGGGCGAAGGTCTCCAGGTCAATGCCGATGATGCCGTGCACCGAGTCACAGGCGGTCAACGCCGCGGCTCCGGCCTCTTTGACCGCACGGGTGATGGAGAGGATGTCGGTGACCTGCGACGTCAGTTTGGGCACCACCGGCAGGCCATCCGCCGCCTCGACGATCCATCGGACGATCTTGTAGGCTTCATCCGGCACCTGACCGATCATCAGGTGCGTCCCCTCGAAGGGGGAGTCGGTGGGGCAGGACATGGAGACCTCCAGGTAATCCGCCCCCGCAGCGATGGAGCGACGGGTCAGCATCTGCCAGGAAGCCTTGTCGGTGCCCCAGATGCTGGTGGCCACGATCTTCTCCGGAAACTCCTCCTTCAGAAGCCGCACGGCCTGTTCCATCTTGTCCATATGAAACTCGGAGATGTTGTCAATGTTGCCCAGGCCGAAGAGGCTGCCCTGGTGGCGCACGCCGGCGATGCAAGGGTAGGCGATGTCCACGACGTAGTCCTCCATCGAGGTCGTCTTGAGCACCGCCCCGGCCCAGCCAGCGCGGAAGGCATCACGCACCATCTCGTAGGTGTCGGTAGGAGGCGCAGAGGCCAGGATGAAGGGACTATCGAAGCGGAGACCCGCGTATTCGACAGACAGGTCCACTGCAGGTAGTTTATAGAGAGACATGTCTACCTCCTCTACGCGCTCAGGTACTCGTGAATGGCGCGGGCCGCGGCCTTGCCTTCGGCCACCGACTGCACCACGGTGTGCCGTCCCACCAGGATGTCGCCAGCAGCGAAGATGCCCTCCAGAGACGTGGCCTTCGTCTCCGGATCTACCAGGAGACAACCGTTGGCTGCGGCTTGCAATTCGGGGATACAACGCCGGAAGCCCTCATCTGGCCGCTGGCCGATGGCGATGACCACAGTGTCGGCGAGCAATACCAGCGACGGTGCGGGCAGATCCACAGCGTTATCTGGGGTGAAGCGGCCCGGTTCCCGCCAGGTCACACGTCTCAGTTCCACACCCGTTACACGGCCGCCCTCTCCCAGGAAGCGGAAGGGGCGCACACGGGAGAGGAACTGGATGCCTTCCTCGAGCCCTTGCTGCTTGTCCTTCTCGAAAGCGTCCATCTCCGCCGGGGTGCCCAGCGCGGTGACCGTCACGGTCTCCGCTCCCAGTCGGAGCGCGGCGCAGGCAGCATTGATCGAGGCGCTGCCGCCACCAATGACCACCACGTCCCGACCGATACGCACCGGTCGCTGTGGGGTGAGGCCGTTGGCCAGCCGCAGCACCTCGAGGGCAGTGATCACGCCTTCCAACTCCTCCCCAGGGATGCCCAGTGAGTAGGACTCCTGCAGCCCCACGGCCAGCAGCACCGCGCCGAAGCCCTGCTCCAGCAACTGCTGCGGCGTGCGCTGCTCATCAACCGGGGTATTGAGGCGGATGTCCACCCCCATATCGCGCACCAGGCCGACCTCGTAGTCTACCACGGCGCGGGGGAGTTTGAAGGCAGGAATGCTGTTCACCAACGCCCCGCCAGCGTATCCCTCTTTCTCGAAGACGGTGACCGGGTGGCCCAGTTGCCGCAGGAGAGCAGCGGCGGAGAGCCCGGCCGGCCCGGCACCGATGACGGCGACCGGTTTGAGGGTTGCTGGGGGCAGATCGAACGGACGCCGCCCTACAGCCATCTCCCAGTCGGTCAGAAAACGTTGCAGTGCGCCGATACGGATGGGGTCGGTCAGCGCCTGGCTACGGCAGGCCTGCTCGCACAGCGCCTCGGTAGGGCAGACCCGCCCACAGGTGCCGGCGAAGATGTTCTCCTCCCGCAGCAAGCGGACACCGCCCCGGTACTCGCCGAAGCGGATCTTGCGGATGAAGCCGCGCACGTCAATGCCTGCCGGACAACCCTGGCTACAGGGAGCGTTGTCGCACAGCAGGCAGCGGTTGGCCTCAAGGGTAGCCTGGGTGGGGTTGAAAGCCTGCTCCACCTCGTCGAACCCCTTGAGCCGCTCGGCCACCGTCAGGCGGGTGGCTGTCATCCCTACACTCATATCTTCCTCCTTCCCATCATGGATTGCTGTCCCCACTCAAGCCGTGGGGAGAGGATGAAGGTCACAGGTGCGGCCAGCGCGGATGACCTGCCCGCTCAGTGGCACGTGGAGCAACGGTTCCGCCTCCTGCACTGCCGCCAGCAGCGCTGGCAGGTCAATTCCTGTCGCTATGCCCATCTCGTGCAACATGTGCACCATGTCCTCGGTGCAGACGTTACCCGTGGCCCCCGGGGCGAACGGACAGCCGCCAAGGCCTCCGAAGGATGCCTCGAAAGAGGTGATGCCATTCTGCAAGGCCGCCAGCAGGTTAGCGGCGCCTGCGCCTCGGGTGTTGTGAAAGTGCATCGTCAGTCTTGTGGCGGGGAAAGCCGCCCGCACCGCCTGGGCCACGCGGGCCACCTGGCGAGGATTGGCCATCCCGGTCGTATCGCAGAGGTTCAACTCGACACATCCCATCTCCACCAGCCGCTGACCCACCCCGATCACCCGCGTCAGCGGTACCTCCCCAGAAAAGGGGCAGCCGAAGACCGTGGCGATGCTGGCGCGTACCGGCACTCCGGCCTCCCTGGCCAGAGCCAGCACGGGCGGGAAGCCAGCCAGGGACTCCTCCACGTCCATACGCACGTTGCTGCGGTTGTGGGCATCGCTGGCCGAGACGACCAGATTGAGCATGTCGGCACCAGCCTCAATCGCACGCTCCGCCCCTTTGAGGTTAGGGGCCATGGCGAAACACTGGCAACCATTGCGGGTGATCCCCTGCAGCACCTCGGCGGCATCGCGCATCTGCGGCACCGCCTTGGGGTGGACAAAAGAGGTCACCTCCATGCGGCGAATGCCCGCGCGGATAAGCGCGTTGATGATGCGAACCTTGTCCGCCGTCGGGATGAAGTCGGGCAGGTTCTGGAAGCCGTCACGCGGCCCCACCTCGATGATCTCCACCGCCGACGGCAGAAGCGCCTCCCAGAGTGTGGATGATGGCTCCATGCCGTTCCTCCGATCCCTCTGGACTATCGCGGGCCCAGTCCGCCCAGAATCTCGCGGGCCACGCGGCCGATCTCGCCAAAGTGCTCCACCACATGGACCCCAGCGGCACGTAGCGCCTCCCGCTTGGCCTGCGCTGAGCCTACTCCCCGGCTGATCATCGCCCCGGCATGGCCAAAGCGGACGTCCGGGCGGGCATGGACGCCGGAGACATAGGCCACCATCGGTTTTGTGAAGCCGCCATCGCGGATGAAGGTGGCTGCATCCTCCTCCATGCTCGTGCCGATCTCGCCAAAGAAAGCGACCATTTGCGTCTCCGGGTCCTGCTCGAACAGGGCCAGAAGATCGCGCAGCGTCGTGCCGACAAAGGCATCGCCGCCCATACCGATGGCTGTGGTCTGTCCCAGCCCTGCCTGGTTGATATAGAAGGCCAGCGTGGTGGTGTTCCCGCCGCTACGGGAGAGGATCCCCACCGGCCCTGGGCGGAAGAACTCGCGCGCCGAAGTGGCATTACCGCCGATCATCCCCACCAGCGCCTTGCCAGGGCTGATCAGGCCGATGGTGTTGGGGCCGATGACGTAGCCTCCGCAGCGCCGGGCGTAGGCGATCACCTCCAGCATGTCCTGCTGTGGCACCCGTTCCGGGTGCAGCGTGATCACCGAGATTCCGGCGTCCAGCGCCTCCAGCGCCGCGACCTTCGCCACCATCGCCGGCACGAAGATGGTGGCGGTGTTGATCTCCGGATGATGTTCACGGGCCTCCAAAACCGTGTTGTAAACCGGCACCCCCTCGACCGTCTCCCCACCCTTGCCTGGCGTCACCCCGGCGACGACCTTCGTGCCGTACTCCTTCATCAGACGGATGCGCAGGATGGCCTCGCGACCGGTAGCCCCCTGTACCACGACCCTTGTGTTCTGGTCAACCAGGATGGACACCCTACACCTCCAGCCCCGCCAGCGGCAGGGTGATCTTCACCGCCTGCCGACCGTAGAGTTCACAGTCCAACTCGCAGCCCAGACACTCCACACAGCCGCCACGGGTGATCTCCTCAAGAGACCAGCGCAGCGCCGGCAGCCCTCGCTCCTCATCGAGCACCAGCGGCCCTCCCTGGGCCTGGCAGACCTTGATGCAGGCCTTGGTCTCACAATCAACGCAGCGCTCAAGGGTTATGCTGACCGTACCGCCGGAGCGGACCGCGAATTCCAATCGTCCGTCGTTCATGCCGCCTCCCCCCTTTCAGCAACCCAGGCGCTGTGCAACGCCTGGAAGGTCTCGGCGACCTCCTGTTCTGTGGCCTCCCGGCCCAGCACACGGACCCATCGCCCGGCGCTGATGCCGTGGTCGGCCAACAGACGGATGGCCTCCTCATCCCATGCCCCACGGAAGGCCAGCACAGTGGGGATGTCCGGCTGCCCACCAGTTTGAGGGAAGAGTTCCTTGAACGCCTTAATGATCCCCCGCGCGGTGTTGTCCAGCTGCTGGCTGGAGACGCAGGAGACGAAGACGTAGCCAGCGATACCCGGCTGGGAGAAGATGACGCGGGTAATACGGTACAGTTTCGAAGCCACAGGGTTGCCGGAACTGTCGCAGAAGTTGACCGGGTAGAAGCCCAGCGGCACCAGTTCGTCCATCATCGTCAGGCTGACACCGGCGCCGACGCAGTCGAAGCCGATGGGCACCTTCTGGTGCTGACGGGCATAGGAGAGATCGGGGTCAATCTGCACGAAGTGCACCGTGCCGCGGTGGTCGCCCTGGTCAATCGTCGCGGCGATCTGCTCCAGGCGCGTGGGGTGGCGCTCTCCCGCCTCCTCCGCCAGGGCCAGGCTCAGTTCGGGGTGACGGCCGAGGGCGTCACCGTCAATGTCTATCCGCGCATCGAGCGCCACCGGGCCGTTGTCAGTCAGCGCCAGCGGGTTGATCTCCGCCAGTTTCGCGTCGCAGGCGCGGTAGAGTTCGTACAGGCGACAGAGAACCTGCGCCACCTCCAACCGGTCGCGCGAGGAGAGTTCAGGTGCGTCGCGCAGCAGGTTGAGCGCGTCGTACAGGTAGACGCCGCGCAGGATGTCCACCGGCAGCCGCAGCACCGTTTCGGGGCGGTCATGAAATGTCTCCTCGATGTCCACTCCGCCGTTGGCGCAGAAGATCAGCACCGGCTGGCGCAGGCTGGGATCGGCGGTGACAGCGACGTAGAGTTCGCGGCGCAGAGGGATGAGTTGCTCGATCAGCAGGCTCTCCACCAGCAGCCCGCGGATGGGCGTGCTGAGCATCTCACGCACTGCGGTCTCCAGTTCCGCCTCATTCTCAGCCGGGCGCACGCCGCCGGACTTGCCGCGCTTGCCGGTGTAGACCTGGGCCTTGACCAACAGAGGGTAGCCAATCTGCCGGGCAGCCTCGTGCGCCTCTTCCAGGCTGCCGACAATCCGTCCCTCTGGCGTGGGAATCTTGAATCGTCGCAGCAGTTCCTTGCCTTGATGCTCCAGTAGTCGAGTCACAGGTCATGTACCTCTTTTTCAGGAAATCATCACGTCTCGTCGCACGGAGGAAGAGACGGTCACTCGAATGTGCTCCAGGGGACAAAGGCGTATCCTTCTATCAGACGGCGGGCAGTACGGCCGATCGCCGCGCGCCGCAGGCGGTAGCCTGCGCCCTCCGCTTCCACCGACACTTCCACATCCAGCACGCCGGCAGGGTGGCCGATGAGCACCAGTGAGCGCTCACGCGAGGAGGCGCTCGCCGCTTCGTGGACAATGGTGCCGGGTATGCGCGCCGCCGCGCCGGTGCAGACCGAGCCGGTCACAGGGTAGGCCTTGTGCATCTTCAGCATAAACAGCAGACGGGAGAGGAAATCCACCTCATCCGCCCGTACCGTGCGCCCGGTGGTGAAGTCCACGTAGTCCGCTGGCGGGGCAATGATGGCAAAGAAAGGGAGATAGGGGCTGCGTGTGGCCGCTTCGGACCAGGTCTCGACCAGCCCCATCATCACCGCCGCCGTGCCGCGGATGCGCTCGATGCGCTCGTTCAGCGCGCGGTCAGCGTCGATCTCCGCCGGGGTTTCCACGCCCCGCAGGCCCAGGTCGGCGGCACGGACGAAGACACAGGGCGTCCCGGCATCTACGAGAGAAGCCTCCACCACGCCCACGCCAGGCACCTCCAGGCGATCCACTGGGTTGCCGGTAGGGAGCAGACGCCCGGTGACCGCACCAGCGGTATCGGAGAAGTCCAGGCGAATCAACGCGCCGCTGCCCGGCACGCCATCAATGTGGTAGTCCCCCTCCACCGCCGCCTTGCCGCCGCGCACCGGCACTTCAGCGACAAGGATGCAGCGGGTGTTGGTCTGGTGGATGCGCACGTTCGTCACCGGCTCGACCGCGTCCACCAACCCCTCGTCAATGGCGAAGGGGCCAACAGCGGCGGAGATGTTGCCGCAGTTGCCCGCCGTGTCCACAAAGGGCGTGGTGATGCTCACCTGGCCGAAGGTGTAGTCCACGTCCGCGTCAGGACGGGTGGGCGGACCGATGATGGCCAGTTTGCTGGTCAGCGGGTCTGCGCCCCCCAGGCCATCAATCTGGCGCACGTCAGGGCTGCCGTAGAGGCGCAGGATGACCGCATCACGCAGCGCCGGGTCGGCAGGCAGGTCATTGCGCATGATGAAGAGCGCCCGACTGGTGCCGCCGCGCATGATCACGCAGCGGATGGGTTTCTGTTCGCCGTAGAAGGTCATCTCACCTCCCCAGACGATGGTCCGCCTGTCGGCGGGCGAGGGCCCCGCGCACGTAAGCCGTCATCCCGCCGGCGCGGATAATCTCGGTCAGAAAGTCGGGCAGCGGCGGGGCCTGGAAGCGCGCGGGGTGGGTGAGGTTCTCGATCTCGCCGCTCTCCAGGTCAATGCGCAGCAAATCCCCATCGGCGATGCCCGCCACGGCCTCCGGGCAGGTCAGGGCCGGCAGCCCCAGGTTGATGCTGTTGCGGAAGAAGATGCGCGCGAAGGAGGCCGCCACCAGGCATGAGATGCCCAACGTTTTGAGCGCCAACGGGGCATGCTCCCGCGAACTGCCGCAGCCCAGGTTCTCGCCAGCCACCAGGAGATCGCCCGCTTTCACGCCGACGCAGAAGTCGGGACGCACATCCTCCAGGCAGTGGCGGGCCAGTTCTGCCGGCTCGGTCAGGCTAAGGTAGCGGCCTGGCAGCAACTGGTCAGTGTCCACGTTGTCGCCAAGCCTCCAGGCGCGTCCCTGCACGATCATCCCATCACCTCCTCAGGATGGGCAATGCGGCCCAGCACGGCGGAGGCCGCCGCCACTGCCGCCGAGGCCAGGTAGACCTGGCTCTGCGGGTGCCCCATACGCCCGACGAAGTTGCGGTTGGAGGTGGAGAGCGCCCGCTCGCCAGCGGCAAGCAGCCCGGTGTGTCCGCCGAAGCATGGCCCACAGGTAGGCGCGCCAACCGCCGCCCCGGCCTGTACGAAGGCCATCAGCAAGCCCTCCCGCAGCGCCTGCTGGTAGACTCGCTGCGTGGCCGGAATGACCAGGAGGCGAACGCCGGGGTAGATGCGCCTGCCGCCCAGGATAGACGCGGCCACGCGCAGGTCCTCGATGCGGCCGTTGGTGCAGGACCCGATGAAGACGGCATCCAGCCGCGTGTCCCGCAGGGCACTGACCGGTTGCACGTTATCGGGGGAGAAGGGACAGGCCACTTGCGGCTCCAGGTCGCTGACGTCTATCTCGGTCACAGAGTAGAAGTTGGCATCGGGATCACTGGAAAGAGAAGGTGCTTCGCCAACACCGTGTGCCGCCAGATAGCGGCAGGTCTCCTCATCCACCGGCATCAAACCGTTCTTCGCCCCGGCTTCGACGGCCATATTGCACATCGTCAGCCGCTGCTCTACGCTCAACGCGGCGATAGCCGGACCGTCGAATTCCATGGCCCGGTAGAGCGCGCCGGCAACGCCGATGCGCCCGATGGTGTGGAGGATGAGGTCCTTGCCGCCCACCCACCGGGGCAGCGCGCCCGAGAAGACGAAGCGCATCGTCGCAGGTACCCGCAGCCACAACTCGCCGAGGGCCATCGCTGCAGCGATGTCGGTGCTGCCGAAGCCGGAAGCGAAGGCCCCCAGCGCCCCGTAAGAGGTCGTGTGCGAGTCACCGCCGACGATGACCATGCCGGGGCGGACCAACCCCTCTTCTGGCAGCAGGGTGTGCTCGACGCCGAAGTTCCCCCCGCACCCCGGCTCATAGAAGTGGTGCACTCCGTATCGGCGGGCGAAGTCGCGCAACTGCTTCACCCTCTGCGCCCCCTCCACCGTAGCATTCGGCGTGAAGTGGTCGCAGATGATGGCCACCCGCTCCGGGTCGAAGAGTCGCTCGACCTGCATGCGCTCCAGTTCGATGGCTGCCAACGGCATGGTCACATCGCTGGCGAAGACCAGATCCACAGCCGCGCGGATGATCTCCCCCGCCCGGACCTGTTCTCGCCCGCAGGCGCGGGCGAGGATCTTCTCGGTCAAGGTCATGCCCATTGCTTCTTGTCTCTCCGGGCGCTGCTCACAGCGTGAGGGCCAGGATCGCCTTCTGTGCGTGCAGCCGATTCTCTAGTTGGTCATAGACGATGGAACGGGGACCGTCTATCACCGCGTCGGTGACCTCCAGGTTGCGGTCGGCCGGCAGGCAGTGCATGAACTTCACCGTCCGATCGGCCCGATCCAACAACTCATCCGTAACGATCCACTGCCGTAGTTCCGCGTCACGCCGCTTTACCTCTTCGGGCGGGAGGGTGAAACTACCCCAGGACTTGGCGTAGAAGATGTGGGCATCGCGGGCGGCCTCGGCCATGTCGTGGACGATCTCCAGGCGAGCGCCGCTCATCGCGGCGAAGCCACGAGCCTTCTCCATGTACTCCGGGTCCAGGTCGAACCCCTCCGGGTAGGCCAGGGTCAGGTTGATGCCCAGGATCGCGGCAGCCACCACCCAACCCTGCGGCACACCGGCCGACTTGTCACGCGGGGAGTAAGCCCAGGAGACGACGATCTTCTTGCCCTCGAAGGTGCGCAGTTTCTCGCGCACCGTCATCACATCACACAGCACCTGGCAGGGGTGCTCACCGTCGTCGAGCATGTTGATGACCGGGATGCGCGCCGCTTCGGCCAGGGTGTTCAGCACCCGGCGCGACTCGCCATAGGGCTGGATGTTGTAGAGACGGACGGCGATGCCATCCAGGTAACGATCCATCGCCCGCGCGGTGTCCACCCAGCTCTCCTTGTGCGCCAGTTGCAGGTCGTCGGCGGTGTAGAACTGGGCGTGGCCGCCCAACTGGGTCATGCCGGTCTCGAAGGATATGCGCGTGCGAGTAGAGGGTTTGCCGAAGAGCATGCCGAGGCTCTTGCCCTCCAGCCAGCGATGAGGTGCGCCCATCGCCTGAGCCCGCTTGAGTTCTTCGGCGGTGTCCAACAGGAAGTACAGGTCCTCCTGGTCGTAGTCGGCCAGGGTGATGAAGTCGCGCCCTTTCAGGCTGGCGCGGCGTCGCAGAGACAGGTCCATCGTCAATTCCTCCTCATTCTCTTCCCATTCGGACTTCCGATGTCTTTCAGACATCGGAAGTCTGGAGCAGCGCAAAAAGCGCGCCGATATCCGGCGCCTGTTCCAGGTCACGCACGAAGGCGATGATGCGGGCGATCCGCTCCCCGTCAGCGATCTCCCGGCGAGCCAGGTTGGTAAACTTCGCCTCCAATTCCTCCTGTGTCACCGGGTTACGGAAGTCCCCCTTGGGGTCATCCACCACGGTGGTGTACTCCGTGCCGTCGTCCATCGTCACGGTCACGGCGCAGGAGTAGTGGGCAGGGTAACGCCGCTCGAACTCCTCGTCCACCACCCATTCTACCTTGCTCATCAGTTCGCGCACGTCGGGGCGGTGGATGTTCGCCTCGGTGAAGGTGTCCACGTCAATCTTGCCGTCAATCAGGGCGATAGCCGCCTGCCAGGGCATGCTGAACTGTGTGTCCACGATCGTCTGGGGGTCACGCTTGCGCGGCGCGGCCAGCAGGCGGATGGTGTAATCGGAAGAGCGGATGAAGATGCGGCGAATACGCCGCGGATCGGGCCGATAACGGGCGTAGATGTCCAGACAGGCGTCCAGATGTCCGCCGGAGTAGCGACAGCACGGGTAGACCTTGATGCTGGAGCGGGCGAAGGTCCACTCCTGGCCCAGGCCTTCGGTGATGAGCCGAGTGTCGTACTGGCGGTTGTAGGAGTAAGCCTGCATAAAGCCATCGGTGCCCTCGATGATCTCCCGTGGGCCGTCGAAGCCCTTCTTCGCCAGCCGGGCGGACATGATCCCCACCCACGCGGGATGGCCAGCCTGGAGCCGCTTGGTGATCGAGCCAGCGGTGTTCCAGGCCATCAGCCCGGCGGCCTGGCTGCCAGCGATACCCTGCGCCCAGACCGTCTGCTGCCAGTCGAGACCCAAGAGGCGGGCAGCAGAGACCGTCGCGCCGAAGGTGCCGCAGGTGCTGGAGGGGTGAAAGCCCTGGTAGTAGGTCTTACCCAGGAAGGCCGCCCCGAGCCGACACACCACCTCGTTGCCCAGAGCAATGGCCGTAAGCACCTCTCGCCCGCTGGCGTGTAGATGCTCTCCCAGAGCCAGGCTGGCAGGGATGGTCGCCACGCTGGGGTGGGCGTTGGACTCATTGTGGTCGTCGGCGAAGTCGAAGGCGTAGGACTGAATGGCGTTGGCGAAGGCGGCATTGGGGGCTGCCACCTTGCGGTTGTGACCGATGACGGTACTCTCCTCCGGCCCGCCCAACTCCAGCGCCGCCTCGGCGGCGATCCGGCTGGAGGGGACGCGCCGGGAGCCGATCATCGAGCCCAGCAGGTCCAACACCAGGTTCCTGGCGTGCCGACGCGCCGGTTCCGGCAGGTCTTCGTAACGGAGGTTGAGAGTCAGGTCGGCTATCTGTTCGCTGATCGTCTTGCTCATTGTTCTACCTCTCGCCCACGGGAGGTCTAGGCCGCCACGCGGATCGCCTCCTCTGGGCAGTTGGCGGCGCAGAAGCCGCAGTTGATGCACTCCTCGTCTACGATGAAGTTATATCCCTCGCCCTGGCGCACTGCCTGCACCGGGCAGACGGTGTCGCAGATATTGCATTGGGTGCACAGGTCCTTGTCAATCGTCACATGCAGGCGATGGAGGGCCATCTCATTGACCTGGCGCATGCCTTCCAGGCCGCTGCCGCGCAGTTCCTCCATCGTTACCCCCTGCTCCTCCAGGAAGGTGGCCAGCCCTTTGACCAGGCGGGGGAAGATCTTGGGCCCCTCGACCATCGCCGCCGTACAGACCCCTACCGCCGTGGCCCCGGCGATGATCATCTCCACCGCGTCCTCCCAGGTCGCCACGCCGCCGATACCGATGATCGGCAGGCGGGTGAGGCGATAAATCTCCACGACGTAGCCGACCGCGTTGGCGCGGATGGCCCGCCCGGAGAGTTCCGGCATCCAGGTGCCGATGGTGCGCGCCACCTTGGGGCGGCGGGTATAGATGTCGAACGAGATGGCCGGGAAGATGGTGTCCCGCGAGGCGATCGCGTCCGCCCCGGCCTCCTCCGCTGCCCGCACCAGGTCAATCAGGTTGGAGGGTTCCGGCAGCAGTTTGGCGATCACGGGCACCTTCACCGCCTGTTTGGCGGCGCGGACGACTTCGTAGGTGCGTTGGGGGCTCTGCACCGCGCCGATCCCTGCCCCTTCCACCACGTTGGGAGCGGAGCCGAAGGCCGAGAGTTCGATGGCGTCGGCTCCGGCCTCCACGGCGCGCGGAGCCATGCGGGCGATGTCCTCTGCCGGGGTGTGCGTCACCGCCTGCAGGTTCATGATGACGGGCACCCCACCCGACCTGGCGACCTTCATCTCCCGCTCGCACCACTCCTCGAAGGTGTGCGCCGACCAGGGATCGGTGAGGATCAGGCTGTGGCGGTCCCCCTTGACGTGGGAGAGGCTCAGCCGCTGGCCCGGCGAAGGGACCACCCCGATGGACTTGGTGACCACTGCGCCGGGGCGGCCAGAGGCCATGCGCTTGAGCGAGGCGCCGGTCACCCCAGGCGGGCCGGCAGCGACGATGAACGGATTCTCCAGTTCCAGGTTGCCGATACGGATGCTCAGGTCCATTTTTGTCTCTCCTCCTCTCCAGGTTCCCGAGGCCTCTCAAGCCTCGGAAGCCTCGGAGATGAATTCTCGGAACTGCTCCAGGGTCATGCGGCGACAGAAGAACAGGTCCTGCAGGGTCTCGGCGTAGAACTCCTCGGTGCTGGCATCGGTGCAGTCCTTGACCACGATCGGGCGGTAGCGGGCATTGTAGGCCGAGACGACGGTGTAGCGCAGGTCCACGTTCGTCGGCGCGCCGATGACCACCAGGCGGGTGATCCCCCGCTCGCGCAGCCAGGGATCAAGACCCGTCTCATAGAAAGCGTCGTAGGTGCGCTTCGAGAAGAGGACGTCCCCCGGCAACGGCGCTAACGGGTCCACCACCGCTGCGCCGGGAGTGCCGGCGATCCCGTGCGGCACGCGGCGGCGAAACTCCCAGTCGTCGGGGAGGTGGGCGTCCATCGCGTACAGAATCGGGAGGCCGCCACCGCGGGCCACCTCCAGCAGCGCGCGCATCTCCCCCAACCGGGCAGCGACCCGCGCGCCGCTCTCGGGGAGGTTGTTCTCCACCAGGTCCTTGTTGACGTTCACCACCAGCACCGCCAACCGCTCCGGGAACGGGGGCGGCTCCGGCGGCGGGGCAGCCAGGAAGGCCTCCGAGGTCATCACCTCACCCAGCGTGGCCGCGAACTCGCGCATGCTCCGCTCATGCATCGCCCCGTCCCGCGAGTAGAGGCAGTCAGAGATGGCTATCATCTCGTAGCGGCGGAAGAGGCCGTCGGCGGCGGAGTAGAGCGCACAGACGTTGCTGGGGCGCCCGACGACCACCAGCCGACGGATGCCCTCCTCGCGCAGGTAGAGGTCCAGATCGGTGCCGAAGAAGGCGCTGAAGCGTCGCTTGCCCACAGCGTAGTCCCGCCCCGCCACTGGCTCCAACCCGGCGATCAACTGCGCCCCTTCTGTGTCGCGCACAGCGTGCGGCTGGCCCACAGCAAAATCGGTGAACTCCTTGTCGTCGGGACGGTGCTGGTCCTGGATGAAGATCACCGGGTAGCCGGCCTCCTGCGCCCGGCGGACAAAGGCCACGGTGCGCGCGGCGATCTCGCCGTATTCGGGCGGCATGGGGAACGGCTTGCCCCGCTCCACCATATCTACCAGCAGGTTGACGACAAGAATGGCTGTGGAGGCTTTCATCGTCTATCTGTCCAGCGCCGCCAGGGCACGGTCGAAGATGTCCAACGCCCGCGCCACCTGTTCTTTGGTGATCACCAGCGGCGGTGAGACGCGCACCGTCGTGCCCGAGTTGACGGTCCAGCAGACGACCGCGCCCAGTTCGTTGACCTTGCCGACGAAGGCCGCGGTGTCCTCCGGGCGATGGAAATCCATCGCCGTCAGCAGGCCACGTCCGCGAATCTCATTGATGCGATGAGGGTACCGCTGCTTCAGTTCATTCATGCCGCCGATCAGTTCCGCGCCACGATCGCGCGCGTTCTGGAGCAGGTTCTCCTCCTCGATCACCTTGATGGTCGCCACCGCCGCCGCGCAGCAGACCGGGTTGCCGCCGTAGGTGGTGCAGTGGACCAGCGGCGGGTCGGACATCTCGGCCATCAGTTCCCGCGAGGCGATGAAGCCGCCCAGCGGCATGCCGGAGGCGATGCCCTTGGCCATCGTCATGATGTCGGGCACCACGCCGTAGTGCTCGCAGGCGAACCAGGCTCCGGTGCGCCCGAAGCCGGTCTGGATCTCGTCCACGATCAGCATCGCCCCGAACTCGCGGGTCACCTCACGCAGGGCGGGCAGGAAGTCATCATCGCACGGGCGGATGCCGCCTTCGCCCTGGATCGGCTCGACGATGACCGCGGCGACATCGTCGTTCATCATCGCCCGGGTGGTGCGGATGTCATTGAAGGGCACCTCCGTCGCCCAGGGGTAGAGCGGCTCGAAGGGGTCCTTATACAGCCGCTTGGCGCTGACCGAGAGGGTCATGTAGGTACGGCCGTGGAAGGCGCGGCTGAAGTAGATGAGGCGGCGACGGCGTGTGGCCTTGACCGCCAGTTTGATCGCCCCTTCCACCGCCTCCGCCCCGCTGTTGCAGAAGAAGGTGCTCTCCAGGTTGCCGGGGGCGCGTTCGGCGATCAGTTGCGCCAGTTCGGCCTGGATGGGGTAGATGAAGTTGCCGAAGGCGTTCCCGTGGATGATCTGCCGGGCCTGTTCGCAGATCGCCTCGACCACCTTGGGATGCGAGTGGCCGGTGGCGGTGACGGCGATGCCCCCGATGAGGTCGAGATACTCCCGTCCCTCAGCCGTCTTGAGGATACAACCCCGCCCTTCCGTTGCCAGGATGGACTTGGGCGTCGGGAAGAGCTGCGCCACGTACTTCTGATCAATCTCACGAATCTCCTGCGGACTCCTGTTCATCGTTTACCTCCCTGTCTCTTGCAAGAAAACCTTTCCGCGTCACCGCGTCTCCACACCCCGCATCCCCAACAACACCTTCTCTTTCGTCGCTGGCAGGTTGCGGATGCGCACCCCCACCGCGTCGAAGATGGCGTTGGTCACCGCCGGCGCTGTGGCGACTGCGCCGGCTTCGGCCAACCCCTTGGCGCCGAAAGGACCGCCCGGGTCGGGGTCCTCCACGATCAGCGGCACGATCTGCACTGGCAGCGTGCTGCGCGGCAGCGCGATCTTGTGCAGCGAGTCGGAAAGGATGCGCCCCTCTTCCTGGACGAACTCCTCCGTCAGCGCGTAGCCCAGGCCCATCACCACAGCCCCCTCGATCTGGCCCTCGACCGCTGTGGGGATGATCGCCCGGCCCACGTCATGCGCGGCGATGACCTTGAGCACCTCCACGTGACCCGTCTCCTCGTCCACTTCCACGATGACGACGTGGCACATGTAGCACAGCGCCGGATAGTTGATGTAGTCCTCCTCGGTGATGCCTGCCTCCTGCCGCTGGGCAGGGGTAAGGATGCGATAGGTGCGGGGGGGTTGATGGTGATAGGTCACGGCCAGGTCTTCGCCACGCTCGTGAAGGACGCGGGCCAGGTCCTCCAGCGTGGCCACGGGCGTTTCCTGTTCCAGATCGACAAACCGTCCTTCTGGCGTCAACGTCAACCGCCGCGGGTCCACCTGATAGGTCCGGGCGGCGACCTCCAGCAGGCGCGCGCGGAACTGCTGCGCCACCTCGGCGCAGGCGCGGCCCGTGACGAAGGTCTGACGTGAGGCGGCGGTAATGCCGCCGTCCTCCCCCTCGCGCGTATCGCCCGCGATGACGGCCACCAACCCGTCCTCCACCCCTACAGCGCTGGCAGCGATACGGGCCATCACCGTGTTGGCTCCCTGGCCCAGGTCAATGGCTCCCTCTCGGAGGAGCAGCCTGCCGTCCGGTTGCAGGCACATCGCCACGTGCACGCTGTCGTCGCCGCCGATGCCCAGGCCCACGTTCTTCATCCCCGAGGCCACCCCTACCCCGATGCGTCGGCCCGGGCGTGGCGCAGGCAGCCGCTCGCGGCGCAACGCCGCCTCCGCAGCATCCAGTGTGGGTTTCGCCCCCACACTGTGCCGCAGGATCTGGCCAGTGACCAGTTCCGACCCCACATCGTACATGTTGATGCGGCGGATCTGAAAGGGGTCCATGTTCAGCCGCCGCGCCAGCTGGTCAATGGTGGACTCCATCGCAAAGCAGACCTGGTTGGCGCCGAAGCCGCGCATGGCTCCACAAGGGGCGTTGTTGGTGCGCACGGCCATGCCGGTGACGCGCACGTTGGGGATGGCGTAAGGGCCGGAGGAGAAGACCGTTGCCTGTTCGAGCACGTCATCGGTCGTGGAGCGGTAGGCCCCGCCGTCGAGCAGCAATTGCCCCTCGAAGGCCACGATACGGCCATCGCGGGTGGCCCCCACCTTGTAGTGTAACCAGAAGGGGTGGCGTTTCTGGTGCATGCGGATGGACTCTGGGCGCGAGAGCACCACCTTGACCGGGCGACCGGTCAGGAAGGTACCCAGGGCCAGCACCGGCTGAGTGGTCAGGTCCATCTTGCCGCCGAACGCCCCACCTACCGGCGTCTGGACGATGCGCACCCGCTCCAGCGGCAGGCCGAGGATGTCGGCGATCTGTTGCCGGTCACCGGGCGGCCACTGGGTGGCCTGGTAGATGGTGACGACGTCACCCTCCATCACCCCTACCCCCGCCTCGGTCTCCAGGAAGGCATGCTCGATGGCCGGGGTGGTGTAGTCATCCTCGATGATCACGTCCGCCTGGGCGAAGCCTGCCTCCACATCTCCCTTCTCCACCCGCGAGCGGTAGAAGATGTTGTCGTCGCCCTTGAGGACGGGGGCGTCGGGCCGCAGCGCGTCCTGTGGGGTGAAGACCCCCGGCAACGGACGGTACTCGACGCGCACCCGCGCGGCGCCCGCCTCCGCCGCCTCCGGCGTTTCGGCAAAGACCGCAGCGACCACCTCACCCACGTAGAGCACCTTGCCCTCGGCCAGGGCTGGTTGGTCGTAGCCCCAGGAGCCGAAGGCGTTGGTGCCAGGCACGTCGCGGTGGGTAATCACCCGCACCACCCCTGGTGTCTCCTCCGCCGCGCGCGTATCTATGCTCAGAATCTCCGCGTGGGGGTGCTGGCTCCAGACCAGACGGCCATAAAGCATCCCGTCCAGGCGCATGTCTCCAGCGTAGACCTCACGCCCGGTCACGCGGGCCAGGGCCCCCTTGCGCGGCGCGGCGCGACGGGTGATCTCCTGCCTGGCTCCGCGAAGGACCGCAGCCGCATCCTGTACTGCGTCCACGATCTTCACATAACCGGTGCAGCGGCAGTAGTTGCTCCCCAGAGCGATCTTGATCTCCTCCGGCGTCGGGTCGGGCAGGTCGGCCAGCAGGGCATTGGCAGCCATCACCATCCCCGGCGTGCAGTAGCCGCACTGGATGGCGTCGTGGTAGAGGAAAGCCTGCTGAATGGGATGCAGTTGCTCTCCGTCGGATACTCCCTCGATGGTCCGCACCTGTCGTCCGTGCACCTTGAAGGCCGGGAGGATGCACGAGGTCACGGGCTGGCCATCGAGGAGGACCATACAGGCGCCACAGTCCCCTTCGTCGCAGCCGATCTTCGTGCCGGTCAACCCCAGGTCCTCGCGCAGCACCTGGGCCAGCGTCCTTGCCGGGTCCACCCTCACAGTACAGGGCTGACCGTTGAGCGTGAAGGTGATGCGACCACCCTCCGGGGGACTGGCCACGCCATTCGCCCAGCGCCGCTCCCAGGTGAAGCGGCCAGCCACGCTGCGGGGCTCGCCGCTGCGCGCCGCTTCGACCGCCCGCCGCAGCGCCCGTCGCACCAGTACCTCCACCACTTCCTCGCGGTACTCGCGGCTGGCGCGCAGACGGCTGCTGCGCAGGGTACAGGCAAAGGCGGCCTGTTCGGCAGCGTAAGCGTAGTCCACCTCCTCGCAGCGGGCGCCGCGCAGGGCGTCCTCGGCGCAGGTGGCGCGGAAGGGGGTGTCGGCCACCGGCCCCAGGGCGATGCGCACCCAGGCGATGTGCTCCAGGTCGGGCGTGAGTTCCAGGTCCACGCCGCAGCAGGCGATGGGAAGCGACATCACCTCGCGGCGGGCAATGCGCTCATAGGCTGAGGCCTGGTGCGGCGCGGGGAGCCGCCAGCGGAAGCGGGTGATCATCTCCCGCGTCGGGTCGAGGCGGGAGCGGCCAGGGCCGGCGTAGAGGCTGGAGACCGCCACCCAGCGACGGCCGTCGAGGCGGGTAATCTCCGCCTCGGCTCCCAGGGCCACCAGGGCGATGCTACCATCGCCGGCCGGCTGCGCGCTGACGACGTTGCCGGCCAGCGTGCCCACGTTCTGGATGGCCCAGGCGGCGACGTGGCGAGCCGCCTCGGCCAGCACAAAGCCGGCTGCATTGACCTGCGGCGAGGTCCACAGGCGATGGAAGGTGACGTTGGCCCCCACCAGGATGCGATCCCCTTCGATAGCGATCTCCTCAAGTTCGGGGATGCGCGTGGTGTCCACCAAACACTGAGGGGTGAACTTGCCCTCGCGCACCTGCAACACCAGATCGGTGCCGCCGGCGACGAGCCGCGCCTGGCCCTGCTCCCGTTGCAGAGCCTGCAGCGCATCCTCAACCGAGGTCGCCAGATGGTATGAGCGCCACATCAGACTCCTCCTCCTGCCCGGCCGCGGCGTGCCCCCTCCCACAGACGGGAGATCGTGGCGGCAGCGCGGGCGCGCGCCTGTTCCTCGTCCGCTGTGGTCACACGGCCGTCAGCCACCACCATGCGTCCGTTCACCATCACGTGGCTCACATCACTGCTCAGCGCGCCGACGACCAGGTGGTAGATGACGTTCTCCGGCAGCAGCGGGGAGGGAGAGTGGTCGCGCAGGATCACCAGGTCGGCCAGGGCGCCGGGGGCCAGCCGGCCCGCATCCAGGTGAAGCGCCCGCGCTGCGCTGGTCGTGTGCAGGGCGAAGACTTCGGCAGCGGAAACCTCGCCAGGACTGATCAGCGAGTGGAGCAGGAGGGTGGTGCTGAAGTTGACGAAGGGGTCGAAGGCGCGGATGAAGCCATCATCCCCCAGGCTGACCTCGGCGCCAGCCCTGAGCATCCTGGCCAGCGGGGCTGCGCCGGTGCCGATCTCCATGTTCGACACCGGGTTGTGGCTGATGCGCGTCCCCGTCTCCGCCATGATGGCGATCTCCTCATCGGTCAGGTGGACACACTGTGAGGCCAGGGTGTACTCATCCAGCACGCCCAGATCGCGCAAATAGGGGACGGGCCGCTGGCCGAAGCGCTGCAGGGTATCCTCGACGTGGTAGGTCCCCTCGGAGACGTGCAGGTGGAAGATCGCTCCGTGGCGACGGGCGATCTCCTTGGCCTGCTGGATGTAGGGGCCGCTACAGGAGAAGGTGGTGTGCACGCTCATCACCCCGCGCACCAGGCCGTCGAGGGAGAGAATGCGCTCGTTCTCCGCCAAGAGTTTGCGGGCGATCTCCGGGCCGGCCCGTTCTGTGGCCTCGTTGGAGACGAACGCGCGCGCTCCGGTTGCGGCGACCGCCTCCGCTTCGGCCAGCATGAAGCCCGGCTCGGCATAGGGGGCCTCCATCACGTCACAGAAACAGGTGTAGCCGTTCTTCAGGTGCAGGATCGCGGCGTAGGCGGCCAGGCTGGCCACGTCATCTGTACGCAGCACGTCCTCGACGTAGGGCCACCAGTACTCGCGGAGGAAGGGCCAGAAACCCGCTGGCGCCGGCACGGGGTGGCCATAGGCCACCAGGCCGTGCAAATGGGTATGGCTGCTGATCAGGCCGGGGATGATGATGCCATCCACGTACAGGTCGGGTTTCTCGTCAGCACCCTCTGCCTGAACGCGGACGATCCGCTCCCCGGCGACCTCGATGAGGGGGTTGCGGATCACCCCCTGATCCGTCATCGTCACTGCCAGACGTGCGCCGATCTTCATCGTTCATCCTCCATCCTTATACCTCCGGCATCTTGCCCGTGCCGGGGTTCTGCTCGTCGCTCAGGCGAGGAAGTCCAACCCCAGAGCCTGCAGCCGACGAGGACTGGGACGGCCCTGGTCGTCCCAGTCGCGCAGTTGGTAGTAGACCCGCATGCCGTCGTAGTACTTGACGGGGCTGACCAGGCCATCAAGCAGGCGGCGCGGGAGGGTGTCCAACCCAGCATGGACGCCGCGTTGCACATTCAGCGCCCGTTCCAGGGTGTAGATCCGCTCGCCGGTGCGGGCCAGCGCCTCGTCGTCGAACGACTCGCCGGTGATGCAGGTGAGCGCAGGGGCGTAGAAGGGACGCACGGTGCCATCGAGGAAGGTGCACTCGATGAGCGAGTCGCGCACGCAGCCAGCGTCGTGGTAACGGGCCACCATCTCCGCCAGTTCCGCGCCCGAGAAGTCGCGCCCGCTCAGTTCATCCCCCACCGTCCAGGCGCGGCTGTGGCAGCCGCCGCGGTTGGCGGTGGAATAAGAGATGGCCATGCCGATCAGTTTGCGCGGGTCGTAGGCGGCCAGTTCCAGCCCCTTCACCTGCATGGCGTAGTCCACGCCGAAGTGGGCCGCGGCGTGTCGGGTGCCGTGCGCCAGGATATCTCCATCCCCCTGGCGATAGGCGATCTGCCGGATGATGTCGGGGATGTTGTCGGGGTTGTCCAGCGTGCCGGTGAGTTCGCGGTAGAAGGCCACCGTCACCCCGGCGGAGATGGCGTCCATGCCCAGGTCGTTGCACAGGGTGACCGCACGGACGATCTGCGGGTAATCATCCAGGTTGTTCTCGCCGCTGAAGGCCCAGAGGGCCTCGTACTCAGCGGCATCCATCTCCTCGCCGTCTATGCGCACGTGCAGGCGACAGCGAACGGCGCAGAAGGGGCAGGTGCTGCGGCGGACGACGAAGTCCTGAGCGATGCGCTCGCCGTAGACCCGGTCGGCGGTGGGGAAGAAACGCTCGCGGTGGTTGGCGGTGGGGAAGGCGTGGAACTCGTTGACGGGAGCGACCAGGTTGGGCGTGCCGATGGGCCCCTGCACATTTTGGAGGAAGTCCGAAGCCTGGACAGCCCGCGTTGCCTGGCGCGTGACTTTCTTGAGCCCGTCAGGATCGGCTACGGCCGGTCTGGCCTGACCGCCGGCCAGGATCGCCTTGACGTTCTTGCTGCCCAGCACGGCGCCCATGCCGCATCGCCCTGCCGAGTGGGACTCGTTGCCGCGGACGTTGGCGAAGGCCACCTGTCGCTCGCCCGCCGGACCAATGACCACTGCGTGCAGGTCGGGATAGTCCCTTTTGAGCGCGGCGTGGGTCTGGGAGGCCGTCAGCCCCCACAGATCAGGGCGGGGGAGGAGTTGGTTTCCCTGGTCGCTGAGGATGATGATGGAGGGTTGAGGGGCGCGCCCTTCCAGGATGAGGGCTTGCGTGTCGCTGCGGGCCAGGGCGGTGCCGAATTCGCCGCCCATCCAACTGGGAGCGACCAATCCGGTGAGCGGGGAGACGCCGAAGAAGCAGACGCGGTTGGCGCCAGGGAAGCCGGTCGCGGTCAGCGGCCCGACGGTGACGATCAACGGGAGGTTCGGGTCGAGCGGGGAAAGGGAGAGGTCGGCCTCGGCCGCCATCAGCCGGGCGGCCAGTCCCAGCCCGCCCAGGAAGTCCCGCCGCAGAGCCGGGTCGAGGGGAGATGTCGCCCAGGTGCCGTTCGAGAGATCCAGTCGCCGAATGATTCCCATGCTTTTCCTCCTGAGAGTTTGCCGTTCGGGCGGGCAATTGTATATTATACAATATACAGAATGGCTGTCAAGGACAGCCCTGTCTGCGCCTCATAGCGCCAGCCTTTCGCCACCGCTCTGCAGCCACTGACGCAGCCGCAGCAACCCCTCCGTCATCCTCCGCCGCCAGGCCTCGGCCGATTCAGGCGTCCAATCATAGAATCCCCGCCCCGTCTTGACTCCCAACTCCCCGCCCTCCACCTTCTGCACTACCAGTGGCGAAGGCGTAAGGGAACCCGCCAGGTCGGGGAAGAGATACCGCTGAATCTGCAACTCCAGGTCCCAGCCCACCGGTTCGGCGATCTCGAAGGGGCCGGCGAAGGCCAGCCGCCGCCCAAAACCATCCCGTACCGCCCTATCCACATCCTGCGCCGTGGCGATCCCCTGCTCGACGATGTACAACGCCTCCCGCTGCAGGGCAAACTGCAGCCGGTTGGCGATGAACCCCGGCGCCTCCTTCTGCACCACGATGGGACTCTTGCCCATCCGGCGCAACAGCGCACAAACCGCCTGCACAACACCCTCAGCGGTCCGTTCCCCGCGCACCACCTCCACCAGCGGCAGGAGCGACGGCGGGTAGAAGTAATGGGTCACCAGCACCCGCTCAGGCCGACGCGTCGCCGTCGCCAGAAGGCTGGGCATCAGCGTGGAGGTGTTGCTGGCCAGGATGGTGTGCGGAGGACAGAGACGGTCCAGGGCAGAGAAGACCTCGCGCTTCAACTCCAGGTTCTCGAAAACCGCCTCCACCACCAGGTCGGCGTTGCCGACCGCATCGGCCAGCACGGTGGTGGTGCGGATACGTGCCAGCGCCTCCGAGACGGCCTCTTCGGCGACGATGCCCCAATGGGCCATCTCCTGCAGATTCCGCTCGACTCGCGCCATTGCCTGCTGAAGGTGGGCTTCGGTCAGGTCGTGCAACGCAACGGGGTGCCCGGCCAGGGCGAACTCCTGGCCGATGGCGTGCCCCATAAACCCTGCCCCGACGACAGCGACCCGTTCGATTGCCACGACGTTTCCTCCCGTCAGTCGCGGATGAAGGGCTGAGCCAGCGCCGCTGGCGGCCGCGCCTGGCCCACCAGGCCAGCGTAGACCAGCAGCGCCCCCAGGTATGGCAGGGCCAACAGCAGATGATAGGGCAGGCCGATGGCCAGCGCCTGGGCGTGCAGCGCCAGGGCGTCCAGCATCCCGAACAGCAGCGCCACCAGCGCCAACCGCCACGGCGTCCACTTGCCCACCACCACCACCGCCAGGGCGATGAAACCCCGCCCGCCGGTCATGCTCTCGACGAAGGTGTTCAGTTGCACCAGGGAGAAGAAACTGCCCGCCAGCCCACTCAACGCGCCGCACACCAATACCGCCAGGTAACGGGTGCGCGTCACCGAGATGCCCACGCTGGCTGCTGCTTCCGGGTGCTCACCCACCGCCCGCAGGCCCAGGCCGTGCTCCGTGCGCATCAGCAGGAACCCCAAAACGAGCACCATGAAGTAGGTGATGTAGACCGGAGCGCTCTGGCTGAACAACAACGGCCCCACCACCGGCAGGTCGCTCAAGAAGGGGATGCGCAACGGTCCAAAGCCGGTTACCTGCACGCGCTCCGTCAGACCGAAGACGGCGCGGGAGACGTATGTGGTCAGCCCTATGCTACCGATGTTCAGAGCGATGCCGACGACGACCTGGTTGACCGCCAGGGTGACGCTGAACACCGCCTGGATCAGGGCGACCAGCATGCCGGCCAGGATGGCGCAGAGCATGCCGGCCCATGGACTGCCGGTGTAGTACGATCCGAGAACTCCGCCCAGCGCGCCGCACAGCATCATCCCTTCCAGACTGACGTTGACCACCCCTGCCCGTTCGGAGATGCTCTCACCCAGAGACGCACCGAGCAGGGGGGTGGAGAAGCGAATGCTGGCCGACAGGAAGTCTATCGAGAGAAACAGCCTAGCCAGAATCTCCCACACGTCTTCGCACCCTCCTCTCCCAGGCGCGACGCAGCACCACCGAGTTGCTGCCCACCACGAACAGCAGGGTGAGCGCCTGGATGATCAGCGAGATCGAGGTCGGCATAGCGATGGAACGGGATGCCCCCTCCGCACCGTTGCGCAGCGCGCCGAAGAACAACCCCACCAGCACGACACCGACAGGGCTGCTCTGGCCTGCCAGCGCCACCACGATGGCATCCCAGCCATACCCTGGCGAGAAGAAATCGCTCAGGCGGTACTGCACCCCCATCACCTCGGCCATTCCGGCCAGCCCGGCCAGTCCGCCGCCCAGCGCGAACGTCAACACGGTGGTGCGTTCGGGATTGATGCCGGCCAGACGCGCGGCCAGCGGTCCAGCCCCCACCGCGCGCATCTCGAAGCCGAAGGCGGTGTGCCACAGGACGAGGTGGGCCAGCGCTGCACATACCAGCGCCAGGATGAAACCCAGGTTGATGCGGTAACCGCGCAGGATGATCGGCAGGATGGCCGAATCCGGAATGCGCACGCTCCAGGGGTAACCGCCCCCCTGCGGGTCCTTCATCACTCCGTGCACCAGATAACTGACGATCCAGAAGGCGATGTAGCCGAGCATAATGGTGGTGATGAGTTCGTTCAGTTTGAAGCGGGCGCGCAGGAAGCCGGGGATTCCACCCCACACCGCCCCGCCGACAAAGCCGGCCAGGATGACGAGGGGCAGGTGAAGTGCCAGCGGCAGGCCAGGCAGCCCGAGGGCGACCAGGGTGGCCGTCAGCGCGCCGATGTAAATCTGCCCCTCGCCGCCGATGTTCAGCAGGCCGCAGCGGAACGGTAGCGCCACTCCCAGACCGGCCAAAATGAGCGGTGTGGCCTTAGTCACCGTGACGCCGATCCGCGAGGGGCCACCGAACGCCCCTCTCGCCATGGCCACGTACCCCTCCCAGGGGTTGATGCCGCTGATGGCCATCACTCCACCGCCAACAGCCAGCGCGGCCAGGATCGCCAGCAGCGGCACCAGGGCCGCCCGGGCCGAGGTCAGGGCTGGGGCGAGCAGTTGCTGAAGGTGTGGGTTGGTGGGAGTACGTCGGGCATGTTCGCCAACGGCATCCCGGCCATCATCAGCCCCAGCCGGGTCTCGTCCGCCTCCGTCGCCGGCAATACCCCCATGATTTGCCCGTTGTAGATCACTCCGATCCGGTCGCTCAGACAAAGCACTTCCTCCAGATCCGTCGAGATGAGCAGGACCGCCGCTCCCTGGTCACGAGCCGCCAGGAGCTGACGGTAGACAAACTCCGTCGCCCCCACATCCAACCCGCGCGTGGGGTCCACAGCGATGATCGCCCGCGGACGACGGCGCAACGCCCGCGCCAGGATCACCTTCTGCTGGTTGCCGCCGGAGAGTTTTCCCACCGGCAGGTCAATGGACGGCATGCGGATGTCGTACTCCTCCCTCAACAACTGGGCCTGTCGGCGCAACTCCCCGCGCCGCAGCACCCCCCAACGGCAGGTCGGCTCGCGATCATAGGTCTCCAGAGCCAGGTTCTCATAGACCGACAGGCTCATCGCCAGCCCCATCGTCTGGCGGTCCTCCGGGATGCGCCCGACGTTGAGCGCTACCAGGTCACACGGGCGGCAGGCAGTGACGTCTCGGCCAAGAATGGAGATGTGCCCTGCGGAGACCCGCCGCAGGCCAAAGAGCGCCTCAATCAGCGGGCGCTGGCCATTGCCGGCCACGCCGGTCAGGGCGACGATCTCCCCCTCCCGCACGGTGAGCGATATGTCCTCGACCTCGTTACGGTGGTGTTCGCGGGAGCGAATGGCGACCTCGTCCAGGCGGATGACCTCCTTCCCTGGGCGCGCGGGGGAGCGCTCGATCTGCAGCACCACCGGGCGACCCACCATCATGTTTGCCAGTTGCTCCTGGGAGGTCTCGCAGGTGGGCACCGTGGCCACCGCACGCCCGCGACGCAACACCGTCACCCGGTCACTGATCTGCATGACCTCTCTCAGTTTGTGGCTGATGAAGACCACGGCGCGGCCTTGCGCGCGCAGGCTGTCGAGGACCGCGAACAGTTCATCCGCCTCGCCGGGGGTCAAGACGGCCGTCGGCTCGTCCAGCACCAGCAGATGGGCCCCACGGTAGAGCGCTTTGACGATCTCGGCGCGCTGTTGCTCGCCCGTCGAGAGGTCCTTCACCCGCGCCCAGGGATCCACCCGCAGGCCAAACTGTGCGGAGAGCGCCTCCAGCCGCTGCGCTGTGCCCCTCAGATCCAGAAGGGGGGAGCGATCGCCACGCAAACCCAGAGCCACATTCTCGGCCACGGTGAACTCCGGGATGAGCATGAAGTGCTGATGGATCATGCCGATCCCCAACCCGATCGCCACATGGCTGGAGGGAATGCGCACCGGCTTGCCGCGCCAGTAGATTGTGCCGCTATCGGGCGAGGTCATCCCGTAAAGGATGCGCATGAGCGTGGTCTTGCCTGCGCCATTCTCACCCAGCAGGGCATGGACCTCCCCTTCCGCAACCTCGAAGGAAATCCGGTCGTTGGCCAGCACGCCGGGAAACGACTTGGTCACGGAATCCATCCGCAGCAGCGCGTCCACGCCTCACCCCCTGTTAGAGGAGGTGCGACGCATGGGTCATGCGTCGCACCTCGTTCGGATTACTCGGACGGCTCGGTGATGTAAGGCACGACGATGTTGCCAGCGATGATGTCCTGTCGCGCCTGCTCGACCCGCGCCGCAACGTCATCTGGCACCAGGCCGTGGAAATCGGCGATGTCCACCACGCCGGTCTCCAGCCCGTACAGGCGCACCTCGCCAGTCCACGTGCCATCTACCACCCGCTGCACGTCCTGGAACAGCAGTTCCGCGCCGCTGAAGAGCAGGCTGGTCAGGACGGTGTCCGGCGCCAGATGGTTCTGGTCCAACCCCCAACCGATGGCGTAGATGCCCGACTCCTGGCAGGCCTCGATCACCCCAACACCAGCGGCGTCGGCGATGTGGAAGATGACATCCACGCCAGCGGCAGCCTGCGCCAGAGCCGCCTCCTTAGCCTTGGCCACATCCTCGAAGGAGCCGATGTAGACGATGGTGACCTCGATGTCCGGCCGCACCGACTGGGCGCCGAGGCGGAAGGCTTCCATCTGAGCGACAAGAATGGGGAAGTCGAAGCCAGCGATACCGCCGATGTGGCCGGTCTCGCTCATCAGGCCAGCCACCACGCCGCACAGGTAAGCGGCCTCCCATGACTTGCCGGTGATGCCGGCGACATTGGGCGCGGAGACGACAGGGTTGCTGTCCACGATGAAGCGGACGTCGGGATAGTCAGGGGCGACCGCCAAGGCGACATCGCCGAACTCGAAGCCGTGGCCGATGATCACGTTGTAGCCTTGCTCGGCGAAGTCGCGGTAGACCTGCTCGAAGTTGGCGACCGGGGTGTTCTCGGAGAAGGCCACCTCGGCCCCCAACTGGTCACGGATCATCATCAGCCCCTCATATCCGGCCTGGTTGAAACCCTGGTCGCTGATGGAGCCAGGGAAGACCGCCGCCACGCGCAGCGGGGCTGCAGTGGGGGCCTCTGTCGGGGCTTCGGTGGGTGCTTCAGTAGGTGCCGCAGTGGGCGCCTCGGTAGGCTGTGCGCCTCCCCTGCACCCCGCGGACAGCATCAACGCCAGAAGGCAGACCAGCACAGCAGCAACGAACGTCCTCTTCTTCATCTTTTCCCCCGTTTAGGTTTCTTGCTCTCTCCTACCCACGCAACCGATCTCTTCCTCATCTCTCCATATCGCCTCCTTTTTCACGTGGTCCTACTGCCCGGATCGGATAGGGAATCTGGGCCGGTTGATCAAAGAAGTCAGGGCCATCCGGTGGGGCGACCAGACTCACGAAGCCCTTGAGCAACGCCAGCACGCCATCCACCGGGGCCACCGGTGCGTCTGGGCACGGGCCAAAAGGGTCGGCCGGAGGTGGCTCTCCGCGCAGCGCGCGCAGCGCTGCAGCGACACAGGCGCTCAGCGAAGCCAGGTTGTACCCTCCCTCCAGGAACAGAACGATGTGCCCTGCGCAGTGTCGCTCGGCCAGACGGCGCAATCCCACTACCAGGTCATAGTACCCCCGCACGCTCAGGCCCAGCACCGAGGAGTGGTCAACCCAGTGAGCATCGAACCCGGCCGCAACGAGGACGAGTTGCGGCTGGTACCGTTCAGCCAGGGGGACCACCAGTTCCTGCAACGCCTGCAGGTAGGCCGCGTCGCCGCTCCACTGTGGCATCTCGATGTTGTAGTTGTAACCCAGGCCGGCCTCCGCTCCGTTGCGGAACCAGTCACCCGTGTTGGGGAACCAGGGGTGCTGATGGTAAGAAATCGTCAATACCTGCGGGTTGCTGTAGAAGATCTCTTCGGTGCCGTTGCCGTGATGGGCGTCGAGATCGACGATCATCACCCGCTCCAGGCCGTGCTGGCGCAAGGCCGCGTGCGTGGCGATGGCGATGTTGTTGAAAATGCAATAGCCCATCGCCCGTGTGGAGAGGGCATGGTGACCCGGAGGGCGCATCAGGGAGAAAGCGTTCGTCACCTGTCCCTCCAGCACCGCCTGCGTGGCCCGAACCGCCGCGGAGGCAGCCAGGCGGGCTACCTCCGCGCCGGCAGGGGTGAGGTAGGTATCGAAACTGATGCGGCGCTTGCCGGTCTGGGACAACCGTTGTACGGCCTCCACGTGAGCGGCGGTGTGCGCTGCGGCCACCCACTCCCACGGGATCGGCTCCACCTCCAGGTGGAGCAGCGGCTCCAACTCGCCGCGCGCTCGCAGTGTGTCCAGCAGCGCGTCCAGCCGGGCTGCCGACTCAGGAGCCTCGGGATGAGTATGCGCCCGATGGCGCACGTCATACACGTAGCCGGTTGTCATCGCCATCCTGTCAGTAACTGTTCACCGGAAACGGCATCGCCAGGATGCGCTGTTGGAAGCGCTCCTGGGCGGCCAGGAAGGCCTGCACCTCGGGGCCAACGGGCGGGATGTCCTGCCGCCGGCGCGCCCACACGTCACGGGCCTCCGCCAGCAGCGCCGCCTCGTCCACGGTGAGCAGGCGACCCTCCTCCACCACCACGCGACCGTCCACCAGCACTGTGCGCACCGAGGAACCGGTCTCAGCGTAGACGAGGTGCTGGAAGGGGTCATTGAGAGGAGTGAAGGCCGGCGTGGTCATGTCCAGCAGCGTCAGGTCGGCTAACGCGCCGGGACGGATGACCCCCAGGCTCCCCTCCAGCCCCAGCACCCGCGCCCCTTCCATCGTCGCCATGCGCAAGATCTGCCGTGAGCGCAGCCAGCGCTGATGATGGGGGTCGCGCACCGTGTGCATCAGCCCGGCCACCTTCATCACATCGAACATCACCTGGTTGTCGTTGCTGGCCGCGCCATCGCACGAGAGCGCCACGTGCACCCCCCGCTCGACCATCTTGAGCACGGGCGCGAAACCGCTGCCCAGTTTCAGGTTACAGACCGAGTTGTGAGCCACGGCTGTCCCGGAGGTGGCGAGCAGGTCAATGTCATGGTCGTCCACCCAGACGCAATGGGCCAGCGAGGTCCGCTCGCCCAACAGCCCCAACGCATCCAGATGGGCCACGGCCGAGTGGCCGAAGAACTGGCGGCAACTGACGGCCTGCAGTTTGGTCTCTTCGGCATGCATGTGATAGCCGCCGCCGTAGCGCTGGGCGATCTCCATGCTGCCGGTCATCAGCCGCTCGGAACACCACTGCGCGCCCGAAGGGCCGGCCATGCACAGGAGGCGCCCTCCTTCAGCACGATGCCAGCGGCGGAAGAAGCCCTCGAGCACCTGGAGGTACTCCTCGGCGGTGATGGGGGGCGCCGCGCCATAGATGGCCCCGCCGGCCAGATCGGGGTTCTGGCGGAGGATCATCTCGTTGATCTTGTGATCATCCTCCACCAGCGGCGCGACGGCGGCGCGGATGCCCACATCACGGTAGGCGCTCATCACCGCGTCCAGCGCTGGCTCACTCATCGCCCCGTTGACCCAGAAGTGATCCACCACCGCTGTGGTGCCGGTCTTCAGCATCTCGATGCAGCCGACCATCGCCGCCAGGTAGATTTCCCGCTCGGTGAAGGCGAAGGAGGAGCCGAACAGGTCCACCAGCCAGAACTCCAGTGGCACTGCCTCGATCCGTCCCTTGAGGAAGTTCTCCGGCGAGTGGGCGTGGGCGCTGACGAGGCCGGGGATGAGCAGGCGGTCCCGGCCGTTGATGCGCTTCGTCCCCGGCCCCGGCTCCACGGGGGATGCGGTAACCTGGGCGATGCGGTTGCCCTCGATAACTACATTCTGCCCCGCCAGTATCTGCTCCTGGTCAGGGCTCAAGAGGGTGACGTTTTCGATCAGGATGTCCATTTCTCACCTTAGAGGTACTTACGCAGGCGACGGTAGATGTCGAACAGGCTGGTCAGCCGCCTGACCCGCTCGACCAACCCCTTACGCTCCGGCGGCGGCACCAGCCCCAGGTCCTGCAGGACGACCTGGGCGGTGTTGTAGCCCGGATTGCCGCTCAAGCCCCCGCCAGGGTGGGTGCCGCTGCCGGTCAGGTAGAGTCCGCGGATCGGCGTGCGGTAACGGGAGAGCGCCGGGATGGGACGATACCCCAGGATCTGGTCGAGGGTCATGTCCAGGTGGTTGGGGTTGCCGCGGATGCTGCCGGTGCGCCGATGCCAGTCCAGCGGGGAGGTGACCTCGCGCGCGATGATCACGTCGCGGACATTGGGGGCGTACTGCGCCAGCCGGTCCAGGAGGAGGTCGGCGTATTTCTCCTTCGTCTTGTCCCACGAGCGCCCGTCGCGGCGGTCGTAGGGGGCGAAAGCGGACAGCCACAGCGTATGGCCGCCAGGCGGGGCCAGGGTGGGATCGAGCGCTGAGGGGGTACAGACCATCATCGCCGGCTCCTCCGGCGGCAGACCCCGGCGAATGTCGGCGAAGGCCAGGTCGAGATACTCCAGCGACGGGCAGATGAGGTACATGCCCACGCTGAACTCCTCGCCATGCGGGAAGCGACTCCAATCCAGCGGGCCGCTCAGGGCACAGTCCACCTTGAACTCGGAGATGTTCGTGCCGGCGATACGGACGTTGCGCAGCGCGCGGCGCAGTTCGGGCGAGGTGTGCTCCTCGTCCACCAAGTCAAGGAACAGACGGACGGCGTCAACGGCGGAGACCACGCCCTTCTCGGCCGTGATCCCCTCGCCGCTCTCCAGAACGACCCCCACGGCCCGTCCGTTCTCGACCCGCACACGGCGCACGCCAGCGTTGGTGCGCACCGTACCGCCGTGGGCGATGATGACCGCGGCCAGGGCGTCATTCAGCCGGCCGGAGCCGCCGCGTGGACGGGCCACGCCGGAGAGATGCGAGCCGACCATGATCATCGGCGCGAAACCGGCTCCCGGCTGCGAGGGTGCGGTCTGCGTGTGCGCCCCATAGTAGCCCAACGCCGCTTTGACCTTGGGGTGGTCGAACCACTCGTTCAGCACCGTGCGCGGGTCGGTCAACAGCACACGCAGCGCCCGGTCGGTGTCCAGCCCCACCTGCGCGCTCATCATCCCTGCCAGTTCCCCGAAGGTCGGCGGCGGGCCGAAACTGACCGCGCCGAGGATCCCCAGGAAGGCCGCCGAGAACTCCATGAACGGCCGGTACGCGGCCGCATCATGAGCGCTGAAGCGGGCGATCTCCGCTGCCGTCCGTTCGATGCTCCGGTAGACGGGCAGGTCGCTGCCGTCGGGAAACGGAAAAAGATACAGCGGTTCGCGGAACAGGTACTCCAGGCCATACTTTTCCAGTTCTAAGTCAGAGAGGATCGGCGTGTCGAATATGGAGATGTGCTCCATCGCCCCGATGTTCAGCCTGTACCCCGGGGCCGCGGGAATCTCCTCGGTGGTGATGTAACCGCCCAGGATGGCGTAACGCTCCAGGACAGCAACCCGCTGGCCGGCGCGGGCCAGGTAGGCGGCGCAGACCAGGCCATTGTGGCCGCCGCCGATGATGATGTAGTCGAAGTCGGACATCAGGTTTTCTTCTCCCTCGAATCAGGATGAGGCTGCTCTACACCAACAAGGTCCCACACTCGTAAACCGGGCGGCCGTCCAGGTAGATGGTAGCCTGACGCATGATCGCGTCAATGTGACAGGGGGCCTTGACACTCCCACCGATGGCATAGTTGGAGCCAATGCCGATATGCGCATGGTCGGCCCGCCCCAGGTCCTCCAGGTTGGTCGCGCACTCACGGGCCTGTGGGTTGAGGCCGATGCCGAACTCGGCCACGTTATAGGCCGTTGGGTCGCCGAAACCGGCCAGGATGCGTGCCAGATCGTCAGCCAGCGCGCCCCCTGTGACCTCGCGCACCAACCCGTCTCTGATCACCAGGGTCACCGGTTCACGGCGGGTAATGCCGACGCTCATGATCCGCACGTCCACCACCGCCACTCCCTCAGCGCTCCCTTCGACCGGAGAGATGTTGATCTCGCTGTTGGGCAGAGCGGCGAATTGCCCAGGCTGACGGAATAGCCCGGTCTCATACTGCACTGGGCGGCCCCGGATGACGCCCCGCACGTCCGTGCCGCTCGGGGTGGTGATGCGCAACTCGACCGCCTGGCTCACCAGCGCGCCCAAGGCATGTCCCAGGCGATCGCAGGCCTCGAAGTCGGCCAGGATACCGCCGACGCACAGGGCATCCTCAGTCACTTCGCACATCGTCGCCCCGCGTGCACCGTTCTGGATCGCCTGGATGCGCGCGTCGGTGTGCGTCTGGGAGAAGGTGCTGGGCAGAAAGAAGATGTCCGACTCGCGGCAGGCAGCCACCACCGGCGCGGGCAACTGCGCCCCGTGGGCGCCGGTGGGGGTGATGACCACGATCGTCGGCACAGCCCCCACGGCGTGCGCCGCCGCGGCCAGTGCTTCGGCGATGCGCATCTTGTTGGTGTCGGTGGAGATGACCACATTCTCCCCCGGCTGCGCCCCGGCGCAGTCCATCGCCCGCATGGCGCCGCGCATCATCTCGATGAAACTGGATGGGGCCGGCACGTAGTGTAGATAGTCAATCGGCCATTCCATAGAATAGAACCTCCCGTCATCTGATAAGCGCTTACCGCTGAGACGCCTGAACGGCTCCTCCAGCCCGCGCCAGCGGCTTGTGGCCAACGATCAGGCCCATGGGGCTGGGAGCAGGCAGAGGAGTGGTAGCGATGCCATCGAACCCTGCCCCAGCCAGCCAGGTCTCGATATCGTGAGCGGTATAGACGTTACCGCCCTCGTTCTCCACCAGCATCATCACCGCGAAGAGGGCGCTCGCTGCCGGAGCGACGCGGTTCTCCTCCAACAGGAACTCATAGACCAGCACCTGTCCACCTGGCGGCAGAGCGCGGTAGGCTTCGACCAGCAATCCCTGGTTGACCGCTGGCGGCTGGTCGTGGAAGATGTTGGCGAAGAGGATAACGTCGTGCCCCGACGGGAACCCACCGACCAGGAAATCCCCCGGCACGACGGCGATGCGGTCGGCCAGGCCGGCCTCGGCGACGAACTGCTGCGCCCACGGGACCACCTCTGGCAGCTCCAGGATGGTCACCCGCAGGTCAGGCCAGCGGCGGGCCAGGCGGACGGCGTAACTCCCCACACCGCCGCCCACGTCCAGCAGCCGCCGACGATCGCCCAGTTCCACGCTGGGGACGAACATCTCGCCGAACAAGGCGGCGATGTCATCCAGAGCCAGCAGGAAGTTGTGCGTCGTCTGCGGGTCCTGGCGGGCCCGCTCGCGGATAGGGGGAATCGCCGCGTGGTCCTCGCGCACGCAGTCGGCCAGATGGCTCCAGGCACTGTAGAAGAAGGCCTCTTTGTCTACCAGGCGGCCCAGGTAGCCAGGCCGACCCGGGACCAACATCTGCCCGACCAGCGGGCCGTTGGCATACCGCCCGTCTTCCTGAAGGACCAACCCCAGCGCCACCAGAGCACGCAGCAGAATGCCCAGGGAGCGTTCGGGCAGCGACAGGGTCACTGCCAGGTCCTGGAGAGTGGCCGGGCCTGTACCCAGGGCACGGAAGAGGCCCAGACGGTGCGCCGCCATCAGGATCGCCGGAGCCTGATAGCCGGTCAGCATATCCAGGAGGGTATAGGCATTATCGGACGGGCACATCTCACTCATCCCTTCCCGCCGCAGGCAAGTATTGGGGGGCGGAGAGCACACACCCCGTGTGGCTGGGACCTACCAGTGCGGCGTAGCGGGCCAGATAGCCATCGAGGCGTCGGGCGGGCGGCTGCCAGCGGGCGCGGCGTCGGGCCAGTTCCTCCACCCCCACGTGCAGTTCGATCCGCCGCGCCGGGATGTCCACCTCGATCTCGTCCCCATCCTCCACCAGCGCCAGAGGGCCGCCAGCAGCCGCTTCGGGCGAGACATGGCCCACGCAGGCGCCGCGCGATGCACCAGAGAAGCGTCCATCGGTGACCAACGAGACGGCGCGCCCCAGTGCCTGTCCAGATAACAGCGTGGCCGGGACGTGCATCTCCGGCATCCCCGGCCCGCCGCGTGGCCCTTCGTAGCGGATGACCACCACATCACCAGGGGTCACACGGCCCGCGCGCAACGCCGCCACCGCCGCCGCCTCGCTATCGAAGACCCGCGCCGGCCCGCGATGGCGGCGCATGTCCTCCGCCACAGCGCTCTGTTTGACCACCGCCCCATCGGGCGCCAGGCTGCCGGTGAGTACCGCCAGCCCTCCCTCTGCGGCCAGTGGCTCCGTCAGCGGGCGGATCACGGCATGATCGCAGCGAACTCCCTCGCGCAGATGGTCCCGCCATGTCCCGCCGCTCACCACCGGCCCATCCAACTCCAGCCGCTCACCCAGTTCGGCCAGCACCGCCGGTACGCCGCCAGCCTGGTCGAACGCCAGCAGCGAGTGGCGGCCGCTGGGCCTGACATCGGCGATGAAGGGAGTCTGTCGGCTGAGCGCGTCGAAGTCAGTCAGGCTCAATGGCAGGCCCAGTTCGCTCGCCAGAGCCAGGAGGTGCAGGACGACGTTGGTCGAGCCGCCGATGGCCGCGTTGACGATGACGGCGTTGCGCAGCGCGCGCGAGGTGAGGATATCACGTGGGCGCAGATCCTCGCGCAACAGAGCCACCGCCCGCTCCCCCGCACGACGGGCCTCGACCCGCTTGGTGGCTGTGACGGCATGGCTGGTCGCGCTACCAGGAAGGGCCAGCCCCAGCGCCTCAGTGATACAGGCCATGCTGTTGGCCGTGCCCATCATCGAACAAGAACCGGGGCCCGGGCACAGACAGCGCTCCACCTCCGCCAGCCCGTCCGCGCTCAGCTCTCCGCGGAGGAAGCGCGCCGTCGCTTCCCGCGCCTGATAGACCGCCAGTTCCTGGCCATCCAGCAGGCCGGGGAGCATCGGCCCCCCGGGGAGAACGACCGTGGGCCGGTTCAGCCGGGCGGCGGCCAGCAGCGCGGCAGGCAGGCTCTTGTCACAGGAGGTGAGGATAACCAGAGCGTCGAAACCGTGGGCCACGGCCACCGTCTCGATGGAGTCGGCGATCAGTTCGCGGCTGGGCAGCGAAAAGCGCATGCCGGCATGCCCCATCGCCAGACCGTCGCACAGGCTGATTGTGTTCACCTCCAGGGGCGTGCCGCCAGCAGCGGCCACGCCCTCGGCCACGTCTCGCGCCAGCGCACGCAGGTGGACGTGACCGGGGTGCGCACCGCTCCAGGTGTTGACGATGCCGATGAACGGCCGCGCCAGATCGCCCGAGGAGAGCCCCAGCGCGTGAAGCAACCCGCGCTGAGCAGCCCGCTCCGGGCCGGAGACCACCTGTCGGCTGGGCCAGTCAGCGGTCACGGTCTCGCTCCGCTCACCGCAGGCCAAACTCCTGCTCCGCCTGGGTGATGGCTGCGTCGGTGATGCGGATCATCTCGTCCACCTCGCTACGGGTGACCACCAGCGGCGGGCAGAACTCGATGATGTCCTCCACCTGGCGCAGGATCAACCCCTGCTCCAGCGCCAGAGCCATGATTCGGTTGCAGAAGCCCGCCTTCTCGTCGAAACGGGCGCGGCTGTCCTTGTCCTGCACGAACTCGATGGCGGTCAGCAGTCCCAACCCGCGCACGTCCCCCACGCTGGGGTGGCCGGAGAGGGAGCGCAGCCCATCCAGCAGGTAGTCACCCACCTCAGCAGCGTTCTGCGCCAGCCCTTCCCGCTCGATGATCTCCACATTGCGCAGCCCCACAGCGGTGGTGACAGGGTGGTTGTTGTAGGTGTGAACGTGCATGAAGACCGGCATCTCCTCGACGATGAAGCGCCGACAGGCGGTGGCCCCTAGCGGGGCGTAGCCGGAGGTGATCCCCTTGGCCATAACCACGATGTCCGGTTCTACCCCGAAGTGCTCGATGGCGAACATCCTGCCAGTGCGCCCGAAACCGCAGACCACCTCATCGTCAATCAGCAACACACCGTAGCGGGAGCAGATGTCGCGCAGGCGCGGCCAGTACTCTGGTGGCGGGACGATACAGCCGCCAGCGGCCATCACCACCTCGCCGATGACTGCCACCACCGAATCGGGGCCCTCGAACTCGATCATCTGGCGAATCGCCTCGACGCAGCGCACGTCGCAGGCGGGGTATTTCAGGCCGAAGGGGCAACGGTAGCAATACGGTGGAGGGGCGAAACAGTAGCCAGGCGGCAGGGGTTCCATGATCTGGCGCAACGGGGCCATCGTGCCCGTGGCGGCCAGCGCCCCCATGGTCGAACCGTGATAGGCGCGCTGTCGGGAGATGATCTTGTACTTGCGCGGATAACCCTTGTGATAAGCCCACTGTCTGGCCAGTTTGAAGGCCGACTCCACCGCCTCGCTGCCATCCTGGGTGAAGAAGACGTAGGGCATCTCGCCGGGCAGCAACTGGGCCAGTTTCTCGGCGAAGCCGATCGGCGGTGGAGAGATGTAACCGTAAGGACAGAAGTAATGCATGGTCCGCGCCTGATCGTACATCACGCGGGCCATTTCCTCCCGCCCGTAGCCGATGTGCACCGCGTAGACACCACTGGACATCGAATCCATGTACCGCTTGCCGGCGGCGTCCCACAGGTAGATGCCCTCCCCGCGGGTGAAGACGATAGGGCCCAGTTCGGCCACCTGAGCCGGCGTCACCGCCGGGAAGATAACATGTTCACGCGCTTTCCGTTGCAGTTGCTCGCTGTTCTCGGACATCTCCCTCTCCTGAATTCTACAGGCTCAGCGCCGCACGGGCGGCGGTGTGGATGGCGTTGCGCACCGTTCCCGGTTCAGCACAGTCGCCGACAAGGATGACCTTGGGAGCCGCCCCCTGCCAGGCAGCCAGCGACAGCGAGTCCACCTCGCGGCCCAGGGCCACGACCACCGTATCGGCAGGAACCAACCCTTCACGGCCATCCGTCCGCACTACCACCCCTTCATCCCGAATTGCCACCACTTTCGCGCCGGTGCTCACCGCAATGCCTTCCTCGGAGAGCATGTTCCTGAGCAACATCTGACGGCCAACGTACTTGAGGTAAGGCGCATCGGCGATGTGGTCATCCGCCTCGAGCAGGACCACCTTGTGGCCAGTGCGGGCCAAAGAGAGCGCCGCCTCTGCTCCCTCATGGCCGCCGATCACCACCACTCTTTCTCCCACGTGCTCCCCATCCCGCAGATAATCCAGCAGGCTGATCACTCGCGGATCGTCCGCACCGGGCAGGTCGAGGCGGCGCATGCGCGCGCCCATGGCCAGGATAATCACATCGGGCGGAACTTCGCGCAGCATGTCCGGCGTCGCCTCCACGCCCAAACGCACCTCCACCGGCAGCGCGCCGAGCGCGTGCATCTCCCACTCGACGATGTTGTGCAATTCGGCCATGTACACCCGCGGCATGCGTGAGACCAGGTTGAGCAGCCCACCGGGCGTCTCGTTCTTCTCGTAGAGCGTGACGGTGTGCCCCTTGAGCGCTGCCAGGCGGGCCGCCTCCAACCCGGCCGGCCCACCGCCAACGACAACGACCTTCTTGGGGCTCGTCGCTCGCTCCATCATCTGGCGGAACTGCGGCTCGCGGGTCACCTCGTAGTTGATCGCGCAGTCAGCCACCCACTGCACGATGTGGCGGTAGGAGCAGCCAATGTCACAGGCAATGCATCGGCGCACGTCGTCATACCGTCCGGCGCGCATCTTGTTGGGCAGGTCGGGGTCAGCCAGGCTCTGGCGCCCCAGGGACACCATATCCACCTTGTCGGTCGCGAAGATATGCTCGATCAGCCGCGGGTCGTTGATCCGTCCCACACCGATGACCGGGATGGTGACCTTCTGACGCACCTGCTGGGCCAGGTGGAGGATGGCCGCGCGGGGGGAGTAGAGCGGCTGGATGTTGTAGAAGACCCGCTCCTGGATCCCAGCGGAGACGTCAATGCAGTCCACGCCCAGGCTTTCCAGGAGCGGCGCGTACACATTGGCCGTCTCGTCAATGGTCAGGCCGGCATCCCCCAGAAACTCGTCAGCGCTGACACGGTAGAGGATGGGGTAGTCGGGACCCACCGCCTGCCGCACAGCCTGCACCACCTGCTTGACGATCAGGTAGCGATCGCGGCCATACTCGTCGGTGCGGCGATTGCAGTACGGGGAGACAAACTGGGAGAGCAGGAAGCCGTGGGCACCGTGGATCATCACCCCATCGAAGCCAGCCGCCTGGGCACGCAAGGCGGCCTCCACCCAGCACTGCACCAGCGCGGCGATCTCGTCCACCCGCAGGCCACGGGGCTTCTCGCTCAGCGGCGGCGTCTCATCGGAAGGGGCGACAGGTTGCACGCCAGTGAAGCGGCGGGCGGCCACCCGTCCCCCGTGCACCAGTTGAATCGTGCATCTGGCCCCCTGCTGGTGGATCGCCTCCACCAGTTCACTCAGGCCCGGGATCTGCCGGTCATCATAGATGCCCAGCATGCGCCCGAACATCCGGCCATCGGGGCGGATGTAGGAGGCTTCGACCTGCACCAGGCCGTAGCCACCGGCCGCCTTGGCGGCGTAGTAGTCCAGCATCCGGGGAGTGACGTGCCCATCCTCCGTCGCGTGGTTCATCACCATCGGCGCCGCCACCAGACGGTTCTTCACCGTCATGCCGCCGATCAGGATCGGCGTGAACGCCACTGCTCGACCATCGCGCATGTCTCTACTCCTTTCGGACCGTTTCATCCGCGCCACCGGCGGCATGAACGTTGGACCAGCCTTCACGGCTGAAGGGGGGGGCAGTCGCCGAGAGGACGCGCAGCACCTCGTCACTCTGGGTATTGATCAGCTGGTGTGCCACCCCGGGAGGCACGAAGACGCAACAGCCGGGCTCGAAGGAAGCCTCTTCGTCACCCACGCGGATGCGCCCCCGGCCGCTCAGGCAGTAGAAGACCTCCTCCTGACCCTCGTGGACATGAAGGTTCGAACTGCTGAGCGGGTCAATGACCGAGACACCCAACCAGAGATGGGTTGCACCGGCGTTCCACGCCGCCACCAGGTGCTTGACCACCCGTGCGTAGGGCGGGTCCATGCGATCGCCGGTCACCTCGTGTTCCCGGACGAGATACATCTGCCGCCTCCAAGTTCTGTCCTCCCCATCTCTGCTGGCGAGGACCTGGAAGGTCATCGGGGGAGTCATGGTTTCATCTGTGCAGTAGCCCGGCAGGCAGCCTCGAGGCGAGAGAGCGCCTCGTCCACCTCCTGCGGGGTGATGGTCAGCGGCGGCTCCAGACGGGCGGTGAGGTCGTCGTTGATCGAGTCGCCGATGATCAGATGCTGGCGGTGCACCTCGTCCACGAAGCGGGCCATCACCTCTCGACTGTGCAGTTCGATGCCGATCATCAGCCCCAGGCCGCGCACCTCTTTGATCACCGCGGGGTATCGTTCTTGCATCAGGCGCAGGCCGGCCATGAACTGCCCCCCCCGTTCCGCGGCGCGTGCAGGGAGGTCCTCCTGCTGCATGAAGCGGATCGCCGCCACTGCCGCCGCACAGCAGACCGGGTGACCGCCGAAGGTGGTGAGGTGGGAGAGCATGGGGTCGCACAGCGTGTCCATCACCTCCGGCCGGCCGATGAAGGCGCCGAGGGGCATGCCGCCGCCGAGCGCCTTGGCCAGCACCATGATGTCGGGGCTCACCCCCCAGTGGTCGCAGCCGAACCAACGCCCGGTGCGCCCAAAGCCGGTCTGCACTTCATCCAGGATCATCAGCGCCCCGGTCTGGTCACAGATCTGCCGCAGGCCCGGCAGGTAGTCGTCATCGGGGATGCGCACCCCGCCCTCCCCCTGTACCGGCTCCAGGATGATCGCGGCGGTGCGGTCGTCAATCGCCGCACGGGCCGCCTCCAGGTCGTTGAAGGGGATGAAATGCACGTCGGGCACGAGCGGCTCGAAGGGCTTGCGGTAGGTCTCGCGCCAGGTCACCGAGAGGGCGCCGAAGGTCCGGCCGTGGAAGGCGCGCTGGCAGGAGATGATGCGGCTGCGTCCGGTGTACTTGCGCGCCGTCTTCAGTGCCCCCTCGATCCCCTCACAGCCGCTGTTGGTGAAGAAGGTGGTCTCCAGACCTGGCGGGGTGACCTCGGCCAGCAGCCGCGCGGCGTCGACCTGGATCGGGATGATGAACTTGCTGAAGACCATCACGTGCATGGAGCGGTCCAGTTGCGCTTTGACCGCCTCCACCACTTCAGGGTTGCGGTGACCGACATTGCAGACGGCGATGCCGGCCAGCAGATCGAGGTATTCCTGTCCGTCTACGGTGGTGATGGTGCAGCCGTGCGACTCAGCGATGACCATGTCTTTGGGGAAGGGGGTGGTGCGGCAGATGTACCGGCGATCCATCTGGATATAGGCCTGCCGGGTTGCTTCGTCCATCGTTCCTCTCTTTCATATATTATATTGTATACCAAAGGGTTCCAAAAAAAGAGATTCAACACCAGTCCAGCAGGTGCTCGCGCAGGACCTCCAGCGTCTCCGGAAGGATCAAGGGGGTTGCCCCGCCGCCGCCAGTGGCGAAGAAGCCACGCACCTGGCGCGAACTGGCGCCGGGCATGCGCCTGCCCAGACGGGTGAGGATCTTCTCAATCTCCACCTCGTCGGGGATAACGCGCACCCGGCCCGGCCGCAGGTCATTGACCCCCTCCAGGCGCAGCAAGCCCGCTGTCGTGCGTCGGCCCAGCGGGAGTCCTGCCCGCCGCTTCTCCTCGACGCTGGTCAGGAAACTGCGATGGGTGAGGCCGGGGCTGACATAGGCCAGCCGCGCCACGTAGGCGTCACCGAAGCGATCCAACAAGGCCACGATGATGCGCACCAACCGGTTGTGCACCTCCACGTAGGCCGCCTTCTCCCGATCTCCCCAACGGTAACCGTCGGCGGCCGGGATGCCCGTGTAGTCAGCCCGCCAGGGACAGACCGCCGTGCCGCGATGCTCGAACAGGCCCGGGTCGTCATATTGGCTGGCCGGCGAGACCCCGCCCTGGAAGGTGTAGATCAGCTCATAGGGCACCAGAGCCATCGGCTCGGAGACAACGAAGCGATGCAACAACAGATCGCCCCGCGCCCAGATGCCGTTGTTGAGCAGCCGGGGATCGGCCCACGCCGGCAGCGCCTCGGCCAGTCCCGCGGGTACCTGCGCCTCCTCCAGGGGACCGAACCCCTGCGCCAGCAGAAAGCCGTTGATCGCCTGATGCTCCGCGCTCAGGATATAGGGCTTGGTCTTGGTGCACGGCAGGAGCAGCATCACCGCCCGTTTTCCGTGCAGCGGAGGCTGATATTCGTTAAGCAGATACTCCTGAAATGCGCGCACGCGGGGATGCTCCAGCGCTTCCAGGTTCTCCTGCGGGCAGAAAAACGTCATACTCTCATCGAGGGAGAAGGGTGGTACGATCTTCGTGTGAGCCTCTTTGACGCGATCCGCTCGCAACATCACTCACCTCTCAGTCAGAACTGCCCTGCGGAAGGATACAGGGCAAACGGTTGCCTCAATCAGACCTCCGAGGCCTCTGGGGACCTCGGAGGTCTGATCTGTTGCTGGCTTAGGAGATGACACCGTGGGTGGCCAGGCCGTACCGCTCGATCACCGGCGTCAACACACGCAGGAGGATAGGGGCGATGATGACGGTGACGATCATGTTGCCGATCCACCAGGCGGAGACCGCGGGCCAGAAGGCATCCGGCGGCACCAGGTTGCCCAGGTAGAGGATGGTGATCCCGTACAGGGCGCCGAGGCCATTGGGGATGATGACGGCGAATACCAGGAAGAACAGAAAACCCTTCAGGCTGTAGACGTCCTTGCCGAGCGGATGCAGGCCGAAGCGTCGCGCCAGCAGACGGTAGGCCAGCAGCGGGATGCCGAACTGGATCCAGTCCACGAAGGCGAAGGGAATGGTCAAGAGTACCGGCGTGCCAGCCAGGATGCCCGCGCCGATGAAGGAGCCGATGTAGCCGATCACCAGTCCCCAGCCGCCAAACCAGATGGCGAAGGGGATGCCAAAGCCGATGGCCACGAACAACGCCGAAACGCTGACGATGCCCACCGGCAGAGCGATCACCCCCAACCAGGAGAGGATCGTGTATACCCCCGCGGCCACAGCGTAGGTCACCAGGCTGACCACCGTGATCGGCGGGTTGGGGTTCCAGCGCAGACCGTAAGAGGTCGTCATCTTTGACATACGTTCGGACATCGTTCCTCCCTCCTGAAGTGCTAGGTGAGCCAACCGTAGTTGGTCAGCCCGAACCGCTCGACCACCGGCCCCAAGAGCCGCAGCAGGATCGGGGCAATCACGGTCACAACAATCACGTTGCCCAACCAGAAACCCAAGAAGGTCAGCAGGATCGCATCTGGCGGGACAAAGCCGACCGTATACAGTAGCCAGGTGCCGTAGATGCCGCCGAGGATGTGGGGCAGATTGGCCGCCATGATGAAGAAGAAAAGAAAACCTTTGGGGGTGAAGACATCCCGGCCGATGGGGTCCACACCGAAGCGCGGGGCCAATCCACGATACAGCAGCAACAGGCTGCCATAAAGGATAACGTCCCCCACACCGAAGGCCAGGGCAATGGGGATGGGCAGGCCAGTCAGGATCCCTGCGCCGACGGTGGTGCCGATGAAGCCCATCACCAAGCCCCAGAGACCAAACCACATCGCAAAGGGGACCCCGAAGCCGACGGCGACGAAGAGGGCCGAGACTCCAGCAATCCCCACGGGCAAGCCGATGACCCCCAGCCAGGCGAGGATGGTGTAGATTCCGGTAGCCAGGGCATAAGCCACCAACTGCGGCACCGTCACCGGTGGATTGGGGTTCCACTTGAGGCCATAGTTTACAGGTGCCCTAGACGACATATCGCGTTCCTCCTTGAACCTGTGGGTACGGACGACGCTGCTACTGGACAGTTGGCGATCCGTGACGGATCACTCTGCTGTGCGTGGGCGATGGACCACCTCCTTTCCCTGCCAGGGCACAACTTTCGAGACCGGGTTAATCGTTTTCAGGCAAGCGCATCAGCCGCGGGCGTATCTCTCCAACGCCTGCACCCACTCCATCTTGTTCAACAACAAAGGGAAGTTTTCGTTCCGCTCGCGCATGGCCACGCTCAACGAGATCGCCTGCGGCGCGCACAGCCGCGTGGCGCGGACGTTCTCCGGGCTGCCGAACAACTCGCGCGGACTGCCGGTGAAGATATCCCGTCCATCCAGCAGCACCACTACCCGCTGGCAGTAGTTCGCCACCAGGGTCATGTCGTGGGTGATGATCAGCACCGTGTTCCCCTGGCTGTGCAACTCCTCCAGCAGCTCCATGATCCCGCAGACCATGCGATAGTCCTGGCCAGTGGTCGGCTCGTCCACGATGATGATCTCCGGCCGCATGGCCAGGATCGAGGCCACGGCCAGCCGCTGCCGCTGCCCCTTGCCCAGGAAGAGCGGGTCCTCATCGGCCTTGTCCGCCAACCCCACCGCCTCCAGCGCCTGCATGATGCGCTCTTCCATCTCCTCCGCCGGCACCTGCAGGCTCTTCAACCCGTAGGCCACCTCGTCCCGCACCTTGCGCGTGAAGATCTGGTGGTCGGGGTTCTGGAAGACATACCCGACATGGCGCGGCAACTGCCGCCGCACCGAGCGGCGCGAGATGTCCTGTCCCAAGACGCGCACCACCCCACCGCTGGGGGCGTAGATGCCGTTGAGGATCTTGGCCACGGTGGTCTTGCCGCTGCCGTTGGTGCCCAGCAGCGCCAGCACCTCCCCCTTGTGCAGGTTGAAGTTGACGCCGAACAGCGCCTGCGTCCCGTCCTCGTAGACGTACTCCAGGTCTTTGACCTCCAGCAGCACCTCACCTGTCGGCACATAGTCCGCTGGCTGCAACGCACAATCCAGATCGCGCGGGAAACAGGCCAGAGACTCCTCGATGCTGATCGGTACGCTGTCCCCTTGATGGATGGCCGCCCGCGCAGCGATCTCGGAGACCTCAAACTTGTAGATGCCGCAGCCGTCCAGGATGTCCACGCGGCGATAGAACCGGTTGGCCAGCTCGACCATGCGCACCTGGCCGTCCTCTATCAGGGCGATGCGGTCGCAGAAGCGACACAGGATCTCCGGGTCCTGCTCGACCAGCACGACGGTCATGTTGTGCCGCTCGTGGAGCATGCGCACCGTCTCGATCACCTCGCTCTTCCCCTGCGGGTCCAGGTCGCTGGTCGGTTCGTCGAGCACCAGCAACTCCGGGCGCATCGCCAGGAAGGAGGCGATCGCCACCCGCTGCTTCTGTCCGCCCGAGAGGTCGTTGGGATGGATGTAGGCCGCGTCATCAATCAGGAACCCCAGCCCCACCATCTCCAGCGCCTCGCGCACGCGCGCCTCGATCTCCTCCGCCGGCAGTTTCAGCAGTTGCAGGCCGAAGGCGACCTCGTGCAGCAGGCTCATCCTGAGAAACTGCGTCTCCGGATCCTGCAGCACCATGCCGCCCCTGGGGGCGATGATGCCCTTGCCCAACAACTCCCCCAGCGGCTGATCGTCCACGACGTTGCCCTCAGGGTTGACGCCGGTGACGAGTTCCCCATCCACCCACACGCTGCCCTTGAGGTGATGGTTGTAGTAGCGATAGGGAATCTTCAGGCCGTGGGGGATGATCCCCAGGATGGCCTTACAGGTCGTTGTCTTTCCGGCCCCGCTGGGACCGGTGATGCCGAAGAACTCTCCTTTCTCAACTTCCAGGTTGATTCCCTTCAACGTCCAGGGGTTTTCCTCAATCCCGGCAAAACTCGGATACCGCCAGTGGAAGTCCTCCACCTTCACCATGACGCTCATAGGGTTACTCCCAGCAGTTGTGTGATGTTGAGCCTGAAGACGAAGACGATCACCACGAACAGGGCGCAGATGCCCAGTACCACTCCATCCACCCAGGTGAACCGGCGGACCTCATGGAACTCCGTGGGTTTGCGCGTCTGCATCGAGAAGCCGCGGATCAGCACGGCGTCGCCCACCTCGCTGGAGCGACGCAACATCGTGGCGGTGAGGGGGACCGCCATGTAAGCCAGGTCGGCGATAATCTGAAGAAAGTTCTTCTTGCGCAGCGAGACCCCGCGGGCGATCTGCGCCTGGCGGATCGTGCTGTAGTCGCTGAGGGCCATGCTCAGGCTGCGCAGCATCGTGGAGACGAAGAAACTGGCCACATAGGGGACGCGCATCTGCATCATCGCCCCGGTCAGTTCGATGTCCCGGGTGGTCATCACCAGAAGCAGGGAGACGAAGATCATCGCCCCGTAGCCCAGCGCCTTGGTCACAGCGACGACCAGGTTCCGCTGTGAGACGATGATGGCCAGCGGGTGGAAGAACTCGAAGCGGGCGAAGGTGATGGAGGGGTTACCCACGAAACGGGTGACCACCAGGGCCAGCGCCAGCCCTCCCACCAACCCCCAGAACACCCCGCGCCGCACCACGTACCAGCCCACCAGAAAGGCCAGGAAGAGGCCCAATCCCAGCGAGACCCCCAGGGTGATCTGTCCGTTGTAGACCGGGATGCGCCACAGGACGCCAGCGCCGGGGTCGGGGTTGAAGATCACCCAGGTGAGGGCCATGCCCAGGAGCGCGGGGAAGAGCACCAGCAGGTAGGAGTGAAAGACCCAGCGCATCACCCCGCTCAGGTACAGCGCCAGGGTGGCCAGCAGGGCAAGGAGGATCGCTCCCAGTGGGTCGGGGTTGGCGGTATTGATGAAACGAACGATGACGACGGAGAGGGCCAGCACCAGCAGGAGTTTGGTCACCACGTGCAGGCGGGCGAGGGGGGAGTTGATCTTCACCGAGAACAGGAAACTACGGACATACGCTCTACCGTGCGACGGCCGCTGAATCGTAGCGGGGGTGGAAGCCATGAGGAGGTCTCCTTCTTGGGTTAGCGTTGGCTGGTGAGGCTGGTGGACACCGTTCTGGGGATGACGCCCCAACTCTGCCGTTTGAGGAACTCGACGATCTCGCGGCCGGCGGTCATGATGTGCTCGGCCATCAGTTCCGCCGCGCGGTCGCCATCCCGCTGCTTCAGCGCCTCCAGGATGGCGCGATGTTGGGCCATGGAACTATCGGCGCGCCCGGGGATCATCCACAGGAGGTCGGTGGCGAAGCGCGGCCAGAGCCGTTCGATGATCCCGCAGAGGATGGTGGAGCCCGAGGCGTGGTAGATGGTGGAGTGGAAATGGTAGTTGCAGCGGCGCACCCGGACCAGGTCCATATCCTTCTGCCAGGCCTCCTCCATCTCCTGGGCCAGTTGCTCCAGCGTCGCCAGTTCGTCGTCGGTGATGCGGGAGGCGCACATCTTCACCGCCAGGCTCTCCAGGGCGACACGGATGGGGGCGATCTCTTCGGTGTCCTCCGGGGAGACCTCGGCGACGAAGACGCCGCGGTAGGGGTCGCGCACCAGGAGGCCCTCCGCCTCGAGGATACGCAGCACCTCTCGCACCGGGGTAGCGCTCATGCCCAACGACTCGGCCAGTTCCTGCTGGCGCAGTTTCTGGCCCGGGCGCAGGTCGCCGCGCAGGATCGCCTCGCGCAGGATGCGCGCTCCGCGCTCCAGTTTGGTGCCGTCCCGCTCTCGGCCCTCGAATCCGCTTTCCAGGTCTAGCTTCATCTCATCCTCCCTGACCTGCCTGGCGCAGTGAGCGCCGCAGGCCATGTGCTTTCTGAGCCAGAAACACTCTGCGGGAAGAGCAGACCGCCCCGGTTGGGGGAGAAACTATTCTAGAGTATACAATATATAAAACGGATTGTCAAGTGCTTGGGCAAGGCGGAGTGTCCGTCATATTTTTGCGCCCATAGGACAAGAGCGGGGTTGGCGGCTTGGGGTACAGGCTGGATATTTGCGCCAGGGATGGTCTGGAGGTGGT
>DAOTYX010000183.1:0-3749 GCA_034434635.1 Anaerolineae bacterium | reverse complement strand
CCCTCGCCATAGGGGGTCATCACGCGTTCCTTCCGTCTTGGCAGCAGATTGCAGGCTTCCTCGTACTGCTCGTTCTCATAGGCCAGGCAGCAGCGCAATCGTCCGCACACGCCTGTGATCTCAGATGGGTTGAGCGACACGCCCTGCAGCTTGGCCATCTTAATAGACACCGGGCTGAAATCGGAGAGGAAGCGCGCACAGCAGCACTCCTCGCCGCAGGCGCCGTATCCTCCAAGCAGCTTGGCGTAGTCCCGCGGCCCTGTGCGGCGTAGTTCCACCTGGGCGGGGTAAATGCGCTGCAGACGCTGCGTCAGGCGCTCGAGCGGCTGTTTCCGTTCGCCCTCCTCGGCCACGTACAGCAGCGTCAGCTGGCGTCCGTCGAAGGAGTACTCGGCCGACACGAGCTTGAGCGACAGCCGCAGCTCGGCTGCCACCCGTTGGGCGGTCTTCAGCACCTCTTCTGCTTTCTCTTGCCATTCGGCCCTCAACGCAAGGTCGCGCCCTGTGGCGCGCCGAATGACCGGGCTCAATGCGCGCTTCTCCTCCCCAGGACGCAACGGGCGCAGGAGCGCAACCTCTCCTAGCTGCTGCCCCCGTGAGGTCTCCACAAGGACGATATCGCCGACGCGCACATCCTTGCACTCCCCGATGTCGAAGCTGTACACTTTGCCTGTGGTCTGAAAACGCACTCCTGCTACCCGGATAGGAGCAGCGGCTTCTTCCGTTCTCTCTTCTATGTCATTCTCTACCATCGTTGTCCGTGGCACCGATACGATAGGGTTGGCTCTGATTGTACCTTGCTTCACGGATTAGGGCAACTGGCTGCCCGAGCCGAGGTCGGATGCGGCGTGGCCTGCCAAATAATGACGATGCTAGTTTGACAAAACCTGCCTGCAATGATACAATAAGAGTACCGCCGGCGCGGGGTGTGCCGGCTCTGGCACGGATGGAGGGGCTAAGACACATGCAGGCAACAAGAGAACGGATCTTGCGGATACTCAAGGAGACAGAGGCGGCCAGCGTGGACGATCTGAGTCGCATGCTGGGGCTCACACCGGTGACCATTCGCCACCATCTGGATGTGCTGCGGGGAGAGGGCCTGGTCGGGGCCCCCACGGTGCGGCGGCGCAAGGCCCCCGGTCGTCCCCAGCATGTCTACTCGCTGACGGAGCGGGCCAGCGAACACTTTCCGAAGCAATACGACCAGTTGGCGAGCCTGCTGCTGGACGAGATACGGGCGCGTGGAGCCGGGGGCGAGGTGGACCGCACGATGCAGCAGATCGGTTTGCGGCTGGCAGCGCAGTTCCGGTCTCCAGCCGACCTCTCGTTCGAGGAGCGCCTGGCGGCAGTCGTGGAGTTCCTCAATGCGCGCGGCTATCTGGCCAGTTGGGAGCGCCGGGACGATGGTGCGTTTCTGCTCCATGTGGCCAATTGCCCCTATGAGCAAGTGGCGGCAGTCCACCGGGAAGTGTGCGCCATTGATCAGACCCTGCTGAGCCAGGTGTTGGGCACGACCCCGGAGCGAGTGGCCTGGGCGGTCAAGGATAGCCACCAGTGTACCTATGTCATCCAACCTCCTGTCCGGCCCGACGAACTCAGCGAGGGGGGCGGACTCTAGAGCTGCGCGAACGATGGTGCTCAAGACAACCCTCGTGTACCCCGGCATCGCGGGTCGCGGCTTCTCATCGCTCAAGCAGGGTATGGATGCAGGCTGGATCTCGCACGGCCTGGCCTCGCTCAGTGCTGCCGCTAAGGCACAGGGCTTCAGCGTAGACCTGATTGACCTGCGGGCGCTCTCGGGATGGGAACGGTATCGGCAGGTGCTCGCCGAACGGGATCCCGACGTGTTGGGTGTGACGATGATGAGCGTGGATTACAACCCCGCACGGCAGGCGATCGCCCTGGCGAAAGAGGTCAAGCCTGATCTGATCACGGTCATTGGTGGGCCACACGTGACCATTGCGCTCGAGGATGCGCTGCGCATTCCGCACGTGGACTACCTGATCACGCAGGAGGGTGAGGTCACCTTCCCGAGGCTCCTGCACGCGATCGCCGCGGGTGACCCTCCTCGGCAGCGCGTGCTGCGCGGAGAGACCCCCGATCTCGACTCGATCCCGTTTGCCGACCGCGACCTGTTCCTCGATGAATGGCGCAAGTGGGGCTATGACCTCGATTCGCCCGAGGTGCCCTTTGTGGAAGAGCTGGCGCCTCCATTTGCCACGATCATCGCCGGGCGCGGTTGCCTGTACCACTGCACCTTCTGTAAGCCGGGCGAGGACTATCTGTTCGGCCGGCGCACACGCCGTCGCTCGGTCGAGAGCGTGATCGCCGAGCTGCAGATGTTGGTGGAGCGCTACAGGATCAAGTCGTTCATGTTCCACGACGACTGTTTGACCGAAGATCGCGCCTGGGTGAGCGAGTTCGTCGCTGCCTACCAGCGCGCGGGGTTGTACATGCCGTTCTTCTGCCAGAGCCGGGCCGATATCATCGTCAAACACGAGGATATGGTGGCCCAGATGGCACAGGCGGGGTTGCGCGGCTACTTCATCGGCTTCGAGAGCGGCAGTGACCGCGTGCTGCGCTTCATCCGCAAGGGCACCACAGCCGAGCAGAACCGTCAGGCGGCGCGCATCTGCCGCAAGTACGGCATCACCATTTGGGCGAACTACATGCTGGGCCTGCCGACCGAGACGAAGGAAGAAGTTCTGGAGACGGTGCGGCTCATGAAGGAGATAGACCCTGACTACTACAGCCCGGCCTTCTTTACGCCGCACCCCGGCACCGATCTGTACGACTACGTGGTTGAGCACAACCTCAGCCGCATCAGTGACTACGACTCCTACAGGCGCAATCCGACGGAGCCGAAGATCAAGGGCCAAGACTACGACTTCCTGCGCTGGGCGATGGCTGAAAGTCAGCGCCGCACGCCGCTCCATGCCGCCAAGCGCTGGCTGCGCTACCAGTGGCGGCGCGCCCGCCGCATCACGCCAGCGAAGGTGATGCGCAAGCTCGGCCTGCTTCACGCCGCTTGACGCCCATCCCCTTGGATGCAATCTGCCAATCCCCACCAGGCGGCCAGGCGGGGACTAGCCATTTGGCCGATGTTGGCCGGCCCTTTCTGTTCTATACTCGGCCATGTAGTCGGTGGCAAAGCTTCTATACGGGAGGTGAACAATGTACCGGAGATGGTGGCACGTGACGCTGGCTGTTTTGGCGGTGCTGACTCTGGCAGCGTGTGGCGGGCTGGCGCAGTTGCGCGGCACCGCAGTGGCCGAAAGCCCGGCCGCAGTGGAGGGTGAAGCCGGGGAAAGCCCGGTCGCCGTCGCCCCGCCCTCTGAGCGGCCGGAGGTAGTTGCCGGCGGGGGCGGCGGCGTCGTTGTGAACGGGGTGCCAACCCAGGGCGTGGTGGTGGTCGGCACCGGCAGCGCCAGCGCCGAACCCCAGGTGGCACAGGTGAACTTCGGCCTGGACCTGCGCGGCGGTGACCCGGCGGCAATTGTGGACGAGGCCGCTCAGAAGATGGACCGGGCGCTGGCGGCGGTGCGCCAACTTGGAGTGGCCGACGAAGATGTCCAGACCACCGGCTACAGCCTGTGGGTCGAGACAGTCTACGACCCTGAAAAGGGCACCCCCACGGGCGAGGTCATCTACCATGTCTCGCACTTCGTGCAGGTGACCTTGCGCAAGCCTTCTGAGGTCGGCAGTCTGCTCGCAGCGGTGGTGGCAGCCGGGGCGAACACGGTTTCGGG
>DAOTYX010000182.1:0-38758 GCA_034434635.1 Anaerolineae bacterium | reverse complement strand
CCCCGCCGGCCTACCGGGTTGGTATGGTCACCGATGTGGGCGGCATTGACGACCGCTCCTTCAACGCCACCGCCTGGCACGGCATGGAACTGGCGCGGGATGAACTGGGCGTCGAGGTGCAGTACCTGGAGTCGCAGCAGCAGACCGACTACGCGGTCAACCTGCAGCAGTTCATTGACCAGGACTACGACATGATCGTCACGGTCGGCTTCCTGCTGGGCGACGACACCGCGACCTTCGCCCAGAACAACCCCGACGTCAACTTCGCCATCGTGGACTTCGCCTATGACCCGGCTATCCCCAACGTCCTGGGCCTGACCTTCTCGACCGACCAGGCCGCCTTCCTGGCTGGCTACCTGGCTGCGGCCATGTCCCAGACCGGCATCGTCGGCACCTGGGGCGGCATCCCCATCCCGCCGGTGACCATCTTCATGGTCGGCTTCGAGTCCGGCGTCAACTACTACAACGAGCAGCACGGCGCCAACGTCCAGGTGCTGGGCTGGAGCACGGAGACGGGCGAGGGCCTGTTCATCAACAACTTCGAGTCCACCGATGACGGCCGCCGCGCTGCCGAGGACCTGATCGCCGAGGGCGCGGACGTGATCATGCCGGTGGCTGGTCCTGCCGGCCTGGGCACCGCCGCCGCGATCATGGAGAACCCCGGCACCATGCTCATCGGTGTGGACACCGACTGGTGCATCAGCGCGCCGGACTACTGCTCGGTGACCCTGACCAGCGTGATGAAGAATATGGACATCGCCGTGCGCGACGCCATCGCCATGGCGGTCGCGGGCGAGTTCGCTGGCGGCACCTACGTCGGCACGCTGGCCAACGAGGGTGTCGGCATCGCCCCGTTCCACGAGTTCGAGGATGACGTCCCGGCGGACATCGTCTCCGAACTGGAGACCATCCGCCAGGGCCTCATCGACGGCACCATTGACACTGGCTGGGCAGCCTTCATCTCCGGCCAGTAATCGTCCACATGACCTGTAAGCGGTGCCGGGGGCAACCCCGGCACCGCCCCTATTCCCGCGAAGGAGGCGGTCAATGCCCCCTGTCCTGGAATTGCGCGGCATCACCAAAGCGTTCCCCGGCGTATTGGCCAACGACCACATTGACCTGACCCTCGAACAAGGCGAGGTCCACGCCCTGTTGGGCGAGAACGGCGCCGGCAAGACCACCCTGATGAACATCCTCTACGGCCTCTACAACCCAGATGCCGGCGAAATCCTGGTGCGCGGCCAGCCGGTCCAAATCCAAAACCCCAATGACGCCATCGCCCAGGGCATCGGCATGGTGCATCAACACTTCATGCTCGTCCCGGTGCTCACGGTGACCGAAAACGTCATGCTGGGTGTGGAATCCATCAAGAACGGCATCTTCCTCGACCATGCTGCCGCCGCCAACCGCATCCGCAGGATTTCCGAACAATACGGGCTGGGCGTCGATCCCGATGCCTACATCAAGACATTGCCCGTTGGCGTGCAACAGCGTGTCGAGATCATCAAACTGCTCTACCGCGAGGCGGACATCCTGATCCTTGATGAGCCGACCGCGGTGCTCACACCTCAGGAAGTCGAAGAACTCTTCAAGATCATCCATTCGTTGATCGAGCAGGGCAAGTCCATCATCTTCATCACCCACAAGTTGAAGGAAGTGATGGCCATTGCCGATCGCATCACCGTCTTGCGCAACGGACGTGTGGTCGGCACCACAACCCCCGATCAGACCGACGAGCGACAACTGGCGGCCATGATGGTCGGGCGCGACGTGATTCTGCAGGTCGAGAAAGGACCCGCCCACCCCGGCGAGCCGGTGCTGGAGGTCGAGGGGCTCGAGGTGATGGATGATCGCGGCAACCTGGCCGTACGGGGCGTCTCCTTCCAGGTGCACGCTGGCGAGGTGCTGGGGGTGGCCGGCGTTCAAGGCAATGGTCAGACGGAACTGGTACAGGCCCTGACCGGATTGCGTCCGGCCCGCGCCGGCCGTGTGCGTATCCGCGGCAACGACACCACCAACAGCAACCCCCGCCACATCCTCGAACAGGGCACCGCCCACGTGCCGGAGGACCGCCAGCAGGACGGCCTGGTGCTGAGTTTTCCGGTCGCCGACAACCTGGTCCTCAACACTTACTACATATCCCCCTTCGCCAACGGCGGCGTGCTGGACCAGGCGACCATCATGGCAACTGCAGAGAAGCGGGTCCGGGAGTTCGACGTCCGCACGCCCAGCATCCTGACCCCCGTCTCCAACCTGTCGGGCGGCAACCAGCAGAAGGTCATCGTCGCCCGCGAGTTTTCCCGCCCCATCCACCTGCTCATCGCCTCGCAGCCGACGCGCGGGCTGGACGTAGGCTCCATCGAGTACATCCACCGCCGCATCATCCAGAAACGGGACGAAGGGTGCGCGGTGCTGCTTGTCTCACCGGAGTTGGACGAGGTGATGGGGCTTTCAGACCGCATCGCGGTGATGTTCGAGGGGCAGATCATGGACATCCTGCCTGCCGAACAGGCCACCCGCGAGGAGGTTGGCCTGCTGATGGCTGGCGTGCGAAAGGAGGCCGTCCGTGCAAACACCACCCAGTAGACATCGCATCGGCCTGGTCACCGACGTGGGCCGCCTCGGGCGCGGCACCTTCAGCCAGTGCGCCGTGGAGGGCATGACCCGCGCCGCACAGGAGCGCGGTGTGGCCTGCGAGGTGCTCGAAACCACTTCCCCCGCCGATTATGAAGACAATATCGAACAGTTGATCGAGCGCGGTTGCGGGGTCGTCGTCACCATTGGCTCGGCGACGGGGATGATCGTGGAGCGGCTGGCGCAGAAACACCCGGCGGTTCATTTCATCGTGGTAGACTACGAGCCCACGCCGGAGAGCCGCAACATCACAGGCCTGGTCTTCGCCGAGGATCAGGCCGGCTTTCTGGCCGGCGCGCTGGCCGGGCTGATGACCCAGCGTGACGTTGTGGGCTTCATCGGCGGGATGGACATACCGCCCGTGCGGCGCTTCCAGCGCGGCTTCGAGCATGGATTGAGCCACACCAACCGGCTGGCAAAGATCATCGAAATCTATACGGATTCGTTCAACGACACCCAGGCCGGGGAGACCGCCGCCCAGAACCTGATTCAACAAGGGGCCGACATCATCTTCGCCGCTGCGGGGTTGTGTGGAAGTGCCGCGATCCGGGCGGCCGCCCGCGAGGGGACATGGGTCATTGGCGTGGATCAGGACGAGTGGGAGACCACCTTCCAGGATGGGCAGGTCCCCGGCGCGGAGCGGCTCTTGACCAGCGCGGTCAAGCAGGTGGATAACGCGGTCTACACCGCTGTCTCCCAGGCGTTACAGGGCAGGTTGCGAGCCGGCGTGCACCGGTTCGACCTGGCCAGCAACGGTGTGGGGTTGGCCCCCTACCACGCCGCCGATACCGCCATCCCCTCCGAGACGCGCGGCAAGATCACCGAGGTGACCGAGGCGCTGCGCAGCGGGCGGATCCGCACTCTTGTCGGGCTGCGCGGCGAGGAACGGGCGGGCGGACTGCTGTCGCGGCTGACGGCCTGGAACTGGCAGGCAGCATTGGTGCCTGTGCTGGCCATCATCACCGCCCTGGTCATTGGCGCGCTCTTCATCGCGGCCTTCGATCCTCAGGTGTGGGCCGCTTTCGGGCAAGGTGTGCGCGTCGGGCTGGGGACGGCCTGGCAGGCCATCGTCCGGGCCTACACAGCCCTCTTCCAGGGGGCTTTCGGGAACCCATCCCGCATCGTCGAAGGGCTGAGGACCTATCTCGATACCGGGGAAAGCAGGACCCTGCTGCGAGCGATCTACCCGCTGACAGAAAGCCTGCGCATCGCCACCCCTTACATATTTGCCGGCCTGGCGGTGGCGATCGGCTTCCGGGCCAACCTGTTCAACATCGGTGCCGAGGGCCAGTACTTCATCGGCGGCCTGACCTCGGTCTATGTCGGCTATGCCCTCACCGGGCTGCCGTGGTTCATCCACCTGCCTCTCGCGCTGCTGGCCGGAATGGTCGGCGGGGCGCTATGGGCCTCCATCGCTGGCTTTCTCAAAGCGCGGACAGGCGCTCACGAGGTCATCACCACGATGATGCTCAACTACGTCTCCTACCGCCTGGCCGACTACCTGCTGCAGGTCGGCGGGCCGATGTCACGGCCGGGGGACTACCGTCCCGTCAGCCCGGAGATTCAACCCAGCGCCTATCTGCCGCAGTTCTTCCCCAGCGACCCTTCGATGCGCGTCAACGTCGGGCTCCTGCTGGCCCTGGTGGCCGTGGTGGTGATCTACTGGCTGCTGTTCAAGACAACGCTGGGCTTCGAGATTCGCGCCGTGGGGTTGAACGCGCGCGCCGCCCGGACCGCCGGGATCAGCGTCCCGCGCACCATCCTGATCACTATGGCGATCAGTGGGGCGCTGGCCGGCCTGGCCGGTGCGCACGACATCCTCGGCGTCCTCCACTTCATGCCCAACGCGTTCTTCTCCGGCTACGGCTTCGACTCCATAGCCCTGGCACTGTTGGGCCGCAGCCACCCGGCGGGCGTGCTGTTGGCCGCGCTGCTCTTCGGCTTCTTGCGCGCAGGCGCGCAGCAGATGCAGGGCGTGGCACAGGTGCCCATTGACATCATCTCCGTGCTGCAGGCCCTGATCATCATCTTCATCGCCGCGCCGGAGTTGGTGCGCATGCTCTACCGCATTCGCGTCTCCCGCAGTGCGGAAGGGGCCATGCTCGCCCGAGGCTGGGGTGGGACGTAGGAGGTAGACAACGATGAGCACGGGTCGCTTCGCCAATTGGTCAAAGCGCATTGCCGCCCGCAGCGGGACCTCCTCGGGGCGTGCGCTCACCTACGGTCTGATTTTCCTGGGTACAGGACTGGCGATCTATCTTCTGTTCGCCCGCATGAGCGCGGGTGGTCAGATGACCACCTTCGTGCTTCACCCCGGCGGCACTTCGACGGCACTGCGAGTGCCCGACCTGACCTTCCCGACCGCGCCAGCGCTGTACTTTGCCATCCTCCTCTGCGCCTTCCTTGGCGGCTGGCAACTGGCACGCGGCTTTCGTCGCCTCAACCTTGTCCTGGGCATCGTTGCCGCAATGTTCGTGCTGGCCTTCCTGATCTGGGCAGCGCGGGACAAGTCTCTGAACTTCACTGGACTGCTCAACAGTGCCCTGCTGCGCGCGGTGCCTATCGCTCTTGCCGCTCTCTCGGGCGTGTTGTGCGAGCGCTGCGCGGTGATCAACATCGGCATCGAAGGGATGATGCTCACCGGCGCGTTCTTCGCGACGGTGGCAGGCAGCCTCGCCAATCGTGTCTGGGGATGGCCAGCCTGGGCGAGCCTGACCTTGGGCCTGCTCGGCGGGATAGCCAGCGGGGCGATGATGGGACTGCTGCTGGGCGTGCTGGCCGTGCGTTTCAAAGTCAACCAGATCATCGCTGGCACGGCGATCAATATCCTCGCCGTGGGCGTAACCAGTTTCCTGAGCGCCCGCCTGCTGGCCAGCGCCGAGTTTCAGTATCTGAACAATCCCGGCATGTTCCCGCGTGCCCCTATCCCGCTCCTCTCACGCATCCCCCTCATCGGTCCGGTCTTCTTCGATCAGAATCTCCTGGTATACCTGATGTTCATCCTGTTGGTCGCCGCACACGTGATGCTCTTCCACACCCGCTGGGGTTTGCGCACCCGCGCCGTGGGAGAACACCCCCGCGCCGCAGACACGCTGGGCATCAACGTGTTCAAGACCCGCTATATCAACACACTGCTGGGCGGGATGGTGGCCGGACTGGGCGGGGCGTTCCTCATCCTCGGCTCCGTCGGCCGTTTCGATGAGCTGATGACGGCCGGCAAGGGGTTCATCGGCCTGGCAGCGATGATCTTCGGCAAGTGGATGCCCTTCGGCGCGTTCGGCGCGGCGCTCATCTTCGGCTTCGCCGACGCCCTGCAGACGAAACTGGCGATCCTGCAGACACCCATCCCCTCCCAGATTCTGGGGATGGCTCCCTATCTGGTGACGATCGTCGTCCTGGCCGGCGTGGTGGGCGAGGCGATCCCACCCGCGGCGGACGGGCAGCCGTACGAAAAGCAGTAGCGGGGACGGGGGAGACGCGGGGATACAGCGCGCTCCGCGATGGGGGAGAAATTCAGGAAGCCGCAACGGGGCGAAGAGGGTTCAAGGCAAGAACCTGCATCACCCCCCAACCAACCACCCCGTGCACCAGCACCGCCAGCCACAGGTTGCCGGTCTGCAGGAAGAACACGGAACTGAGGACGGCCAGCGCGGCGCGCAACAGCGCCGTAGGGGCGTGATAGGGAGAACGGAGGGTTGCCCGCCAGCGGGGATTGAGTAGCGCCTCCAGCAGCACCAACCCAAGGCCGACCCAGGATCCCCAGTAGGCACCCAGAGCCACCACCGGGGCGTTGCGGTAGAAGGCCCAGTGTACTTCGTGGAAAACAGCCTCGGGCAGCGCGTCCCAGGCAAAGCCATCCGAGACGAAAGAGGCCGGGCGGTTGGGCAGCCGACGGAGCGCCCAGCCGCCCGCGGCCAATAGCCCCCAGGCGGTCACCCCCAGCCCCACTGCCCAACCCACATCCCGCGCCCAGTCCGCCCAGAGAGCAGCCTCGTCCATCGCTCCGGTATGAGGGAGCGGTTGAAGCCCCAGCACCCTTCCAACCACGGCATCATGCCCCCAGAACAGGGCTGCAAAAGGGATGGCGACGTAGAAGAGGAAACGCAAGAGGAACTTCAACAGGGGAGCGTAGCGGCTGGATGACAGCCGATCAACCCACCCGGGCCGCTTTCCGCTCCGCTCCAGCCACCAGGTTGCCTGAGCGACAGCCACCCCCAACAGCAGGGAACCGCCCAGCCAGGCCCAACGCTCCCATCCGTCCACGCTATCCCCCAGGCCCCGGATTCGTCAGGGGGACCGTCAGCACCACCCGGGTGCCCTGACCAGGAGCGGTGAGGATCTCGATCCACCCATTTACCAGTTCCGCCCGTTCGTGCATGTTGGTCATCCCCAGGCTTCCACGACTGGTGTAGTCCGCCATCACCGCCGCGAGGTCGAAGCCCCGGCCGTCATCCTGCACCTCGGCGACGAAGGTGGGGCCGCGTCGCTCGAGGCGGATCCAGACGTTCTCCGCCTGGGCGTGCTTCCGGGCATTGCCCACCGCTTCGTCTATGATGTAGAAGATCACCCCCTGAGCGTCCTTCTCCAATGCCGCGTCCACTCCCTCCGGCGCTTCCAGATGAATGGCCGGGCGCGGATCTGCCTCCGTCCACTTGGCGACATACTGAGCCAGCGCCGCGCGCAACCCCTGCGTCTCCAGGATCAGCGGCCGCAGGGTGAAGAGCATACTGCGGATCTCCTTGGTGGTCATCCGCGCCATCTCCTCCACCCGGCCCAGTTCTTCCTCAACCGTGCCCTTCCCCGCCTCGAGCATCTTGCGGATGTAGTTCACGCGCATGGCGATGGCAGCGATGGACTGAGTGGGGCCATCGTGGAGGTCCCGGGCGAGTTTCTTGCGCGCGTTCTCCTCGACCGCGACGATGCGCTCTTTCTCCTCCATCAGGCTCTGGTAAAGCCGGGCATTTTGCAGAGCGACCACCGCCTGGTTGCACAGGGCCACCAACAGGTCCTGATAATCGGCAGTGTACACGTCAGGTTCGGGCGTGGCGACAACGACGACACCGAAGTTCTCGAAGCCGGCACGCAAGGGCACAGCCACCGCCTGGCGGCAACGGTGCATGACCGCGAACCGACTCAGTTCCGGGTCATGACCGGGGTCATCCGTGACCGCCGGCTCGGCCGTGGTCAGCGCCTGGGCGATAACCCCCTCTTTCCCCTCCAGGACGCTCTGCTCATCCCTGCGGGCCAGGTGACGGGAGGCGACCACCCGCAGCACCTGATCGCGGAAGAGCAGCACCACACTCACTTGAGGGGAGGAAGTCGGCGAGAGTTCGCGCAGGCCGATCTCGCTCACGTCGAGCATGGCCTCCAGGACCCGTTCATAACTGAGCGTGGCGCTGAGGGTGCTGGCCAATTCGAAGATGAGCCGCGACTGCTGGTGACGGGCGCGCAACTGGCGCAGTTCCTCGATCTGCTCCGCCTCCGTCTCCAGCGCGACGCGTCGCTGCATAGCCTGGCCGATCAGCCCCGTCACCAGAGCGACCAGGACCAGGATCGCGGCATCCCCGACCTGCTGCGCCACAGCCTGTGGCGACATGCTCTCCATCTGCAACAGGCCCATCAGGAAGTATCCCAACGTGATGAACAAGGCGACCGCCAGATTGACAAGGAACGAGAAACGGAGAGCAGCAGTGAGAATGGGAAACAGACCGAAGAACAGCAGTGGGCTCTGGAAACCACCCGAGACAGCGACCAGGCCCACCGCCAGCGCTGCGTCCAACCCCAACGTCACCCACGAGAGGAGCGGCGGGAAAGCGCCAAAGGAGAGCAGCAACAACACGACCAGGTTGTAGAAAGCCGCCGCGAGAATCAGTGCTATCAGGAAGACCGAACGAGGACCCGCAAAGCCGTGCTCCGGGGCCAGCAGAGCAACAACGGTGACGGCAAGGAGCAACAACCAGCGCAGATTGCTGATCAGCCAGTCGAGTTGGAAACGGCGTCTGGATTTGCTCGCCATGCAGCATCCCCAGCATTGTGCGTCAGGCCGCGGATATGCCGGGGAAGGGATGGGTAAACTTCCCCTGGGCCCCGCGGCCTGAGAAGAGAGTGGGCGCGAAGGGACTCGAACCCCTGACCTCTACAATGTGAGTGTAGCGCTCTGACCAACTGAGCTACGCGCCCACTGCGGCGATATTATAACATCATCCGCCACGGAAGGCAAGTCATTTGCAATTCCACGCAAACGCGGTACAATCCTCTCCACCCCCCAGCCGGCAGAAGCCCTGACCGCACAGGGGAGGAAGAAGGCGACATGACCTACCGCCAGGCCATCGAGTACCTGCACAGCCTGACTGACTACGAGAAGCGGCGTATCGAACGGTACACGCCGGAGACGCTGGACCTCGGCCGTGTCACGCGCCTGTTGGCGGCTCTGGGCGACCCGCACCGCGCTTATCCCTCCGTGCACGTCGCCGGCACCAAAGGCAAAGGCTCTACCTCTGCCATCATCGAGTCCGCCCTGCGCGCTGCCAACATCCGCACCGGTTTCTACACCTCCCCTCACCTCCACACCTTCCGCGAACGCATCCGCGTGGCGGGAGAACTGATCACCCGCGATGAGGTGGTCAGCCTGGTGGATGAACTCCGCCCGTTGATCGAGCGAGAACCGGAGATTACCACCTTCGAGGCCATCACCGCGATGGCCTTCGCCTACTTTGCCCGCCAGCAGGTCGAGATGCTGGTGGCAGAAGTGGGCCTGGGTGGACGGCTGGACGCCACCAACGTCCTCCTGCCGGAGGTGGCGGTCATCACCTCCCTCAGCCTCGACCACACCTACCTGCTGGGCGACACGCTCGCCCAGATCGCCAGGGAGAAGGCGGGGATCATCAAACCCGACACGCCGGTCGTCAGCGCGCCGCAGCAGCCGGAAGCGATCCAGGTGATCGAGGAGGTCAGCCGCCAACAACACGCCCCGCTGGTCGAGGTGGGGCGGGACTGGACGTGGGAGGCGGGGCCGTTCGACCTGCAGGGCCAGTCCTTCATTGTGCGGCGAGTTCGCGGCGATGGGGACAGTCTCAGCGGCCCCTACTGGCTGCCGCTGCTGGGTCGCCACCAACTGGAAAACGCCACCACCGCTGTGGCGGCGCTACAGGTGCTGCGCGAGCGTGGCTTCAACCTGCCCCGGCCAGCCGTGGAAGAGGGGCTGCGGAACGTGGTGTGGCCGGCGCGGATGGAGGTGCTCAGCCGCGCCCCCCTCGTGGTGGCCGACTGTGCCCACAACACCTACTCGGCCCAGGTTCTGCGCGCGGCCCTGGAGGAATGGTTCCCCTCCACCCGCTGGGTGGTCATCTTCGGTGCCTCAGGAGACAAAGATATCCCGGGCATGCTGCGCACGCTGCTGCCGATCACCGAGTACCTGATCGTCACCCGTTCAGAGCACCCGCGTGCCGCCTCGCCCGTCGAACTGGCCGACATCGCTGCGTCGCTGGGGAGGGGAGCCGAGGTGGCCGTCAGTGTGGCCCGCGCCCTCCAGCGTGGCCTGGCCGACATGGAACCCGGCAGCGGGCTGCTCATCACCGGCTCAGTCTTCGTCGCCGCCGAGGGCCGGGAGGCCTGGGCCAGACGGAATGGCGAGCCGGGGCCGGAAAATGACCAATAGCAATGACCAATGACCAATGACCAATGGCCAATGGCCAATGGCCAATTGGGAAGTGGGATAGGAGTAAGAGAATTGGCGATCGATCCTGATTCTGAATGGGAAAAATGGTGGCTGCAGATGGGTTGGCCCCAGCCATCCTCATTCCCCTTCGACGATTTTGAATTCGAAGGGCGCGAGCCCACCGAACAGACCGCTGAGGTGATCGAAGGGCCGCTGCTGCCGCTGCGCGACATCGTCTTCTTCCCGCACATGATCGCTCCGCTGGTGGTGGGGCGCGATGAATCCATCATGGCCGTGGAAACAGCAGTAGAGGAGGATGAGCCACTCATCGCCGTGGCCCAACGTGACCCCGACGCCGAGGAGATCGGGCCAGAGGACCTCTACACCTTCGGCACCGACATCATCATCGGTCGGATGCTGCGCATGCCCGACGGAACTCTCAGCCTGCTGGCCCAGGGCGGACAGCGGGTGCAGATCCTGGAAGTCATCCACACCGAGCCCTACATCCGCGTCCGCGCGCTGCTCATCCCAGAACCGGAGGAGTCCTCCCGGCTGACCGAAGCGCTCATGCGCGCTGTGCTGGCCCTCTTCGAGAAGGCCGTCCAACTCAACCGCTCGCTGCCGGACGACCTGTACGTCTTCGCCCTCAACATCCGCGAGCCGGGCTGGCTGGCCGACCTGGTCGCCCAGAGCCTGAACCTGTCCGTCGCCCAGCGACAGGACGTGCTCGAGACGATCAAACCGTCCGACCGGCTACAGCGGGTCAGCATCCTGCTGGCCAAGGAACTGGACGTCCTGGAACTGGAGGACAAGATCCAGTCCCAGGTGCAGAAAGAGGTGGACCGCAGCCAGCGGGAGTTCTTCCTGCGCGAGCAGATGAAGGCCATCCAGACCGAATTGGGGGAACACGATACCTTCACGCAGGAGATCAACGACCTGCGCGAGCGGCTGGAGAAGGCCAACCTGCCCGAAGAGGCGCGCACGCAGGCCGCGCGCGAGATCGAACGGCTGGCCAGCATGCCGCCCATGGCCCCCGAGGTCGGCATCATCCGTACCTACCTGGACTGGCTGTTCGACCTCCCGTGGACGGAGGAGACAGAGGACAACCTCGACCTGAAACACGTCGCCAGGGTGCTGGAATCCTGCCACTACGGGTTGCCCAAGGCCAAAGAACGCATCCTGGAATACATCGCGGTCAAGAAACTGACGCCGCAGAAGATGCGCAGCCCCATCCTCTGCTTCGTCGGGCCGCCCGGCACGGGCAAGACCAGCCTGGGACAGTCCATCGCCAAGGCGCTGGGACGAAACTTCGTCCGTGTCAGCCTGGGGGGCGTGCGCGACGAGGCGGAGATCCGCGGCCACCGCCGCACTTACATCGGCGCGCTCCCCGGCCGCATCATCCAGACCATGCGCCGGGCCAAGACGATCAACCCACTGTTCATGCTGGACGAGGTGGACAAACTGGGGCTGGACTTTCGCGGTGACCCGGCGGCAGCGCTGCTGGAAGTGCTCGACCCCGAACAGAACCACGCCTTCTCCGACCACTACCTGGAAGTGCCCTACAACCTCTCGAAAGTCTTCTTCATCACCACCGCCAACGTGTTGGACCCCGTGCCTCCGGCGCTGCGCGACCGCATGGAGGTGATCGAGTTTCCCTCCTACATCGAGGAGGAAAAGTTACACATCGCCCGCCAGTTCATCATCCCCCGCCAGATCGAGGAGCACGGACTGACCGGGCATCCGCCACACTTCAGCGACAGCGTGCTGCAGCAACTCATCCGCGAGTACACCAGTGAGGCGGGGGTGCGCAACCTGGAGCGGGAGATCGCTGCGTTGTGCCGCAAGGCGGCACGTCGCCTGGCAGAGGGGAAACGCCCCCTGCGCCACATCACCGGGGCGATGCTGGCCCGCTACCTGGGCCCGCCCCACTTCCTGCGCGACCGGCTGGAGGAAGAGAGCGAGGTGGGACTGGCCACCGGGCTGGCCTGGACCGAGTGCGGCGGCGACCTGATGCCCGTGGAGGTCACCCTGATGCCCGGCAAGGGCAACCTCACGCTGACCGGTCAGTTGGGGGAGGTGCTGCAGGAATCGGCGCAGGCGGCGCTGAGTTACACCCGCTCTCGGTCGGACAAACTGGGGCTGAAGGGCGACGTGTTCGAGCGCACCGACATCCACATCCACCTGCCGGAGGGTGCCGTGCCGAAGGATGGCCCCTCAGCGGGCATCACCCTGGCCACGGCATTGATCTCCGCCTTCACCGGCCGGCCGGTGCGTCGGGATGTGGGGATGACCGGCGAGATCACCCTCCGCGGCCGCGTCCTGCCGGTCGGCGGGTTGAAAGAGAAGATCCTGGCCGCCTACCGCGTGGGGCTGAAGACGGTCATCATCCCCAGACGGAACGAGTGCGACCTGGTGGAGGTGCCGCGCAAGGTGTTGCGGGACCTGAACCTGGTGCAGGTGGAACGGATGGAGGAGGTGCTGGAGGCGGCGTTGCTGCCGCCGGAGCAGCCGCCCCGCCGACGTCGCCGGGTGAAGGAGGAGAGCGACGCTCCCGCCCGGACATCCCCGGTCAGTGCCCAGACGCAGGCTGACACCGCCTTCGCCCCCGCCCCCTGAGTACATCTCACAGGCCGGGCACGATCCCCCCACCCCGGCATCGGGATGCCGGGGCTACAGCGGCTGCGGCATAGGGATGCCGCCGCTACGGGATCTTTTGCCGGGCACGATCCCCCCGCTCCGGCATCGGGATACCAGGGCTACAGTGGCTGCGGCATAGGGATGCCGCCGCTACGGGATCTTTTGCCGGGCACGATCCCCCCACCCCGGCATCGGGATGCCGGGGCTACGACGGCTGCGGCATAGGGATGCCGCCGCTACGGGATCTTTCCTACGGTCGCCCCCGCACCATGTCCCATAGCACGCCGAGGCCAACCTCCATCAGCCCCGGCAGGTTGAACGGCAACCCGCGGGCGCGCACGTCCAACTCTTCCTTGTCACAGACGGTGGAGGTGTTGGCGCGGTCAATCTCCCCCTTCAGCGCCAGCATCTCCTGTTCCACTTCCTCTGGTGAGCGCGTCGCCAACAGGTGGTCAATCCGCGCCATCAGCGCCGTCGCCCGCTCGATGCGCTCCTCCGTCTCCGCCGCCCGCGCCGCCGAGACGATGCCATAGCGGGCCTTCAGGCGGTTGAGCCGCCGCCCCGCCTCGTAGGTCGTCGCCGCCAGAGTGTCACGGTCCATCCACTCTGTCTCGTAAGACAGGATGTGCTTCCAGGTAGGCGCCAGCAGCGCACGGCGGTGCTCCTCCAGCGTGCGGCAGTGCAGACGGTACCCGAACCGCTCCGGCTGCTCGAAGGCCAGGCTGGCCGGGTCGAGGAAGGGGGCCAGTGGCGCCGTGAAGGGAACCAGCCGCCGGTCGCCGTTGACCATCTGCAGCAGGTGCTCGCAATACTCCACCGTCTCCAACGCCGAGGCGGCTGTCTGCTGCGGCAGGCCGATCATGAAGAACAGGTCAAAGCGCCGACAGCCGACCGCCAGGCAGTTGCGCACCGTCTCCTCGATGCCGGCGTTGGTGTAATGCTTGCCCAGCGCCGCGCGAACCTGCGGATCGGGCGAATCGGGCGAGAACTCGACGAAGAAATCCGGCAGGCTGTCGGCCAGCGCCTCAGCGTACTCGCGGTCTACGGGCCAGAAAAACTCCAGCATGAAGGGGCCGGGCACACCGCGGACCGCGCGCAGGAAGCGCCGGGCGTAATCCATCCCCGCCAGGCGGAGTTCGCCGAGGATGAAGATCGGTCCCCGGCTGATACGCCGCGCCTCGCGCACATCGGCCGCCAAATCCTCCGGGCTGCGGAAGGCGGGACGGGCCCGCCCCGACATCCGCTCGTGCCCCTCGGCGCAGCCGCCACAGACGGCGCAGTGCTGCGTACAGCCGCGGACGGTCAGTGTGGCCATGATCGGGTAATCGAGCCAGTGGCCGAAGGGAGCGCAGGAAACCAAGTCGCGCTGGCGCAGTACCATACGCACCATCCGCCGGAAACCGGGGCGGAGGTGGTCGAGGTTCTCCGGCGTGTAGGTCTGCGGGTTGACGTGCACAGCGCCGGAACGATCCTTCCAGGTCAGGTTCGGTACGTCGTCAGGAGCGCGGCCGTCGCGCAGGCAGGCCAGCAACTGACGCAGCGGCTCCTCGGTCGAATCGCCGCGCAGGACGTAGTCCACCTGGGGGTAGCGCACCAGTTCCTCGTGGAAGTAGGTGGCGGAAAAGCCGCCAAAAAGGATGGGCGTCTCTGGATGGCGCTCACGGACGATGCGGGCCACCTCCAACGCCCCCTGGGCGTGCGGCAGCCAGTGCAGGTCAATGCCGAAGGCGCGGGAACGCATGCGGGCGATCGCCTGTTCGGCGTCGAAACGGGGGGAGCGAAGCATGCGCACCGCCAGATTGACGATGCGGGTCTCGAAGCCGTGCCGCCCCAGGTACTCGCTGAGCGCGGCAAAGCCGATGGGGTACATGTCGTAGATCGGCGTGGAGGGGACGACATCAGAGATAGGACCCCATAGCGTCGCCCGACGGCGGAAGTCGTAGAGACTGGGGGGATGCAGGAAAGTGAGGTCGGGAATGGGCATTGGCTAAAGCACCTCCTCAAGGGTAAGGCCCCGCGCCTGAGCGCGCTGGAGTCCCCATTCGATCAGGTTCGCTGGCGGGGCCAGCACCTCTGGACGACGTTCCAGATGGAGCGCGCCGACGGCGCAGGCAGAGGCGCAGAGGCCACAACCCAGGCACCGTTCCACATCCACCTGGCAGACATCCTCCGGCACCGACAGTGCGCCCATCGGGCAACGCTCCACACACGCGCCGCAGCCGACACAGGCCTCCGCGTCCACCACGGTGTGGAAGGGCGAACGGGCCACCGCGCCGGGGACGCCGAACTCCACCAGGCCGCGCAGGACACCACAACAGCAGGTGCAGCAGTTGCAGATGTAGAAATGGCCGTCGCGGTAGTTGCCGGTGGAGTGGATCAGGCCGGACTCCTCCGCCTGGCGCAGGATGTGCAGGGCCTCCTCTTTGGTGATCGGACGGGTGACCTCCCCCTCGTGGAAAGCATTCTCCACCGGTGCCAGATTGAGGCACGCTTCCAGCGGATGGTCGCATCCCTTGCCGATCTGGCGCTGCTGCACCCGGCAGATGCAATCGCGCACGCCCCAGGAGCGGGCGCTCTCCACGATCGCCACGGCGCTCTCGTAGGGGAAGACCTCAAGGCCGGGAGGGACGGCCTCGCCCACCGGAATGACACGATGGATGGCGGGCGGGGCGTCAAGGTACGTGCGGCCGCGCACTTCCAGGAAGTACTGCTCGGTCAGCGCGGCCAATTCCGCGTCCATACGCGGCAGTTGCTCCTCGTAGATACCGACAATGAAGGGGAGCAGGGCGAAGCCCAACTCTCCCCCCTTGCGACGGAAGCGGGCCAACCCTTTGCGCACCATCTCCCGCAGCAACGCCAGAGCCTCCTTGGGGTCCATCCCGGCGCGCGCGGCGATGGTCTCTGCCGATTCATACCGCAGGCGCAGTTCGGAGGCCAGGGCGGCCTCCTGGGGAGTGAACATCTTGGCCAACAATCGCAGTTCGACGCCGCTCTCGGTGGCCGGAAAGCCATTCGGGATCGCGTCCAGATGCTGCGCCAGGCGCCGATAGACTGTTTCCTCTGCCATTTCCTCCCTCCTGCTGATTCTCGCCCCAGCGTTGCGCTCCGGTTTTTGCCACGAATTACACGAATCACACGAATCACACAGAATCTATCCGCTCAATCTGCTCAATCTACTGACCGTCACTCAATCCGTTGACCGTTCCCCCCTGCCCCCCAAAAAGCAGACGAGCAGCCCAGCGGCATCGGCCGAAGTGCTGCCCGTCATCCGAGCCCGTGGGACCGGCGTCAACACACAGGCTATTCCTCAATATCCAACTCAGCAGCGCCGCGCTTGTAGCGATAGACGATACGTCCGCGAGTGAGGTCATAGGGGGAGAGTTCGACCTTCACCCGGTCCCCCAGGAGGATGCGGATGTAGTACTTGCGCATCTTCCCAGAGAGGTATGCCAGCACCTGATGCCCGGAGTCGAGAGCGACACGGAACTGTGTGCCCGGCAACGCCTCAACCACCGTGCCCTCAACTTCGACTTTGTCCTCCCGTTTCGCCATACAGCGCTCCCCCTATCACCAGGTTCATTTTGGCTGCCTACCGCAGGTTTGGACGCAGTTTCTAACCTGCGGGAGGGTACAGGGTGCTACTCGTCGGTGGGAAAATCGTCATCATCCACGCCTGAGTCTTCGTCCTCCCACTCTTCAGGGAAGGGCTCCGCTTCGAGCCCGGCGGCTTCGACCTCTATATCCTCGGGGAGGGGCTCTTCCTCCTCTGCGACGGGAGAGGGCATCTCCTCAGCCACAGGCTCTTCTGCCCGGGCCGCCTCGCGCGCCGCCTTGTCCAAAGCCCATTGCTCCCATTCCTCCCGGCGCACCCGTCGGGCGCTCAATCCCAGGCGACGGCGCTCCTTCTCCACGCGGATGATCTTCACCAACACCTCGTCGCCGGGGTGAAGCACATCCTCCGGCGCGACGGCTGGCGCACCGACCAGTTCGCTGACGTGCAGGAGCCCCTCCACACCGGGCTCCAGTTCCACGAAAGCGCCGATAGGGGAGACCTGTGTGACCACCCCCTCGCGCAGGTCATCCACATGGTAGCGCTGCTCGATCGTCGCCCAGGGGTCCTCCTGGGCCTGTTTCATGCTCAACGCGATGCGCCCGCGCTCGCGATCCACATCCAGCACCACCACGTCCACCCGATCCCCCTGGCGGACCAGGTCTTGCGGCTTCACCGCTCGCCCCCAGGAGAGTTCAGAGAGATGCACCAGACCATCAGCGCCGCCCAGGTCCACAAAAACGCCAAAGTCCGCGATGCTGGAGACCCGGCCACTGCGACGCTCACCGGGCTGGAGTTCCTCCAGCAACCGCTTGCGGCGGACACGCTGCCAGGCGCGGTGGGCCTGGCGCTCGGAGAAGATGAGGCGCCGCCGACGACGATCCACCTCGATCACCCGCAGGCCCACCGTCTGACCGACCATCCCCTGCAGCAGAGCCCTGCGCTCCACCTCGGTGGCACGGCGGGGGACATCGTAGATCTGGGAGATCGGCACGAAGCCCCGCAGTCGTCCGAATTGGACCGTGAGTCCGCCCCGGTTATAGCCGGAGATTCGGCCTTCGTAGAGTTCACCGCTGGCGAGGAGCTGCTCGGCGCGGATCCAGTCTTCGGCCAGGCGGGCCTTGTAGATCGAGAGCGCGACGTAGCCCTCTGACTCATCGGAGCGCAACACGAGCACCGGCACCTCGTCGCCCACGTTGACTTCGGGCATGCCAGCGCGGCGCATCTCCTCCAGGTCCTGCGGATCCACCAGGCCCTCATGCTTGAAACCGATGCTGACCACCGCTCCGTTGGAGCCGATCTGGATGACCTTGCCGAGACGGAGGTCGCCCGGGCGGGGCAGACCGTAGTCGGTCTCCTCACTCAACAGGGTTTCCATATCGGAGGGAGGTTCTGGTTGAGCCTGGCTTTCGAGGTTGGGTTCCACTTCTGACATCAAAATCTCCTGGTAATCGGACTTCCGCCCCACAAAAAGCGACCCGGCATCGCCGACGCTCCGTGCCGCTGCGTCCAGGATGCCGGGTTCACGGGCTGAGGCCCAGCACCGATGACACTCCCAGAACGTTGTGCGCGCCTCCTCAAAAGGTGGCACATCTGAACAGGAACGGCTCGGCTCGCCGTTCGGGCAGGGGCGGGCATCTCTTGATATTGGATAACATTGTATCACGTCGTCGGATGAAAGTCAAATCACATCCGTGTCAAGTCAATTGATAATGTTACCCGGTAAGCATGCTTGACAAAACGGGCGCAAGCGGTATAATACTCGTTCGCGTGGAGCCAGGGAACCCCAGGAAGCGCCTGAGAGCTTCTCATGCGCTTTGTTTGTGCATCCCGGCGCGACAACCGTGCCCGAGGAGGGGTAAATGAACTATCAAGACGACGCCGTCGGCGTGACGCGGGACTTCGTCACCCTGCGCATCGGCTTGGCTTCCCCAGAGGAAATCCGCTCCTGGTCCTACGGCGAGGTGACCAAGCCGGAGACCATCAACTACCGCCGCCTGCGACCGGAGAAGGACGGCCTGTTCTGCGAGGCCATCTTCGGCCCCACCCGTGACTGGCAGTGCTACTGCGGGAAGTACAAGAACATCCGCTACCGCGGCATCATCTGCGACAAGTGCGGCGTGGAGGTGACACGTTCCGCCGTGCGCCGGGAGCGCATGGGCCACATCGAACTGGCCGCCCCCGTGGCTCACATCTGGTACACCCGCCGCGTCCCCAGTTTCCTGGGCATCCTCCTCGACATCACCAAGCGTAACCTCGACCGCGTGCTCTACTTCGCTCAGTACGTCATCATCTCCGTTGACGAAGAGGCCCGCCAAAAAGCCCTGCGACGGCTGAAGGAAGAACACGACCAGCAGTGCAAAGAGGCCGAGGAGAACGCCAAAGCCAACATCGCCGCACTGGAGCAACGGCTGGAAGAAGAGCAGGCCCGCATCGAACAGGCCATCTCCGCCCTGCGCACCCGCTACGAGGACCTTCTGGCCTCAGAGACCGAGGCCGTGATGAAAGAAGCCCAGGCTCTGCGCACCCGCCTGGAAAGCAAAGGGGACACGGTCCCACGGGCGCCGATCATCTTCAAACCCACCGGCGCGGTTATCGTGGACAAAGGGGAGAAGATTGGCCGTGAGCACCTGACCCTGCTCAACCAGGTCGTCCAGGAGCACCTGGGCAACCTGGAGAAACGGCTGCACAGCGAGCAGGAACGAGAGCAGGCCCCGCTGACGACCGACCTGGAGTACTGGCAGCGAGCCACCCACGACGAGATCTCCCGCATCAACGAACAACTGGAGCAGGACCTGAGCGAAATCCGTCACCGCTTCGACGCCAGCCGCGAAGAGCTGCTCGGCCTGGCTCCCCTGCAATTCCTCACCGAACAGCGGCTGCGCGAACTGAAGACCCACTGGGGCCAGGTGTTCAAGGCAGGAATGGGCGCAGAGGCCTTCCACGAGATTCTGCGCGAGATGGACCTGGACAAACTGGCCGAGGAACTGTGGCAAGACGTGCGCAGCACCCGCTCCAAGCAGCGCCGCAAGAAGGCCACCCGCCGGCTGCGCGTGGTGGAGGCGCTGCGCAAGAGCGGCAATCGCCCCGAGTGGATGATCCTCACCGTCCTGCCCGTCATCCCGCCCGACCTGCGCCCGATGGTGCAGCTGGACGGCGGCCGCTTCGCCACCTCCGACCTGAACGACCTGTACCGCCGCGTCATCAACCGCAGCAACCGCCTCAAGCGGCTGCTGGAACTGGGCGCGCCCGACGTCATCATCCGCAACGAGAAGCGCATGCTGCAGGAGGCGGTGGACAGCCTGATTGATAACAGCCAGCGCGGCAAGGCGCTCTCCCGCCGCGGCCGGCGACAACTGAAGTCCCTCAGCGATATGCTGAAAGGCAAGAAAGGACGCTTCCGCCGCAACCTGCTGGGCAAGCGCGTGGACTACTCCGGGCGTTCGGTGATCGTCACCGGGCCCAAACTGCGGCTCAACCAGTGCGGCCTGCCCAAGGAGATGGCCCTCGAACTCTACCGGCCCTTCGTCATCAGCAAACTGGTAGAGTACAACTACGCCAACAACGTCAAGGCCGCCCGACGCATCATCGAACGGCAGCGTCCGGAGGTCTGGGAGGTGCTGGAGGAGGTCATCCAGAAACGGCCCGTCCTGCTCAACCGTGCCCCCACCCTCCACCGCCTGGGTATCCAGGCTTTCGAGCCGGTGCTCGTCGAGGGGAAAGCCATCCACATCCACCCGCTGGTCTGCGCCGCCTTCAACGCCGACTTCGACGGCGACCAGATGGCCGTGCACGTCCCGCTCTCGGACCGGGCGGTGGAAGAGGCGCGACGGCTGATGCTCTCCACCAACAACCTGCTCAAGCCTGCCGACGGCCAGCCCATCGTCGGGCCGACCAAGGACATGTGCCTGGGCGTCTACTACCTGACGATGGAAACGGACGCCCCCCACGAGGGGGACGGCAAGATCTTCTCCGACCTGGACGAGGTGGAGATGGCCTACAGCCTGGGGCTGGTTGACCTGCACGCCCGTATCTGGGTCGGCCAGGTCTTCGAAGCCCCCCCTGACGACAACGGCCCCGCACAGCCTGTCGAGACCACGGTGGGCCGCTGCATCTTCAACCGCGTTCTCCCCGACGCGCTCCGCTTTGTCAACGAGACGCTCGACAAGGGCGACGTACAGGACCTGGTGGCCCGCTGCTACCGCCGACTGGGCGCGGAGGCGACGACCGAACTGGTGGACCGCATCAAGGAGATCGGCTTCCAGTACGCCACCCGCTCCGGCGTGACCATCGCCATCGGGGACCTGACCATCCCGGACGAAAAAGAACGCATCCTCCAGGCCGCCAGCGCCCAGGTGGCGGAGGTCGAACGGCAGTACCGCCGCGGCCTGCTGACCGCCGAGGAGCAGTACGTGCGCACGATTGACCTGTGGAGCCACGCCCGTGAGGAGGTGGCCCAGGCCGTCTCCCGCGCCCTCGAACCTACCGGGCCGGTCGCAATCATGGCCAAGTCCGGCGCCTCTAAGGGTGGCTTCGGCCCCATCTCCCAGCTGGCTGGCATGCGCGGCCTGATGGCCGACCCGTCGGGGCGCATCATCCCCATGCCCATCCGCTCCAACCTGCGCGAGGGGCTTTCGGCGCTGGAGTACTTCATCAGCACCCACGGCTCGCGCAAGGGGTTGGCCGACACCGCCCTGCGCACCGCTGACGCGGGCTACCTGACCCGCCGCCTGGTGGACGTGGCCCAGGACGCGATCATCAACGCTCACGACTGCGGCACCAACGCCGGCATCTGGATCAACCGCAGCGACGACGTCGGCGGGCAGAAGATGGCCGAGCGCGTCGTGGGCCGTATCGCCGCCGCCCCCATCCTCCACCCGCAGACCGGCGAGGTCATCGTGGACCGCAACCAGGAGATCACCGAGGACGCGATGGAGGTGATTGACGCCGCGGGCATCGAGTCGGTCTTCGTCCGCTCACCGATGACCTGCACGCTGAAGCGCGGCATCTGCGCTATGTGCTACGGCCGTGACCTGGGCCGCGGGCGGCTGGTGCACATCGGCACCGCCGTCGGCGTGATGGCCGCCCAGTCCATCGGCGAGCCAGGCACGCAGCTGACCCTGCGCACCTTCCACACTGGCGGCGTGGCTGCTGGCGGCGACATCACCTACGGCCTGCCACGCGTGGAGGAGCTGTTCGAGGCGCGCAAGCGCCCCAAAGGCGAGGCGGAAATCTCCGACATCGAGGGCATTGTCCACATCATCCGCGGCGACGGCCAGCGCAAGGTGCGCGTCATCAAGAGCGAGATGATGACCGACCGGTATGACATCCCCGGCAACTGGGGCATCAAGGTCGAGGACGGTGACAAGGTCGAACCGGGCGCGCTGATCGCCGCCCGCGGTGAGGAGCAGATCCTGGCTCGCCACGGCGGCCTCGTGCACCGGGAGGGCCGTCAGGTAACCGTCTCCTACGAGCGACGGGACGAGCGGGAGTACGATGTCCCTTCGGCCGCCCGCCTGCTGGTGGAAGAAGGACAACACATCCAGGCCGGCACGCAGATCACCGAGGGCACGAAGAACCCCCACCGCATCCTCCAGGTCATGGGGCGCGAGGCAACCCAGACGTACATCCTGTCGGAAATCCAGAAGGTTTACCGCTCCCAGGGCGTCAACATCAACGACAAGCACTTCGAGGTCATCATCCGCAAGATGCTGGGGAAGATGGTGATCATAGACTCCGGCGACACCGAACTGCTGCCGGGTGACCTGGTGGACCGCCTGTCGTTGCAGGGGATCAACCGCCGCACCATCGAGAGCGGAGGCAAGCCGGCCAAAGCGCGCGCTGTGCTGCTGGGCATCACCAAGGCCGCCCTCAGCACCGACAGTTTCCTCTCCGCCTCCTCCTTCCAGCACACCATCAAGGTGCTGGCCAGGGCCGCCATCGAAGGCCGCGAGGATCGGTTGCACGGCCTGAAGGAAAACGTCATCCTGGGCAAGATGATTCCGGCGGGCACCGGCTACCGCGGAGACAGCGAGGAGTCGGACGGCCCGATTGACAGTTATGAAGGAGTGCCCATCCGCAAGCCCGTGGTAGAGAAGCCCCCCACGGTCCCGCTCGGGCCTGTCTTCGAGGAGCCCTTTGAAGGGGAAGACAGCAGCGAGCCTGATGAGATCACGCTCTGATGGACGACAGACCGCGGACCACAGACCACGGACCACAGACCACGGACCACGGACGACAGACGACAGACCACAAGCCTTTACGGACCGTGGTCGGTCGTCCGTCGTCCATCGTCCGTCGTCCGTCGTCCATCGTCCATCGTCCGTCGTCCGTCGTCCGTCGTCCGCCGTCCGTGGTCCAAAGGATATGCGCACCGTCGAGTGGCGCGAGGGCCGGCTCTGCCTGATTGACCAGCGTCTTCTGCCGGGCGAGCTCCAAACGATCGCCATTGAGGACGTATCAGGCGTCGCCCGGGCCATCCAGGACATGGCCGTGCGGGGGGCGCCGGCCATCGGCGTCGCCGCAGCCTTCGGCCTGGCCCTGGCCGCCCGACACAGCCCGGCCAACGACCGATCCGCACTGCTGAAAGACCTCGAGAAAGCCGCCGCTCTCCTGCGCGCCAGCCGCCCCACCGCGGTGAACCTGCCCTGGGCGCTGGAACGGGTGCTGCGTCGCGCCGCCGAGGAAAAGAGCGTCGCGCGCATCCGCCAGGCAGTGCTCGCCGAAGCGCAGGCCATCGCCGACGAGGACGTGGCCATCAACCGCCGCATCGGCCAGGTCGGCGCTGCGCTCATCCCCGATGGCGCGACCATCCTCCATCACTGCAACACCGGCGCACTGGCCACTGTGGACTACGGCACGGCGCTCGGCGTCATCCGTACGGCCCACGAACAGGGCAAACGGGTGCACGTCTTGGTGAAGGAGACCCGCCCCCAACTGCAAGGGGCGCGGTTGACCGCCTGGGAACTCAAACGGCTGGGCATCCCCTTCACCCTCATCGCCGACAGCGCCGCCGGCCACTTTCTCTACTCCGGTCATGTGGACATCACGCTGGTGGGGGCCGATCGGGTGGCGGCCAACGGGGACGTGGTCAACAAGATCGGCACTTACGAGATCGCCGTGCTGGCCCAGGAGAACGGTATCCCGTTCTACCCCTGCCTGCCGACCTCGACCATTGATCTCACGGCCCGCTCCGGCCGGGACATCCCTATCGAGGAACGGCCAGCGGAGGAGATCACCGGCCTGGCCCTTCTGGGACGAGCCGTCACACCGGAGGGAGTGCACGTCGCCAACCCTGCCTTCGACATCACCCCGTACCGATACGTCACCGGCATCATCACTGAGAAGGGTATCGCTTACCCACCCTTCACTCTGACCATCCCGGAACTGATGAACACATGAACCTGCCTGTCATCATCCTCTGCGGCGGATTGGGCATCCGCATGGGGGATGACCGCCCCAAGACACTGGTCGAGGTCGGCGGCCGCCCGATCCTCTGGCACGTGATGAAGATCTACGCCGCACAGGGCTTCTCCGACTTCATCCTCGCCCTGGGCTACCGCGGCGACGACATCAAACGCTACTTCCTGGAGTACAACGCCCTGACCTGCGACTTCACCCTCACCCTGAGCACCCAACCCTCTGTGAAGTACCACACCTCCAGTCCGGAGACGGGCTGGCAGATCACCTTTGCCGACACCGGAACCCACACCCAGACCGGCGCGCGCATCCGTCGCGCCGCTGGCTACGTGACCACGCAGACCTTCTTCGCCAACTATGGGGACGGCGTGGCGGACATTGACCTGCACGCGCTGCTGGACTTCCATCGGCGCATGGGGCGCATCGCCACCGTCACCGGCGTGCGCTCCTTCTCCCGCTTCGGCGTGCTGGAGACCGACGGCCATGGCCTGGCCACCCGTTTCGAGGAGAAGCCCCTGGTGGACACGCTCATCAACGGCGGCTTCTTCGTCTTCGAGCGGGAGGTGCTGAGGTACCTGGAGGGAGATGACGGCGTGGTGCTGGAGCAGGAGCCGTTGCGCCGTCTGGCTGCCGACGGACAACTGGCCGTCTACGAGCACCATGGCTTCTGGCGGGCCATGGATACCTTCAAGGACGCGCAGGAGATGAACAACCTGTGGGCGCAGGGCGCGCCGTGGAAGGTGTGGCCCGACTAGCCGCCTTCTCGCTGGTCGGGCTGTGCCTGTGGTTGACTGCCTGCGCCCCGCCCACCCCATCCCCCATCGTCACACCTGACCTCTCCTCCTGGCTGGCCGCCGGGGACGCAGCCGCCGCCGACGGCGCCCGTACCGCCGCCGTGTCCGCCTACGAACAGGCCGCCGCCCTGGCCCCAGATGCCCCCACGCCCTACCTGCGCCTGGCGCGTCTCTACCTGGACTGGAACCGCCCACAGGAGGGACTGGCCGCTGTGGCGGAAGCCGCGGAGCGCGGCGCGGCCGATGCGGATGTGGAGCCGCTGCGCGCCGCCCTCTACGCCGCCGCAGGGGACTGGGAGGAGACAGCCCGCCACGCCGAAGCCGCCCTGGCCCTCGCCCCCGACGACGACGCCCACGCGCTGGTCGCGCAGGCCTACCTGAACCTTGGCCGGGCCACGGAGGCGGAAACGGCCTATCGCGCCATCCTGACCGCCGACCCCCAGAGCAGCCTGGCGCACGAGCGGTTGGGAGCGCTGCTGGCGATCTCCGAGCCGGCCGGTGCGGGCGGCCACCTGGAGGCCGCCGGAACCCCTCTGGCAACAGCCCTGCTCGACACGCTGGAGCAGTCCGCCGGATCCGACCCTGCCTACCGCCTCACCCTGATCGGTCAGACCTGCCTGGATCACGGTGTGCCCGCGCTGGCGGCGCTGGCCCTGGCACAGGCAGCGACCGCCAACCCTGAGTACGCCGACGCGCAGGCGCTGTGGGGGCTGGCCCTGGACCAGATGGGACGCACAGAGGAGGCGCTGCCCCACCTGGAAGCCGCCGTCCAGGCCGCCCCGGACTCGGCGCGAGCGCGGTCGCTATTGGGCATACACCTGCTCTCGGCGCACGAGCCAGAGGCCGCCCGTCCACACCTGGAAGCCGCCCACGAGGCCGACCCGCAGAACCCCGCCTTCTGCCTCTATCTGGCCTATCTCTACGCCGACCTGGGAGGGTATGAGGTGGCGCGCGTCTGGCTGGAGGAGGCCACCCGCCTGGCCCCGCAGGAGCCGGCCATCTGGGAACGGGTGGCGCGCTTCTACGCTGAGCGCGGCCTGGGCGCGCAGGGGTTGAGGGCCGCGCACAACCTGGTCGCGCTGGCGCCGGAGAGCGCGAAAGCCCACGACCTGTTGGGGTGGACCCTCTTCCTGACTGGGGAAGTCGAGCACGCAGAAGCAGAACTGGGCGAGGCATTGGCGCGGGAACCGTGCCTGGCGACCGCGCAATACCACCTCGGGGAGATCTACGCCTACCGCAGCCAGAGCGCGGCGGCGCGGGCAGCCCTGACCCGCGCCCTGGACTGCAATACCGACCCTACCCTACGCGCGGAGATCGAGGAGGCGCTGCTTCGCCTGGATTGTCCGGCTCCCCCCGCTGGCTGAGGAGGTAGACGTGAACGATGCGCTGGACGGCGGTCAGCAGCGTGCCCACCGCCAGCACCCATAGCGCGATGGAGGGGAAACCCAGGATGAGGCCGGCCGCCAGCAGCACGACGCGCTCCAGCCGGCTGAACACTCCTATTTTGCAGGAGAAGCCCAACGCCTCGGCGCGCGCGCGGGTGTAACTGACCAGCATCCCGCCGGCCAGCGCCGCGAAGGCCAGGATCACTTCCACAGGCCGGCCCTGGCCCAGATAGTGGGCCGCCAGACCGACCAGCAGAGCGGCTTCAGAGAGCCGATCCAGGGTGGAGTCGAGGAAGGCGCCGAAGCGACTCTTCTGGCCCAACAGACGGGCCAGCGCCCCATCCACCGCGTCAATCGGGGCGGTGATGGCCAGAAGCCACCCGCCGAGGTGCAACCGGCCGAGGGCCAGCACCACGCCCACACCCACGCTCAGGAAGAAACCCAGTAGCGTCACCGTGTTGGGGTGGAAGCCCAGGCGAGCCAACACCCGCGCCACGGGCACCGTGATGACCCGCGCAGCGTCACGCGCCCAGTCAGTGAACGAATCGTAACGCGGTTTCTGACCCGCTTTCTCTACTTCCACCCCACCCTCCTGTCATGCCAACACGGTCTCTGCGGTAACCGTCCCCTGCCCTCGAGCCGCCTACGGCAACGTCTGCGCCGTCTCGCCGGCGATGAATCCCTCCACCGCCCGACGGGCCTCATCATCGGTCATCTGCACCGGCGGGGATTTCATAAAGTAGGCAGACGGCGCGACAATCGTCCCCTTCAGTTTCCGATCCAGCGCCAGTTTGCAGCAGCGCACCGCGTCGATCACCACCCCAGCCGAGTTCGGGCTGTCCCAGACCTCCAATTTCAGTTCGATGTTCAGCGGCACCTCGCCGAAGGTCGTCCCCTCGATGCGGATGTGGCACCACTTGCGGTCCAGCAACCACGGCACGTAGTCCGATGGCCCGACGTGGATATTCTCCGGCGGCAGTTCGTAGTCCAGCTGACTGGTCACGGCGCTGGTTTTAGAGATCTTCTTCGACTCCAGCCGCTCCCGCTCCAGCATGTTGTAGAAGTCCATGTTGCCGCCGAAGTTCAACTGATAGGTGCGGTCAATGCGCACGCCCCGGTCGCGCAACAGGCGGGTGAGGACGCGGTGGACGATCGTTGCCCCAACCTGGCTCTTGACATCGTCGCCGATGACGGGAAGCCCTCGCTCGGCGAAGCGCTGCTGCCAGTAGGGCTCACGGGCGATGAAGACCGGGATACCGTTCACGAAGCCACAGCCGGCATCCAGCACCTGCTCGATGTACCACTTGGTCGCCATCTCGCTGCCCACCGGCAGGAAATTAACCACCACATCGGTGCCGGTGTCCTTCAGGATGCGCACGATGTCCGCCGTGGGACCGGGGGCCTTGCGGATGACCTGGGAGAGGTACTTGCCCAGGCCATCGTGGGTCATCCCCCGACTGACCGGCACGCCCAGGTGGGGCACATCACAGAAGCGCATCGTGTTATTGGGGCCAGCGAAGATCGCCTCCGAAAGGTCCTTGCCGACCTTCTCGATGTCCACGTCGAAGGCAGCAGTGAATTCGATGTCGCGCACGTGGTAGCCGCCGACCACCGGATGCATCAGGCCAGGCACGACCGCCGTCTCGGCGACATTGCGGTAGAAGGTGACACCCTGTACCAGCGAAGAGGCGCAGTTACCCACACCGATGATGGCCACCCGGACCTTGTCGCCATTGGACATTGTTGCACCTACCTCCCTCTTCTTGGGATTACGTTCCACCACTGCCCTCCTCTCCAGAGAGCAGGGCACGGAAGTCCTGGTAGCGCTGCTCCAGGACGTCCAGGTTCAGGGAATAGCGGGCGACCCGCCCGTCCCGCACCACCCGTACCAGGCCGATGGCGCGCAGGCGGGCCAGATGCCAGGAGACCAGCGGCTGGCTGACGCGCACCGCGCGCACCAGATCGGCCACTGACACCTCCCCGGAACGGGCCAGCACGATCAGGATGCGCAGCCGCAGGGGGTCCTTTAGCGCGTAGAAGAAGCGCGCCGCCTCACGCAGGCGTAGTTCCAGCCGTCTTGGGTCATCCAAGGAAGTCAGTCCTCTCACCACGTATAAAGAAACACTTGATAAAGCGGCGCTTATATATTACTCCAGACTTCGTCCGTTGTCAAGTTGCCTGCGCTGAAGGATTCAGACAGAGGTGCCAGGCACCTGGAAGGCGCCTGGCACCTCTGAGGTCAGGTCAGGAAGAGTGAGGCGTAGGCTACTCGCCAGCGTAGAAGGCCAATCCCACGGCCCCCGGGCCGGCGTGCACCCCGAGAACGGGGGCAACGGGCAGGAAATGCACCTCCACACAGCGCAGGCGAGCCACGATCTCGTCCCGCAGCCGTTCCGCCTCCTCGACGGCGTCGCTATAGAGCACGGCGACGTGGCACGGGGCATCCCCCACCTTCTCCGCCAGTTCCTCTACCATCCGACGCAACCCCTTCGCCCGCGTGCGCGCCTGGCTGATGACCCCCAACTCGCCGTTGTGGATGCGCACCAGCGGCTTGATGTTCAGCAGGCTGTCCAACAACCGGGCCGCAGAGGCCAGGCGACCGCCGCGGACGGCGTACTCCAGCGAGTCCACCATGGCCACCAGGTCAATCCGGGGGACGACCGCCTTCACGCGCTCCACCACCTCACGCAGCGACGCTCCCGCCTCCGCCGCCCGTGCCGCCACCAGCACGGCAAAGCCCTCGGCCATGGCGATATTGCCGGAGTCTATCACTTCGATGGGGAACGGGGCCAGTTCCGCCGCCGCCGCCCGGGCGACGTTGAGCACGCCGCTGTAGCGGCCCACCAGGTGGACCGCAACCACCCCCTCGGCTCGCTCGCGCAGTCCGCGGTAGAACTCCAGAAACTCACCCAGCGAAGGCTGCGAGGTGGCCATCCGTCCCACCTTCTCCCGCAGACGCCGGAAGAACTCGAGGGGCTGGATGTCCACTCCGTCCCGATACGACCGGTCCCCAATCTGCACCCACAGGGGAATGACCTGAATGTCGTATTTCTCGATCAGTGTCTGAGGCAGATTAGCCCCCGAATCCGTGGCCACGATCACCTGCTTCTTCATCACCCCACCTCCAACGGCAGGCCGCTCAGCCGCTACGCCGAGCGAGCGAAGCGAGCCGAGCGCAGTCGGCCCTTTCTTCACGTTCTGTACATAATGCTGATATGGACACAAGATACTGGAAAGGGCAGCCAATCCCATATTAGCAGGCTTGCCGCAACTGTCAAGAGGTCAATCCACCGTCCCAAACAGCCGCGCCAGGGGACTGCGATGCGGTCGAATGCCGCCCTGGGGGCAGACCTCGGTACAGCACAGACAGCCAACGCAGGCCTCCAGGTCGAAATGAGGGGGATGACCCGGCGTGATCGCCTGGCGCGGGCAGACCTCGGCGCAGCGGCCGCAGCCGATGCAGAGCTCGGGGATGAGACGGGGGCGCACACGGGTGATACGACGCAGGGGAGCCGCCGCCCAGGCCGGCAGGCGCATCAGGCGCCCCGTCATCGGCAACCGCACCCGCCCGAAGTCCAGCGCCTGTGGCTCTCCTCGCAGGTCCACCTGGCCCACATCGGCGACGCCCAACCCACGCTGCCCGGCCAGCGCCACGTGCAACACCGCTCCGGGACGGCAGCCGAGAGCCTGGGCCACCCGCGCGTCCAGCGCGACGGGGTCGGTCGAAGCAACGAGACAGTTGTAGAAGCGAGGGGTTCCGCCCGCCCCGGGGCCATACCCCTCTTGACCCAAGATTCCGTCCATGATCGTCAACGCCGGGCGCACCAGTTCCAGGATGTCCACGAGCACGTGGCTGAAATCGGGGACGCCGGGAGCGCGATAGTGGAGTTCCCGCTTGCGCGTGCCGGGGACGGTGCCGAAGAGGTTCTTTACCGCGCCTGTGAGGAGGGTCAGGTTGTGGGTCTTCAGTTTCGGCAGGTTGATGACCAGGTCAGCCTCCAGCGGGGGCCGGGCGATGAAGTAGTCCTGACCGTTCAGGCGCTTCCAGGTCATTCCGTCGAAAGGCACCAGCAGCGCCCCCGTCCGCTGCGCCACCTCCATCATGCCGCTGGCCTGCCAGACCAGCGGGGTGTTGGCAAGCGGTCCGCCCGGCGAATCGCCGATCCATACCGTGCCCCCGGCCTGCTGTACCAGTTCGGTCACCACCTCGACCACCGCCGGATGCGTGGTGACGGCGCGCTCCAGCGGCGCCGCCGCCAGAAGGTTGGGCTTCAACAGGACGCGCATCCCCGGGCGGACGAAACGAGATATCCCACCCAAGGGTTCCAGAATCGCTGTCACCGCCTTTCGGACAGCATCCAGGTCATAAGTCTCGCAGGTCACCACAGACACGATGGACACTTTTGCTTCCTCCTCACTCAGTCTCCCTTCTGCATGATACACAGAAGAGCGCGCGGAGCAAGCCGCAGTCCGACCACCCTCATAGCCGACGCCTCCCTATGCCTCAGCAGGCAGAAGGAGATGCCGTCTACAGGCACTTGACAAAACAGGTCAGATAGATTATAATATTTACAAATAAGTAGCCATTATCAAATCGAAGATTATACACATTATGAAACACGTTGACACGCTCATCAAAGTCCTCCGGGACAAAGGCTACAAAGTCACGCCCCAACGGCGAGTGATCATCGAACACCTGGTCGGAGACAAAAGCCATCCCACCGTCGAAGAGATCTACCAGCGCGTGCGCTCAGTGATGCCAGAGGTCTCACGCACCACGATTTACAACACGGTGCGCGAATTGACCGCCCTGGGCGAGTTGACGGAAATGGCGAACCCGAGCGAAAGTGGAACACGGTACGACACAGACACCGCTCCTCACCATCACCTGGTCTGTATACGCTGCCACACACTGCTGGACATCTACCACGATTTCGGCGGCATAACGCTCTTGCCAGAGGAGACGGCAGGTTACCAGGTGGTGAAGAGCCAGATCACGTTCTATGGCATCTGCCCGCGCTGCCAGTCCGCAACGCAACCGGCGCAGGTGTAAGAATCTATCAAACAGGAAAGGAGACGAAAAATGGACACAACGAACGAAACCCAGACCATCCCGATGCCCCGCATCGGGGACAAAGCACCTTCCTTCAAGGCGGTAACCACGCAGGGCGAGATCAACTTCCCCGAACAGTACGCAGGCAGTTGGGTGATCCTGTTCAGCCACCCCGCCGATTTCACGCCTGTGTGCACATCGGAATTCATCACCTTCGCGTCTATGGAGGAGCAGTTTGCGAAGGCTAACTGCAAACTGGTGGGCCTCTCCGTGGACGGCCTCTATAGCCACATCGCCTGGCTACGCACGATCAAGGATAAGATCGAGTACCGCGGCATGAAGAACGTGGAAGTCAAGTTCCCCCTGATCGAGGACATCACGATGGAGGTCGCCAGGAAGTACGGCATGATCCAGCCGGGCGAGAGCACGACCAAGGCCGTGCGGGCGGTCTTCGTCATAGACCCTAAGGGCATCATCCGGGCCATCATCTACTACCCCTTGAGCCTGGGCAGGAACTTCGATGAACTGTACCGCATCCTGCTGGCCCTGCAGACCGCGGACGCTTTTGGGGTGGCGACGCCGGCGGATTGGCGGCCTGGTGACGACGTCATTGTGCCCCCTGCGGGTTCCTGCGGCGTGGCGAAAGAGCGCATGGAAGGCAAGCAGGAGGACATCACCTGCTACGACTGGTTCTTCTGCACCAGGAAACTCGACAAAGAGACGGTCTTGAGCACCATCCTGAAGAAGAAGTAAGCCCGTTCGCAGGCACCTTCCCGGATCACGGTCGCGGAGGGCGCAGAAAGCCCGTGAAGAACCCGCTCTCTGTGCCCTCTGCGTTTCTCATCACGCCCCCCTCGAGGGTGTGTCGTAACTGCTTACCCACGCTGACTGAAGTCGCCCGCTTTTGGGCGTCGGCCCGCGGTCGGCGCAGGCCGACGCCGTAGGACAACTGCAAGCAGTTGTCCTACAAATCTACGGCTCCCGACAGTTGTGGGACACCCCCCTCAACTTGACCTTGACCGTATCCGCCCCCTGGGGTATAATAGCATTCGCCTCTCCGCCCAGGAGCGTGCTCGCGGAGAGCGAAATTTTGTATAGGACGTGAGCGATGCCCAAACGGACCTATCAACCCAAGAAGCGCAAGCGCATGCGCACTCACGGCTTTCGGGCGCGCATGGCCACCCCGACCGGACGGCGGGTCCTGAAGGCCCGGCGCCTGAAAGGCCGACATCAGCTGACCGTTGGCCGCGAATGGGCCAAGAAGTGGAACTGGAAAGAAAGCGCCCAGCGGCCCAGGCGACGCGCCTGAGCAGGATGAGCGTGAAGGGATGGAGCGTCAGGCACGGCTCCGGTGCGCGGACGACTTCGAGCGCGCGCGGCGAGAGGGCCGTTCCTGGCCTCACCCCCTCCTGGTGTTGGTCGCCCGGCCCAACAGCCTCGACCGCACCCGCGTGGGGGTCGCCGCCAGCCGCAGTGTGGGCCAGGCCGTGATGCGTAACCGCGCCAGGCGGCTCCTCAGAGAGTCAGCACGCCACCTCTACCCCTACCTCGAACCAGGGTGGGACCTGGTGCTCATCGCCCGATCGCCCATCCTGGCCGCCCGCGAGCCTGAGGTGCGCCAGGCCCTCCGCCACCTGGTGGAGCGGGCCGGCCTGCTGCGGGAGAATCACACGCCATGAAGACCATCCTTCTGGGTCTGATCCGCCTGTGGCAGTTGACCTTCTCACGCGTGCTCCCCCCATCCTGCCGCTTCGTTCCCTCCTGTTCCCAATACGGGTACGAGGCCATCTCCCGCTACGGCGCATTGCGTGGTGGCTGGCTGGCGCTTAAGCGGCTGGCCCGCTGCCACCCGCTCAACCCCGGCGGGTTCGATCCCGTACCGGACCTTTGAACACCCACAAGGAGACCAACACGGGTGAAAGGATACCACGCGATACCCAAATGGCTGCCAGCGCTCCTGCTGGGGCTATTCCTTGTCAGCACGACGGCCGGCTGTAGCAGCGGCGTACATGCCACCACCTGGACCGACCTGGTCGTCCACGAGGGCGTGGTCTACGCCGCCGACCTGACCCAGGTGCGTGCCCTGGACGCCCAGACAGGCCAGCCGATCTGGAACTACCCCGCAGAAGGAAGCGCTGGCCCCTTCTACACCGTCACCCTGCTGCCAGGCGAGCGCCTCTTCGTGACCTCGCAGGAGCGCAGCGGGGGGCTCTTCACCGCCCGCACCCGCCCGGTGATACGGGCGCTGAGCCTGGAGGGATTGGAGACCGGCTGGCCGCAGCCGTTCACCGGCGCGCAGGGGGACTTCGTCGCCAGCGGCGTTGTGGCCGACGACATCCTGGTCATCGGCAACGGCGATGGCAACGTCTACGCGCTCGATGTAACCAACGGCTCCTCCGCCTGGCCGCAACCCTTCCATACCCAGGGGCGCGTCTGGGCCAGCCCGCTCATCCTGTCGGACACGGTCTACATCGCATCCCTCGACCACAACCTGTACGCTCTGGACCTGCAGACCGGCGCGGAGCGGTGGCGCTTCACCACCAGCGGGGCGGTGGCCAGCCGGCCGCTGGCGCTGAACGGCACCCTCTACTTCGGTGCTTTCGACTACCGCCTCTATGCCGTTGACCTGACAACTCACGAGACGCGCTGGACCTTCCAGGGAGAGAACTGGTTCTGGGGCACACCGGCAACCGACGGCGACACCATCTACGCCGCCGACGTGGACGGCAATATCTACGCGCTGGATTCAGAGACTGGCCTGCTGCGCTGGACACAGAAGGTCGAGCAGATCGTTCGCCTTGGGCCTCAGTTGAGCAGCGACGGTCAGGTGCTCCTCATCGGCGGCAACGGGGGCGCCATCTACGCCCTCAGCGCCGCCGACGGCACGCCGCTGTGGTCCAGAGCCGGCGGCGGCCAGATCGCGGCGATGGTCGTCGCGGGGGACATCGTCTATGTCTCCCGCATCCTGGCCAACGAACACGTGCAGGCCTTCTACACCATCAACGGCCGCGAGTTGTGGACCTATCCACAGCCACAGGCTCAGTAACAGCAGGGGGTATCTTATGTGGGAATGGTTTCTCAGCATCTTCGTCAACGCCCTGCTGATCCTCTATCGCTTCCTGGGACAGCAGACGATCATCGCGGTCACGGTACTGACCGTCATCGTGCGCCTGGCGATGATGCCTCTGACGCTCAAACAGCAACGCTCCGCCCAGCGGATGCAGGAACTCCAGCCGGAACTGAAGAAGATCCAGGAGAAATACGCCAAAGACCGGGAAAAATTGGCCCAGGAGCAGATGCGGCTGTATCAGGAGGCGGGGATGAACCCGCTCGGTGGCTGCCTGCCCACGCTCTTGCAGTTCCCGCTGTTCATCGGCCTGCTGCAGGCCATCACCCGGGTGATGGCCTCCACCCCGCCAGAGCTGTTGCGCCTGTCGCAGAACATCTGGTCCTTCCTTCCGGGGATGACCAACCTGGTCCCGTTGCAGAGCCGCTTCCTGTGGCTGGACATCGCCCAGCCTGACCCCTACCTGATCCTGCCCATCCTGGTGGTCCTCACCTCCTGGATCGCGCAGAAGATCATGACTCCTCCAGCCACCGACCAGCGGTCAGCAGCGATGAATCAGCAGATGATGATCATGATGCCGCTGATGTTCGGTTTCTTCGCCCTCTCCTACGCCTCCGGCCTCTCCATCTACTTCATCATTTCGAACCTGATCACGATCCTGCAATACTACCTCGCCCGCCGCGACACCCTGGGCAGCGGCAAGGGCACCAGTCTGGCGACGAGGGTGAAACAGGTCTTCAGCCGCCAGTAGCAAAGGCTTCAGCCACCCAACGACCGAAGGAGCAAGAAGATGGAGCAGGCGGAACACGAGATTTCCGGTGAGGAGGTAGAGCCAGCCGTCGCCGACGGGCTTGCCACCCTCCCCACAGCCGACGCCGAGGTGATGGATGTCGCCCGCGCGGTGCTGACCGACCTGCTGGAACGGATGGACTTTGCGGCAGAGGTGGTCCCTTCCTGGAAGGCGCCAGCAGCGCCGGGCGAGGAGAGCACCCTGATCCTGGATGTTCGGACCCGTGAGGCAGACACACTGATCGGCCCCAAAGGGGAGACGCTGGCCGACCTGCAGCACATTGTCCGGTTGATCGTCAGCAACAGGCTGAACCGGCGGCCTAACCTGATCATTGACGTCGAGGGGCACAGACAGCGCCGCGAGCAGAACCTGCGCCGCCTGGCCCGACGGATGGCCGAGCAGGCTGCTCAAAGCGGACGTGTCGTGGCCCTCGAGCCAATGTCCCCCTACGAGCGGCGCATCATCCATCTGGCCTTGCGCGACCATCCCGACGTGTATACCGAAAGCACCGGCGAAGGCACCCGCCGGCGGGTCACCATCGTCCCCAAAGAGACACAACTATAGGAGGCAATGGCCAGGATGATCGGGCAACTGGACTACCTGGTCATCGGCCACGTGACACGCGACCGTCTTTCCGACGGCCGCTACACCCTTGGCGGGACCGCCACCTACGCCGCCCGCACCGCCCGCGCGCTGGGTTGCCGGGTCGGTGTGCTGACCAGCGCGGCAGATGACCTCAACCTGAGCCAGGCTTTCGAAGGCATCAGCCTCTCGTGCGTCCCCTCACCGGTCACGACGACATTCGAGAACCGCTACACCCCCTCAGGCCGACAGCAGACCATCGAATCCGTCGCCACCCGGTTGAGCGGCAGCATGCTCCCGCCTGACTGGCGACGGGCCACCATCATCCACCTGGGGCCTGTGGCCCAGGAGGTCGCCCCGGCCCTGGCCGATCAACTCTCACCAGCCTTTCTGGGCGTCACGCCGCAGGGCTGGATGCGTCGCTGGGACGAGCAAGGCCGGGTCTACCCCACCGCCTGGGAGAACGGTAAAGCGTTGCTGCGCCGCGCTGACGCCGTGGTGCTGAGCGAGGAGGACGTCGGCGGAGACGAGCGGCTACTGGCGGACTGGGCCATGCAGGCCAAAGTGCTCGTCGTGACGCGCGGCGCGCGCGGTTGCACGGTCTACGCCGGCGGAGTTCGTACGGACCTCTCCGCCTGGTCGGTCGTCGAGGTGGATTCCACCGGAGCGGGCGACATCTTCGCTGCGGTATTCTTCGCCTTATTGCAGCGGGACAGAGACCCATGGGAGGCGGCACGACGCGCCAACTGCGTGGCCGCACTATCCGTCACCCGCAGGGGGGTGGATAGCACCCCCTCGGTCGAGGAGGCGACCCGCTGCCTTGCCCGCTGGAAGCGATGACCGCCATGCCCGTCGTCTACACCTTCGCCAACCAGAAGGGCGGGGTCGGCAAGACCACGACCGCCGTCAACCTGGCGGCCTACCTGGCCCATTGGGGCCTGCGTGTCCTGCTGGTGGACCTGGACCCCCAGGCCAACGCCACGGCCAGCCTGGGGATTGACCGACAGAGCCTGGACCGTTCTATCTACGACGTGCTGGTGCGCGAGATGCCGCTGGCCCAGGCGATCACCCGCACGCGGCGCCCCCGGCTCGACCTGGCCCCCAGCACGGCGCAACTGGCCGGCGCGACGGTGGAACTGGTCGGCATGCTGGCGCGAGAGCATCGCCTGCAGTGGGCGCTGGAACGGCTCAACATCCCCTACGACTACATCCTGGTGGACTGCCCACCGAGTCTGGGCATCCTGACCGTCAACGGCCTGACGGCGGCAAAGAACGGGGTGATCGTCCCTGTCCAATGCGAGTACCTGGCGTTGGAGGGGCTCTCCCAACTGATGCGCACCATCGAGATGGTGCGTCGGGCGTTGAATCCCGCCCTGCGCATCCGTGGCCTGGTGATGACGATGTACGACCCGCGCACCAACCTGTCCCGTCAGGTCGTGGAAGAGGTGCGCCGTCACTTCGGCGAGCGGGTCTTCCGCATCGTCATCCCGCGCAACGTGCGGCTGAGCGAGGCCCCGAGTTATGGAGAGCCGATCCTGAGTTACGCGCCCGACTCCGTCGGCGCGCTGGCCTACCAGGCGCTGGCCCGGGAACTGCTGGCCGGTGATGGACATCCGGGCCATCCGGTGCAGGAGGAGGGGCATGCCACTTCCTAAAAGGGGATTGGGAAAGGGTTTGGAGGCACTGATCCCCGTTGAAGGGGAATCCGGGGAAGCTGGCGTTTTGGAGGTGCCCCTGACGGCGATCCAGCCCAACCCGCACCAGCCACGCGCCCCCATCCGCGACCAGGACCTGGTGGAACTGGCCGCCTCCATCCAGGCCCACGGCATCATCCAGCCGCTCATCGTCACCCGTGAGGGAGAGGGGTATCGGCTGATTGCGGGCGAGCGGCGCTGGCGCGCAGCGCGGCTGGCCGGGCTGAGCACCGTGCCAGTCATCGTCAAGGATGCCGCCCCGCAGGAGATGCTGGAACTGGCGCTGGTGGAGAACATCCAGCGCGCCGACCTGAACGCACTGGAGGAGGCGACGGCCTACCAGCAGTTGATCGAAGGCTTTGGGCTGACCCACGAGGAAGTCGCGCGCCGCGTGGGCAAGAGCCGCGCCGCGGTGAGCAACACCCTGCGGTTGCTCAAGGCCGCCCCACCCCTCCAGGAGGCGCTGCTGCACGGCAAGATCACCGAGGGTCACGCTCGCGCGTTGCTGGGGTTGGAGCAGCCGGAAGCGCAGATCGCCGCGCTCAAGACGGTGCTCCGTCGCGATCTGACCGTGCGCCAGACGGAGGAATTGGTGCGTTTGCTGCTGAGCGGCAGCCGTCCCACCCGACGGCCACCATCCGTCCCGCCGGAGGTGCAGGCCGTGGAGAGCCGCCTGTCCGCTGCGCTGGGCACCCGCGTCCGACTCTCGCCAGGCAAGAAGGGCGGGCGACTGGTGATCTATTACTATTCCGACGAGGACCTGCAGAGCCTTTACGATCGGCTGATCGGCGGACTGGCCGCCTGACCGTTTCCCCCCGAGGGGGCATTGCGCGGGCGCGAGCGGCTCGCCGCGTGGCGGGGGCTCGCAATGACACCCCGAGAGTAACCACTGGGAGCGGCAGTGACAAGATGAGCGAAGTACCAGCAACGAAAAGCAAGGGGCACTTCCCCTGGTATGGTTGGCTGGGCGCGGCGATCATCGCCGCCGCCGAGATCTGCCTGTTCGCCCATCAACCCTTTGTCAGCCGATGGTTCATCCCCATCGTATGGACCGGCTACATCCTCTTTGCCGACGGGTTGGCCTTCCGCCTGCGCGGGCGTTCGTGGATTCACGACCAGCCGCGGGAGATGTTGATGCTGGCCTGGCTTTCCGCCGGCCTCTGGCTGATCTTCGAGGTCTACAACCTCCGCCTGCGCAACTGGACCTACGTGGGCGTGCCTGAGAGCCCCTGGGCGCGCGATTGGGCCTACCTGTGGTCCTTCGCCACCATCTTCCCTGCCATCTTCGAGACCGCCGACGTGCTGGACGGGCTGGCGCTGTTCCGCGGCGCGCGACGACAGCCCCGGATGATGTCCCCCCTCTGGCTTTCCGTCTCCTTCATCCTGGGCGCGGCCTTCCTGGCCATCCCGCCCCTTCTTCCCCTCCACATCACCCCTTACACCTTTGCCTTCGTTTGGGTGGGGTTCATCCTCTTCCTGGAACCGGTCAATCGGGC
>DAOTYX010000181.1:0-3139 GCA_034434635.1 Anaerolineae bacterium | reverse complement strand
GAGATCTGCGCTCTGTTCCAGACATGACCGGGCACGCTCAGTTTCTTCGTGGGCCTGTAACCACAGGCCATAGAAGTACAGGGCGCGGGCGGTGGAGTAGCGGTCGCCGATGGCTTGATACAGAGCGAGAGCCTCCGCGAATTTCTGTTCGGCCTGGGCCGGTGCGCTCGCCTGGGCCAAGGCGAGCAGCACGTTCGCCTCCCCCAGCCGGTCGCCCACCGCCCGATAAAGCTCCAGCGCCTTCCCGTAACTGGCCAGCGCCGCGTCCATCTCCTTCCGAAAGCTCTGCACGTCCCCGATCGCCTTCAGGCAGTTCGCCTCCCCCCATTGATCCTGCAACCGGCGGGCGGCGGCCAGGCCGCGTTGCAGCAGCGGCAACCGTTCGCCTCGCGGGTCGGCGTACACGTAGAAGTTACTCATGGCGGCCAGCGTGCGCGCGGAATGGCACTCGTGCTCCTCGCTGGGCAGCTCGTGGTCAAAGCCCCACTCCAGCCAGAACCCGATGTTGGGCCACTCCATCTTGAACAAAGCCACACCCAGCTCGTCCCGCCCATCGAGGATAATTTGGTTCAGGGATTCCGTGCGGGCGCGGTAGAATCGCAGCGCGGCCGGGCCGTAGGTGGCCAGGGCATCTACCAATGCCTCCGCCGAAAGCTGGCGCTCCGCGTAAGAACGAACGGGCGTGGGCAGGTAGTAGTAATCCCATTCGGTGAACTCCACCAGCGACAGGTCGGTGATGGTCCGCAGCGGCGCGCGCCAGGCATCGCCGAAGATGGCGTTCAGCCCCTCGTCACCGATGCCCGCCGGAAAAAGGGCCAGCAGAGGAAAGAAATCGGCGGCCGCCTGGCTGTGCTCCTGCAGGCGGCGGCAGGAAGCGTGTAGCGTGTAAACGACGCTGTTCTTCTCGTCCTTGGGGGTGGCCGGGTCGTGTAACACCTCCTCGCGGCTGGTGCGCAGGTCGGCCAGCAAGCTGCCCAGCGAAGGAGTCACCATCTGCGCCGCGGCCAGGCGGATGGCCCGTGGATAGCCGTCCAGGAAATCCAGCACCTCCCGCATTTGTGCGGGCGTGCCCTGCGGGCTGCGTCCCAGCCGGCGGCTCGCCAGGTCCAAAAACAACTGGAGGGACGAATCCTCGTCCAGGCGGGGGAGGGGATAAACCTGTTCGCCGGTATCGCCGCCTAGCACCTGGCGCGAAGTGACCAGCACATGCGCCCCGGCGCGGGTGAGCGCATTTAGCAGGGAACGCAGGCGGGACAGGTCGGCGTGGGCAATTTCATCCAGCTCGTCCAGGATAAGCAGGGGCTGGCCGGGGATGCGCGCGGCCAGGTCTGCATCGGACTGTATCTCGTTCAATGGCAGCCGCAAGGCCTGCGCGATGTCTGAGCGAGCCTGGGAAGCGTCGGTTTTCACCCCCAAAGGGATGAAGTGCACGGCGGGGCAACGGCGGCCGTCCGCATCGAGGGGGACGTGAAACGTGCTGGAATCGAAGAAGAAGCCCCGTTCGGCCAGCCAGCGACCCGCTTCTCTGGCCAGTTCGGTCTTGCCCATCCCGCCCAGCCCGTGGATGGTGACCAGCCGGTGGTCGCGCATCAGGCGAAGAAGAGTATGCAGTTCGCGCTGGCGGCCCACGAAGTAGTCGGGGCGCTGGCCCAGGGATGGCGGCATCATCAGCAGGTCCGAGCGCCAGTTTCCGGTCGTATCCGGCGGCACCAGGGCGGTATCGTCGTGCAGGTCGCAGACGAAACGCTCGGCCCAAGGCGGGCCGTCGTCGTCGGGGGGCGGGGCGTCGTCGCCGTACTCGCGGCTATCGCGCACAGCCTTCACCCCGGCCCAGAACGCCTCGGACGGTTTGCGGCCCAGGCCCAGGGCGCGATAGAAGAAGCGGTTAAACAACACGGCCACGTGGGCGTTCAGCGGCCAGTCCTCACGCACGGCCACCGCGTTGGCGATGCCCGCCGCCCGCAGGTGGGGCAGGGCCTCGGCGGAATGACACGACGAGAGCACCACCAGACGCGCCCCACATTCGCGCACCAGTTCCGCGAAGCGCTTCGCGGTGACCACGTCCTCCACCCCGTCCTCCCCTTCCAGCAGGAACACGGTCTCCGGCGGGCCGCCCAGCAGCGCATCACAGCGGCCACACACAATCGCCTGGGGCGCATTGAAGGCGCGGCAGCGGGCACAGCAGCGGGCCAGCATCCCGTGGCCCACGAAGTGCACGACGTGCACCGGCTTCATCGCAGCGGTGGCGATGGCCTCGCGACGCGCCCAGGGCAGAAAGCGCACGTCCAGCGGGGCTTCCGCTCCGTCGAAAGCCCGCTGGAAGCCATCGCGCACGATGCGCACGGGGTTCAGGGCAATGGGGGAATCGTCCTCGCTCACCAGCGGACGACTGACGACGATCAGCACCTGCAGGCGTTGATTATCCACAGCTCGCGCTCCTTTCAGCAGGTCGGGTTACAACGTGGTGGCATACCGTAGGGGCAATCCCTCGTGATTGCCCTATGGGGCAGGTACAAGACCTGCCCATACGAACCAAACACCACGACAGGTCCCCTGTCACCGAATATCCAACGAATAAACGAATAGGTCTACCGTCATGGTCATTCGCTTATTCGTTTCGCCATTCGTTGCCAGAATACCTCGCCCCCTACTGAATAATAGCACGGGGTATGCCAACTGTCAAGTGAACCCATCGCGGAGGGGCGCAGCGTGCTGCGCCCGTGCTGGCCGCAGCAGCCTCCGCTCACGCTTCCGCTGCCGTCCTTACGGCTTGCCCTGAGCTTGCCGAAGGGACGTGGCGGCTTTGTCCCCAGGGCTTCGCACCTCGCCGTTGCCAGCGACGCACGCCTGGGTAGAGCCTGCCCTGAGTACAGCGAAGTGGTACGGTTGGCAGAACAACCGGTTGTATCACTTTCTCAAGGTACAACACAGCGACACGAGCAGCCTCGTGTCGCACTAGTTACGGTCGGTGGGGCAGTCGCCCGCCCCACCGCCGCTCCCGAACCGGACGTGTGATCCTTCGCTGCGCTCAGGACATGGTTTCCCCTCATCCGGCTCTTCAGTACACGAGCCTCTGTCACAGGCACGCCATTGGAGGCAATTACTCGCCCCCGGCGCTTGGCAACTGCACGTTTGGAGA
>DAOTYX010000180.1:0-26908 GCA_034434635.1 Anaerolineae bacterium | reverse complement strand
GTCCGCAAGGCCGATATGCGCATCGAGTTCGGCGGCAAGAACAGCCGCGCCTTCGAGTACCTGCGCATGGTGCCGATGGACCAGGTGGAGGACGGCAAGATCGAGATCGTCGGCCCCGGCATCGAGACGGTGCCCGAGGGCGGGGCGATGGACATGGGCATCCTGGTCGAGGTGGCCGGGCGGAAGATGCAGGAGGACTTCGAGCCGGTGCTGGAGCGGCAGATCCACTACTTCATCAACGGCGCTTCCGGCATCCAGCACATCGGCCAGCGCGACATCGCCTGGATCCGCATCAGCAAGGCCGCTGCCGACAAGGGCTTCAACCTGCGCCACTTCGGCGACATCCTCTACGCCCGCTTCCACGCCGACTTCGGGGCCATCGTGGACAAGGTGCAGGTGAAGATCATCACCGACCCCGCACTGCATGCCGAGTGGCTGGAGAAGGCCCGTGCCGCTTACGATTACCGCAACCGTCGCCTGGCCGACCTGACCGACGAGGCGGTGGACACCTTCTACTCCTGCATCCTCTGCCAGTCCTTCGCCCCCAACCACTGCTGCGTGGTCAGCCCGCAGCGGCTGGGCCTGTGCGGCGCCTACAACTGGCTCGACTGCAAGGCCTCCTACGAGATCAACCCCACCGGCCCCAACCAGCCGATCCAGAAAGGGCAGTGCACAGACCCCGTCAAGGGCTACTTCACCGGCATCAACGAGTATGCCCGCATGGCCTCGCACGGCATGGTGGAAGAAGTCGCGATGTACTCGATCATGGAGAACCCCATGACCGCCTGTGGCTGCTTCGAGTGCATCGTCATGGTCATCCCCGAGGCGAACGGGGTGATGGTGGTCAGCCGCGAGGACCCGAGCATGACCCCCGCGGGAATGACCTTCTCGACGCTGGCGGGCATGGCTGGCGGTGGCCTGCAGAGCCCCGGGGTGATGGGCGTAGGCAAGTACTACCTGACCAGCCCCAAGTTCATCTCCGCCGACGGCGGCTTCAAGCGCGTGGTGTGGATGTCCTCCTTCCTGAAGCAGACCATGGCCGAGGAACTGAAGGCGGTCTGCGAGCGGGAGGGCGACCCCGACCTGCTCTCCAAGATCGCCGACGAGACGATCTGCACCGACGTCGAGGGGTTGCTGGCCTACCTGACGGAGAAGGAACACCCGGCGCTGACGATGGATCCTTTGTTCTGAGTGGTTTGGGGGGAACGGTCGAGAGGCCGTTCCCCCCTTCGGCGAAACGTCACGTCAGGGAGCGCGGGCCGTCACTTGACCGGACGGCCAATCAGGACTATCCTCTGACGTAGAGCCAGGCCCTCTGCTCCCTGCTGGCTCCTGTCTTGCCTGTCGCAGGTGGGGCAGGGAGCAGAGGGTGTCATCCTGAAAGGAGGTCATTCCATGCCGGTTGAGATTCCTGTGGAGAAATGGCCCGGGAAGGTGCTGGAGGTAACGCTGGGAGCCACCGCCGCTGAAGGCGGCACCCGTGCGCACACGGTGACCGTCGGCGGCGAGACCGCACTCCCCTTCCTGCACTTCGAGGGGGAGATTCCCAACCCTCCGCGCCTGGCGGTCGAGATCAGTGACGTCCGCCCGGCTGACTGGTCGCCGCTGTTGTTGGAGGCCTGGGGGGAGGTCGTGAATGACCCCGCGGCGTGGGCCAGGGCCGCGGAGGAGGTCGGTGCTGACCTGATCATGCTGCAGTTGAGCCTGACCCACGACGGCAAGCCTACCACTGCCGCCGACGCCCAGGCGGTCACCCGCGCGGTACTCCAGGCCACCGGGTTGCCGCTCATCGTCTTCGGTCCCGGCCAGGTGGACGCCGACAACGAACTGCTGGTGGCGGTTGCCGACGCTGCCGCCGGGGAGCGAATCGTGCTCGGCGTGTGCGAGGAGAAAAACTACCGTACCATCGTCGCCGCCGCGCTGGCCAGCGGCCACCTGGTCAACGGCCGCACGGCGATGGATGTCAACCTGGCCAAGCAACTCAACATCCTCATCTCCGACATGGGGCTGCCGCTGGAGCGCATCCTGATGGACCCCACCACCGCCAGTCTGGGATACGGGATGGAGTACGGCTACTCGGTAATGGAGCGATTGCGCATCGCGGCCCTGCAGGGGGACAAGATGACCCAACTGCCCATGCTCGTCACCCCCGGCTATGAGGTCTGGCGCCAGAAGGAGGCCAAGGTCGGCGACGGGGTGCCGGCCTCGTGGGGCGACTGGCGCGAGCGAGCGCTCCTGTGGGAGACGGAGACGGCGACCACGCTCATCGCCGCTGGCGCCGACATTGTGGTCGTGCGCCACCCGGAGACGGTGCGGCGGGTGAAGGCGTTCATCGGCCGGCTGATGGGAAAGTAGGGAGGCTACCATGGCACTGAGTGGATTGCAGATCTACAAACTCCTGCCGCAGACCAACTGCAAGGAGTGCGGTTTCCCCACCTGTCTCGCGTTCGCCATGAAACTGGCGGCCAAGCAGGCCGAACTGGCGGCCTGCCCCTACGTCTCCGAAGAGGCCAAATCCCAACTTGCCGCCGCCGCTGCTCCCCCCATCCGCCTGATCACCCTCGAAGGGCCGGGTCACAAGGTGGAGGTAGGCAACGAGACCGTCCTTTTCCGCCACGAGAAGACCTTCTACCATCAGCCCGGCATCTTCGTCCGCGTGAAGGACACGACCCCTGTTACCGACCTGAAGGCGGCGGTGGGGGCGGCGATGGGATATGCGGTGGACTACGTCGGCATGAGCCTGCACCTGGACGGCGTCGCCGTCGAGGCGGCCTCTGGCGATGCCGGGACCTTCGCTGCGGCGGTCAAGGCGGTGCATGAGACCACCGACCGCCCGCTGATCCTCATCGCTGGCGACCCGGCGCTCCTGAAGGCGGGGTTGGACGCCGCCCAGGGTACGCGCCCGCTGCTCTACGCCGCCACCGCCGAGAACTGGCAGGAGGTGGCCGCGCTGGCCAAGGGGGCCAAGGTGCCTGTCGCTGCCCGCGCCGACTCCCTGGACGCGCTGGCGGAACTGACCGAGAAGATCGTCGGCGCAGGCGTGGAGGATATCGTGCTTGACCCCGGCGCACGGGACCCCGCTGGCTCGCTCGTGCTGGCGACCCAACTGCGCCGTCTGGCGCTCAAGAAGAACTTCCGCCCGTTGGGATACCCCATCATCACCTTCCCCGGCGAAGGGGCGGCGGACGTGATCGAGGAAGGGGCGCTGGCGGGGCAGCAGATCGCCAAGTACGCCGGCCTGGTGGTGCTCGACCACTTCACCCCGGCGCTGGCCTACAGCCTGCTGGTGCTGCGCACCAACATCTATACCAACCCGCAGGAGCCGATCAAGGTCCAACCGGGGGTCTACGAGATCAACTCGCCCAAGGCCGACTCGCCGCTGATGGTCACCACCAACTTCTCTATCACCTACTTCTCCGTGGCCAACGAGGTGGATGGCAGCGGACTGCCTGGCTGGCTGCTGGTGGCGGACGCTGAGGGGATGAGCGTGCTCACCGCCTGGGCCGCCGGCAAGTTCGACGCCGAGCGTATCGCCAAGGCGGTCAAGACCACCAGCATCCAGGACAAGATCAGCCATCGCAAGGTCATCATTCCCGGCGCGGTCGCGGTGCTGATGGGCGAACTGGAGGAGGAACTGCCGGGTTGGGAGATCCTGGTGGGGCCGCGCGAGGCGGTGGACCTGCCGGGCTTCCTCAAACTGTGGCGCGCGAACTAGAGGACGATGCCCAAGGTTCGTTTCCTGCCCGCCGAACAGAGCGTGGAAGTCCCCGCCGGCACGCTGTTGAGCGACGCCGCCCGGCAGGCCGGCCTGGACCTGCTGATGCCATGCGGCGGGCAGGGACGCTGTGGCCGCTGTGCGGTCATCATCGAAGAGGGGGCGGTGCGCCGCCGCTCGACGCACCGCCTCTCACCCCAGGACGTGGCGGCGGGCTATGCCCTGGCCTGCCAGACCACGGTCGAGGGGGACCTGCTCGTTACCATCCCGCCGCAGGAGCGGATCGAGCGGCGGCTGAAAGAGAGCAAACGCGCAGCGAAGGTCGAGCTGCCGTTCCCGTATGACCTCTATGACCAGCCGCTGCGCAAGTACGTGGTCACCCTGCCCCCGCCCAACCTGCAGGACCAGACCGATGACTGGTCCCGTCTCCAGCGGGAACTGGCCCGCCTGTACGACCTGCGCCACGTGCGCATCTCCCTGCCGACGCTGGCCCGCCTGGGCCGCGCCCTGCGTGAGGGGGAGTGGACGGTCACCGTTGTGGTCGAACTGGACACCTGGGATCAACCCCAGGGCCCGCCACGCATCGTGGATGTGCTGCCGGGTGAGCAACTGGGCACGCTTTGGGCTGCGGCCATTGACATCGGCACGACCAGCAACGTGGTCTGGCTGGTGGATATGGTCAGCGGCGAGGTGATGGCCCAGGCGGTGGACTACAACGGCCAGATCGCCCGCGGGGAAGACGTCATCTCCCGCATCATCTACGCCTCGAAGGGGGACGGTCTGGCTGAACTGCAGCATCTGGTGCTGGAGACGCTCAACCGCCTGCTCGGTCAGGTGGCTCAGGAGCGCGGCATCTCGACCGACGAGATCTACAAGGTGGTCGTGGCCGGCAACAGCACGATGATCCACCTCTTCGCCGGCATCCCTCCGGAGCCTATCCGCCTGATGCCGTTCGTCACCACGGTCAACCACCTGCCGCCGTTGCGCGCCAGCGAGATCGGCCTGGCGGTCCATCCGGCAGCGACGGTGGACTGCCTGCCGGGCGTCGCCTCCTACGTGGGCAGCGACATCACCGCTGGCGTGGTCGGCTCGGGGCTGTGCAACTCCCAGGCGCTGACCCTGTTCCTCGACATCGGCACCAACGGCGAGATGGTGATGGGCGACTGTTCCTGGCTGATCGCCTGCGCCTGCTCCGCTGGCCCGGCCTTCGAGGGTGCGGGCGTGGTGCACGGGATGCGCGCGACCGCCGGGGCTATCGAAGAGGTGTGGATCAACTCCGAATACGAAGCCACCTACCGCGTCATCGGCGATGAGAAGCCGCGGGGCCTGTGCGGCTCTGGCCTCATCTCCCTGCTGGCCGAGATGTCCCAGACGGGCGTGGTGGACAAGAGCGGCAACATCAACCTGGAACTGCCCACGCCGCGGGTGCGCCGGGGGGAACACGGCGCGGAGTACGTGGTGGCCTGGGCGGCGGAGACCGCCCGCGGCGAGGATATCGCGATCACTGCAGTGGACATTGACAACCTGATGCGGGCCAAGGCGGCCATCTACGCTGGCTTCTCCGTCCTGGCGCGCAGTGTGGGGCTCAGCCTGGCCGACGTGAGCCAGGTGCTCATCGGCGGGGCCTTCGGTCAGTACATCAACGTCGAGAAGGCCATCCAGATCGGCATGCTGCCCGATATGCCTTACGACCGCTTCCACTTCCTGGGCAACACCTCGGCGCGTGGGGCGTACATGGCGCTGCTCTCCCGCGAGGCGCGCCAGCGCGTCACTGAGGTCGCGCGGATGATGACCTATCTGGAACTCTCCGCCGACAACACCTTCTTCGACGAGTTCAACGCGGCGCTCTTCCTGCCGCACACCGACGCCAGCCGCTTCCCGTCGGTTGTGGGAGCGGAGACATGAGCCTGACCGGCCTGCACCTGCTGCTGACCTACCAGTGCAACTACGAGTGCGACCACTGTTTCGTCTGGGGCGCACCTTCGCAGCACGGGGTGATGACCCAGGCGCAGGTGCGCGAGATCTACCGTCAGGCGCGGGAACTGGGCACGGTGGAGTGGATCTATCTGGAAGGCGGCGAGCCGTTCCTCTACTACCCGATCATGCTTTGGGCGGCGCGGGAGGCGGCGGCGAAGGGCTTCAGGGTGGGCATCGTGACCAACGACTACTGGGCCACCGACGTCGAGGATGCCCTGGAGTGGCTGCGCCCCCTGGCGGGTCTCGTGCAGGACCTGACGATCTCGACCGACCTGTTTCACTACGGCGAGGTGATGAGCGCCAACGCCCGCAACGCGCTGTTCGCGGCCGCGCAATTGGGCATCCCCACAGGAACGATCATCTGTGAGGTGCCGCAAGGCGTGCCCGGCTATCCGACCCAACCGCCAGGTGAGGCGGTGGAAAGCGGGCCGATCATGTTTAAGGGCCGCGCAGCGGTCAAACTGACCGCGGGCCTGGCCCGCCGCCCCTGGCGGGAGTTCGTCGAGTGCCCGCACGAGAGGCTGGATGATCCCGGGCGGGTCCATGTGGACTACCTGGGCAACCTCCACCCCTGTCAGGGAGTGGTGATAGGCAATCTCTTCCAGCGACCGCTGGCGGAGATCGTGGCCACTTATGACCCGCATGCCCATCCGGTGATCGGGCCGTTGCTGGCGGGCGGGCCGACGGCGCTGGTGGAGCGGTACGACCTGCCTCACGATGAAGGCTATGTCGATGCCTGTCATCTCTGCTACGAGATGCGGGCCAGGTTACGCGAACGGTTCCCGGAGTGGTTGGGGCCGGGACAGATGTATGGAGAGGGATCAGTCTCATGACGACCATCGCCGTCGCCGGCAAGGGCGGAACCGGCAAGACGACCATCGCCGCACTCATCATCCGCTACCTGCGTGAAGAACGCGGCGGCGCTATCCTGGCCATTGATGCGGATCCGGCCAGCAACCTCAACCTGGTGCTGGGGATGGAGGCCGGGCCGACCATTGGCAGCATCCGCGAGGACATGCTCGACCTGGTGCAGTCCAGCGGCGCGCTGGCCGGTTCCCTCCCCGGCGGGATGAGCAAGCAGGAGTATCTGGACTACCAGGTGCAGATGGCCCTGGTGGAGGGGGATCGGGTGGACCTGTTGGCGATGGGCCGCCCGGAAGGACCCGGCTGTTACTGCGCCGCTAACCAGATGCTGCGAGTGATCGTGGACCGCCTGGGCAGCCAGTACGACTACGTGGTTATTGACAACGAGGCGGGCATGGAGCACCTGAGCCGGCGCACCACCCGCGACGTGGATGCGCTGTTGCTGGTCACCGACCCCACACAGCGCGGCGTGGTCTCCGCGCAGCGCATGGCGGAGATGGTGCCGGGGCTGGACATCGGCGTGGGCCGGCTCTATCTGGTGGTCAACCGGGTGCGGGGCGAAATGCCGCCCCCGCTGGTCGAGGCGGTCGCCCGCACCGGACTGGAACTGATCGGCACGGTGCCGGAGGATAGCGCGATGGCCGAGTTCGAGTTCTCGGGCCGTCCGCTGGTGGAACTCCCCGCCGATACACCGGTCTACCGCGCCGTGCGGCAGATCGCCGGGCGGGTTCTCAACGATGCATAGCGTATGACTTCTTTGCAAGCCACAACAGGAGGAGTGAGCCATGTACATTATCGGTGAGAACATTCACATTATCTCGCCCAGGGTCAAGGATGCCCTGGCCAACCGGGACGCAAAGTTCTTCCAGGACCTGGCGGTGCGGCTGGTGGAGGCGGGGGCCAGCGCGGTTGACCTGAACATCGGCCCGCAAAAGAAGCAGGGGCACGAGATCCTGCCCTGGCTGGTGGAAGTCGTCGAGAAGGTGGTGGACGTCCCGCTGTGTTTCGACACGACCAACCTGGCCGCTATCGAGGCGGCCTGTGAGGTGGTCTCCAAGGCGCAGCCCATCATCAACTCCACCTCCGCCGCTCCGGAACGGCTGGAGAAGGTGCCCCTGGTGGCGAAGAAGTACAACACCCGCCTCATCGCCCTGACGATGGGCGAGGGGATGATCCCCGTCAAGTCGGACGAGAGGGTCAACATCGCCCTGGAGGCGCTCATCCCGCGCATGGTGGAGATTGACTTCCCCATCAGCGACCTGATCATTGACCCGCTGGTGCTGACCGTCTCCGGCTGCCAGGAGTACTGCCCGGAGTGCATCGAAGCGGTGCGCACGCTCAAGTACGCCTGGGACCCCGCCCCGCTGACCAACGGTGGCCTCTCCAACGTCTCCAACGCTGTCCCGGCGGAGATGCGCCCGCTGCTCAACCGCACCTACATGGTCATGCTGATGGGCGCCGGCATTGACATGGTCATCGCCGACCCGCTGGACCGTGACCTGATGGAGTTCATCCGCATCGTCGAGCAGCGGGACGAGAGCACGCCGCTGGGCCGGCTGCTGGTCAAACTCTATGACCGCGTCGCGGCGATGGAGGAACTCCAGCCGGAGGACGTGGACATGTCCGACCCGCAGCAGGTGGAGATCTGGAAGACGGTGCAGGTCTTGCTCAACAAGGTGATCTACACCGATTCCTACCTGCGGCTGTGAGGAAGACCACGGACGGCAGACGACAGACGACAGACGACAGACCACGGACCACGCAACACGCAACACGGAACACGCATATAGGGAGGTAGCGTCATGACCGCTCAACTGATTGATGGCAAGGCCATCGCCGGGCAGATTTATGAAGAGATTCGCGCCGAGGTTGCCAGCCTGAAGGCGAAGGGGGTCACACCTGGCCTGGCGACAGTCCTGGTGGGCGAGAACCCCGCCTCTAAGGCCTACGTCGCCTCGAAGCAGAAGACATGCGTGGACTGCGGCTTCAACTCCACGGGAGAGCACCTGCCTGAGGACGCCACGCAGGAGCAGGTCGAGGCGGTGGTCGCCCGCCTGAACGCCGACCCGTCTGTCCACGGCATCCTGGTGCAACTGCCGCTGCCCCGGCATCTGAACGAGGAGAAGATCCTCAGCATGATCAGCATCGAGAAGGATGTGGACGGCTTCCACCCCATCAACATCGGACGGCTGGCGATGAAGGGGCGCAAGCCGCTGTTCGTCCCCTGCACCCCTGCCGGCTGCATCGAACTGCTGGTGCGCTCCGGCATCGAGATCCAGGGGGCCGAGGCGGTGGTGCTGGGCCGCTCGAACATCGTGGGGCTGCCGGTCTCCATGCTCCTCCTGCACCGCGATGCTACCGTCACGATCTGCCATTCCCGCTCCCGCGACCTGCCGGCCATCTGCCGTCGCGCCGACATCCTCATCGCTGCGGTAGGGCAGCCCAAGATGGTGAAGAAGGACTGGGTCAAGCCGGGCGCGGCGGTGATTGACGTGGGTATCAACCGCGTTCCTGACCCCACAGCCAAGGGGGGGTCTCGGCTGGTTGGAGATGTGGATTTCGACGAAGTCAAGGAGGTCGCCGGTTACCTGACCCCGGTGCCTGGCGGGGTGGGGCCGATGACCATCGCCATGCTGATGTGGAACACGCTCGCCGGGGCCAAGCGCGCCGCAGGGCTGTGACGTCGCGAATCGCTGATCGCATATCGCGAATCGCAGATCGCGATATGCGACAAGCGGTACCCGATACCCGACTCCCGAGCAAGAGGGTTTATGCGCACAACCATCTCGGTGGACAGAATCCGTGGCCGGCTGGCCCGCGACGTTGAGGAGATCAGCGGGCAGGACCTGCTGGCCTGCAATCAGTGCGGCAAGTGCAGTGCTGGCTGCCCTGTCGCGAGCGCGATGGACCTGTTGCCCAGTCAGGCAGTGCGGATGGCCCAACTGGGCATGGAGGAGGTGCTGCAGAGCCGCACGGTCTGGATCTGTGCCTCCTGCCTGACCTGCGTCACCCGCTGCCCTAAGGGGGTAGACCTGCCCCGGCTGATGGAGGCGCTGCGCGAGATCTCCCTGCGCGCCGGCGCGACGCGCATGGATCTGGACCACCTCCCCCCGGAACTGGTGCGTGAACTGCCCCAATTGGCGATCGTGGGCGGCTTCAGGAAGTACATCAAGTAGGCGGGCCTATGACAATACCCTACTATCCGGGTTGCACGCTCTCGACAAAGGCCAGGGGGTACGACCGCTCCGGCCGGGCAGTGATGGCGGCCCTGGGCATGGAACTGGAAGAACTGCCGGATTGGCAGTGCTGCGGCGCGACCTTCCCGCTTTCCATAGATAACTCGATGGCCCTCATCGCCCCAACGCGCGTCCTCTACCAGGCGGAGCAGGCTGGCGAGCGGGTGGCTGCCCTCTGCGCCATCTGCTACCACGTCCTCAAGCGCACGCAGACCGCCCTGCAGCGGGACCCGGCGATGCTGGAGCGCATCAACTGGTTCACTGAGCAGGAGTACCGCGGCCAGGTGCGTGTCGTGCACCTGCTCGAACTGCTGCGCGACGATCTGGGCTGGGAGGCGCTCGCCCAACGGGTCACCCGGCCACTGACCGGCCTGCGTGTGGCGCCGTATTATGGCTGTCTGCTCCTGCGCCCCTATGACGAGATCGGGATGGACAACCCCGAAGCCCCCACTATCCTCCACGACCTGCTGCGGGCGCTGGGGGCGGAGCCGGTGGACTTTCCCTACAACGTCGAGTGCTGCGGTTCCTACCTGACGGTCCAGGACCCGCAGGTCTCCGCCGCTATGTCGCGCGACATCGTCGCCTCGGCGCGGGAGCACGGCGCGCAGGTCATCGCCACCGCCTGCCCGCTGTGTCAGTTCAACCTCGACTACCCGCAGCGCGCCACCCCTGGCGGTAGCAGCGGGAACGAGATCCCGGTGCTCTACTTCACGCAACTTCTGGCGGTCGCGCTGGGCCTGCCGGAGGCGGACTGGGGGCTGGAGGGGTTCTACGTGGACCCACGGCCCGCGCTGGCGGGGTGGATGACGGGAGGCTAGCGTGCACTACCGGTTGTTCATCCCAGGGCCCTGTGAGGTGGACGAGGAGGTGCTGGCCGCGATGGCCCAGCCCACCCTTCGCCACTATGGGGCGGAGTGGATGGAGGTCTATCGGGAGACGGTGGGCCTGCTCCGGCAGGTCTTCCAGACCCAGAACGACCTGTTCATCGTCCCCGGCGCGGGTTCGGCGCTGCTGGACATGGCGTTGGGTAGCCTGTTGCTCAGCGGCGACACGGTGGTGGTCGGCGACAACGGCTTCTTCGGGGCGCGGCTGGCGACCATCGCCGCGGCCTACGGGCTGCGCGTCATCCCTTTCACTGCACCCCAGGGCCGGCCGCTCGACCCCGACGACCTGCGTCGCCTGCTGGCTCGCGAGCCGCAGGCGCGGGCGGTGGCGCTGGTCCATCACGAGACCGCGACCACGGTGCTGAACCCGCTGCAGGAACTGGCGGAGGTGACCCGTCAGGCCGGGCGCCTGCTCATCGTAGACGCGGTCTCCTCGCTGGGCGGAGTGCCGCTGCCGGTGGACGAGTGGGGAGTGGATGTCTGCGTCTCGGTGGCGAACAAGTGTCTGGAGTGCCCGCCGGGACTGGCCTTCATCTCCGTCGGGCCACGGGCGTGGGAGGCCAGCGAGCGTGCCGCTGACCAGTCGCACGGCTGGTATCTCAACCTGCGCGTCTGGCGACAGTACGCTGCTGATTGGTCCTCCTGGCACCCGTATCCAGTCACCCTGCCCACCAACAACATCGTCGCCTTGCGGGTGAGCCTGCGGCGCATCCTGGCCGGCGGCCTGGAGGCGCACTTTGGCCGTTTTCGGCGGGCGGCTTGGGCGGTCCGCCGCGGACTGGAGGCGCTAGGCTTCGAGATGCTGATCGAGGAGCCGTTCGCCGCCCCCATCGCCACGGCGGTGAAAGCACGTCCGGAGTTCCCCGTGTCCGAACTGATGGACTACCTGGCCCGCGAGCACGGTATCCTGGTCTCCGGTGGGCTGGAGGCGCTCGCGGGGAAGATCTTCCGCGTGGGGCATATGGGCCTGGCGGCGACGGAGCCATACCTGAGGGATTTCCTGCTGGCTGTCGAGGCCTTCCTGCGGGAGAAGGGACTGTCTGTCTCGCCAGGGGCCAGCCTGGTGGGGCTGGCAGAGCAAAGGAGCGAATGAGCCGCATCGGTGTGTTCGTCTGTCACTGCGGGATCAACATCGCCAGCACGGTGGATGTCGAGCACGTGGCCGAGGTGGTGGGACGAGACGCCAACGTTGCCTTCGCCACAACCTACAAGTACATGTGCTCCGACCCCGGTCAGCAGTTGATCCGCCAGGCCATCGCCGAGCATCACCTGGACGGGGTGGTCGTCGCCGCCTGCTCCCCGGCGATGCACGAGCGCACCTTCCGCCAGGCGGTGGCTGCGGCGGGGCTCAACCCTTATCGCTGTGAGATCGCCAACATCCGTGAACAGTGCTCCTGGGTCCATCAGCACGATTCGCAGCAGGCGACGGAGAAGGCGATCGAGATTGTCCGCACCATCGTGGAGAAGGTACGTCGGGATGAGGAACTGATCCCCTTCAGCCTGCCGCTCACTCGCCGTGCGTTGGTCATCGGCGGGGGGATCGCTGGCCTGGAGGCCGCGCTGGACATCGCCGACACGGGCTATCCGGTGGTGCTGGTCGAACGGGAGGACCGGCTGGGCGGCAAGATGACCCGCCTCTCCGGCACCTATCTCAACTTCGACGCCGCGCCGGACCTGGTGGAGCAGAAAGTGGCACGAGTCCTCCATCACCCCAACATCCGGGTGCTGCTCAACTCGCAGGTGAGCCGGGTGGAGGGGTACGTGGGCAACTTTTCAGTGGAAGTCTCAGGTTTCAGGTTTCAGGTTCCAGGTTCCTCTCCCACTAACCTGAAACCTGAAACCTTGAAGTCTGAAACCCTGCAACCCGAAACCCTGGAGGTCGGCGCGATCGTCGTCGCTACCGGCTGGGACCCCTACCCGCTGGAGCGGCTGCCGGAGTACGGCGGGGGGCTGGTGGCGGATGTGGTCGATGGTCTGACGTTTGAGGGAATGCTGAAGGACGGTGCGGTGCCCCGTCGCCCCTCCGACGGGCGCGTGCCGCGGGAGGTCGTCTTCGTCCAGTGCGCTGGCTCGCGTGATCCGGAACGGGGCGTCTCCTACTGTTCGAAGGCCTGCTGCATGTACGTAGCCAAGCAGGCGACGATGTTCAAGGAGCGCGTGCCCGAGGGCCAGGCCTACGTCTTCTACATTGACATCCGCTCCGCCGGCAGGGGGTACGACGAGTTTGTCCAGCGGGCGATGGAGGAGTACGGCGTCCTCTACCTGCGCGGCAAGGTGAGCAAGATCTTCCGTCGCGGCGACCGCGTGGTGGTCTGGGGCGCTGACACGCTCGTGGGTCGCCCGGTAGAGGTGGAGGCCGACCTGGTCGTGCTGGCGACGCCCATGTTGCCCAGCGAGCAGGCGGTCACCCTGGCGCAGACGCTGCATACCACGGTAGATGCCTATGGCTTCTACAACGAAGCGCACCCCAAACTGCGGCCGGTGGAGAGCCTGACCGCCGGCATCTTCCTGGCGGGGGCCGGGCAGGGGCCCAAGGACATCCCGGAAGCGGTGGCCCAGGGCAGCGGCGCAGCGGCGAAGGTGCTGCAGTTGTTCTCCCAGGAGCGCATGGTGCAGGAGCCGACGGTGGCCTATGTGGTGGAGGAGTTGTGCTCCGCCTGCGGCGCCTGCGTCGCCGCCTGCCCCTACGGCGCGCGGGAGATCCATCCGGTGCGCCAGATCGCCACGGTCAACGCCGCGCTCTGTCAGACCTGTGGCGCGTGCGTGGTGGCCTGTCCCAACAAGGCCAGTCGCGTCCACAACTGGGAGCCGCAGCAGTTCCTGGCCATGGCCGATGTCCTGAGTGGTTAGGTGCCTGGCATCCGAGCCGTTGTGAGGAGGTCTAGATGAATGACGTCTGGGATCAATTGGCCCATTATCGGAAGGTGAAGACCCTGCCGGACGGCACGCGTCTGCTGTTGCGTCCCCTGACGAAAGCGGACAAGCAGGCGCTGGTGGGGTTGTTCGCCCGCGCCTCGCGCGAGGACCTGGAATGGTTCCGCAGTGACGCAGGGGACCCGAAGGTGGTCGAGAGTTGGGTGGACAACCTGGACCTGCGGCGGGTCTTCCCGCTGGTCGCCTTCGCGGGCGACCTGCTGGTGGGGGATGCCACGCTGCACTTCGGCGAGCACCACCACAGCCACCTGGCCTGGGCGCGCATCTTCCTCGACCACGAGTACCGTCGCCGGGGCATTGGCATGCTCATGATGCAGAGCCTGATCGAGATTGCCCGCCGGTTGGGCCTGCAGCAGATCTATGGCGAGATCGTGACCACACAGCCGCAGGTGATCAACGCCTTTCTCGAACTGGGCTTCCAGCAAGTCGCCACATTGCGTGACTACTTCATCACCAGCAGCGGCGAGACGCTCGATATGGCGATCCTGTCGCTGCGGCTGGTGGACCACACCGGCGAGTTCTGATGAAAGGAGGCCTGATGACAACCCTTGACCGACCGGACCCGGGCTTCAGCCTCGCGGTCCAGCAGCGCAGCGGCGAGCCGATCCTGCGCTGCTACTTCTGCCAGAAGTGCTCCGCCGGTTGCCCGGTGGCCAACGTGATGGACTACACGCCGGCGCAGGTGATCCGCCTGATCCAGTTGGGCCAGAAAGATGCCGTGCTGTCCAGTTCGGCGATCTGGCTATGCGTGGGTTGCGAGACCTGTGGCACGCGCTGCCCCAATCATATCCGTCTCGCTCCGATGTTCGATACGCTGCGCTATATGGCGCTGGAGGGCGGGTACAAGCCCCTGCCAGCGGTCTACGCCCTGCACCGGTCATTTCTGGACAGCATCCGTTTGTGGGGTCGCGTGCACGAGTTGTCCATGCTGGCGGAGTACAAACTGCGCAGCCCGCTGGGCAGCGACCTGATGGCTGACATCAAGGTCGCCTTGACCCTCCTGGTGAAGGGAAAGATTCTGACGCTGCCGGAGCGGGTGCGCGGGTTGGCGCAGGTGCGCCGTCTCTACGGCACGCAGGAGAGCCGCCCGGCGGAGGTGCAAAGATGAGATACTCCTACTACCCCGGCTGCACCGTCGGCACCACGGCGATAGAGTTTGGCCTCTCCACGGATGCGGTCTGCGAGGCGCTGGGCATCGAGCTGGTCGAACTGGAGGACTGGAACTGCTGTGGGGCCTCTGCTGCCCACAACCTGGACCACGAACTCTCCCTGCGTCTGCCGGGGCGGAACGTGGCCCTGGCGCAGAAGGAGGGGTTGGACATCGTCGCGCCCTGTCCGGCCTGCTATCAGCACGTCCTCTTCGCCGACCTGCGTTTCCGTGAGGATGAGGCATGGCGGCGGGAGATGGAGCAGATGCTGGGTGTGACCTACACCGGCCAGGGTCGTCCGCGCCACCTGCTGGAGGTGCTCAGCGAGCCCGAGATGCTGACGCTCATCTCCCAGCGCGTCTCTCGCCCGCTGGAAGGGCTGCGCGTCGCCTCTTACTACGGCTGCGTCCTGGTGCGCCCGCAGGAGTTCACCGGCTGGGACGACCCGGAGAACCCGATGCGCATGGATCGTCTGGTGGAAGCGGTGGGCGGAGTGGCGGTGGACTGGTCATACAAGGTGGACTGTTGCGGGGCCAGCCTGGCGCTCAGTCGCGCCGATGTGGTCATCAGCCTATCTACCCGTCTGGCGGAGGCGGCCCGTGAGGCCGGCGCCGACGTCATCGCCTGCGCCTGCGGTATGTGCCAGATCAACCTGGATACCCGTCAGGCTCAGGCGGACAAGGTGCCCGCGCTCTATTTCACGGAACTGCTGGCCCTGGCGCTGGGCCTGCCCGTGACGGCGAAACTGTGGGGCCGCCACGGCATTGACCCCCGGCCGGTCCTTCGACAACGCGGCCTGCTCGGCTGAGCAGGGCTGTCGCTTCGATCTTCGGAGTCAGGTAAACCTATGACCAAAAACAGTGCCCAATCTCAACCCAGCGACGCGGTCCTGATCGTCGGCGCAGGTATTGGGGGAATGCAGTCGGCGCTGCTGCTGGCCGAGGCGGGATACAAGGTGCATCTCCTTGACACCGCCCCTGGCATCGGCGGCTCGATGCATCTGCTGGACCGCACCTTCCCGACCGATTCCTGTGGCATCTGTCATATGCTGCCGGGGCGGGCGGCCTATTGTCCAACGATCGAGTGCGACCTCCATCCCAATATCACCTTGCTTCCCTATGCCGAAGTGGTGAGCCTGGATGGGGAGCCGGGGGCGTTCACCGTCCGCGTGCGTCACAAGCCGCGCTATGTCTCTGTGGAGCGCTGCAACAACTGCGGCCTCTGCGCCCAGGTCTGCCCGGTGGAGCGGCCTGACCCGTATGAGGGGGACCTGTCCCCCCAGAAGGCGATCTACCGTCCCCCGCTGCGTGCCATCCCCGATGCCTATGTGATTGATATGGCGATCTGCACGCGTTGCGGGCAGTGCGTGGCCGCCTGTCCGACTGGAGCGGTGGACCTCGACATGGCGCCTTCGGAGGAGACGCTGAGCATTGGGGCGGTGATCCTCAGCCCCGGCTTCGCGCCGTTCGACGCACGGCTGAAGGGAGAGTTCGGCTTCGGGCGGTACGACAACGTGCTGAACAGCCTGCAGTTCGAGCGCATGGTCAGCATTGCCGGCTCCACCGGCGCGCGCATCCGCCGCCCATCCGACGGCCGCGCCCCGCGCCGCATCGCCTTCATCCACTGCGTCGGCTCGCGCGATATGTCCATCGGCAAGGGATACTGCTCCTCCGCCTGCTGCATGTACACCGCCAAGCAGGTCAAAGTGGCCAAGCGGCTGCAGCCGGATCTGGAGATCGTGGTTTTCTATATGGACATCCGTGCCCACGGCAAGGACTTCGACGCCTACTTTGCGGAGGTCGAGGCATTGCCTGGGGTCTCCTACCGCCGCAGCATGGTCTCCTCGCTTCACCAGCGGCAGAACCGCAACCTGCTGGTGAACTTCGTGGCCGAGGACGGGAAGGTGAGCGAGGAGGAGTTCGATATGGTGGTGCTGGCGGTGGGCTTCGGCGCGCCGCAGGGGGTGCAGGAGTTGGGCCGCGGTCTGGGCGTGAGCCTGAACGAGTACGGCTTCGGCGTCACGGACCCCTTTGCCCCCGATCAATCCTCCCGCCCTGGTGTCCTTCTGGGCGGCTCCTTCCGCGAGCCGAAGGACATCCCCGAGACGGTGGTGGAGGCTTCGGCGGCAGCGGCCAACGCCGCTCGCCTGCTGCACGTGGCCTCTGCGGAGCGAACGGCCACGGCCCCCGGCGAAGAGCGGGATGTCTCCTGGGAGCGCCCGCGCGTGGGCGTCTTCCTCTGCGCCTGCCCGGAGGTGACGGCGACGGTGGACGTGGAGGCCGTGGCGGAGCACGCCCGCGGCCTGCGCGATGTGGCTCTGGTGCAGGTGGTGACGGAAGCGTGCAGCCGGGAGGGGTTGGCCGCGATGGCTGCCGCGGCTCGTGAGGCGAACCTCAACCGCGTCGTCCTGGCCGGCTGCACCGCCCTGCGGCTGCAGGGAGCCTTCCGGGAGATGGTCGAATCGGCTGGCCTCAATGCCAACCTGCTGGAATTGGTCAACCTGCGCGGCGAGGTCGCCTGGGCGCACGGTGACAACGGCCGCGCGGCCACGCGCAAGGCGCAGAGCCTGGTGGAGATGGGGGTCGCCGGTGTGCTGCGGCGTGAGCCCTTCCGCCCGCCTGTCGAGCCGCTGAGCCGCCGCGTGCTGGTGATCGGCGGCGGGCTGGCCGGCATGACCGCCGCGCTCACGTTGAGCGACCTGGGGTATCCGGCGGACCTGGTGGAACAGTCGGATCGCCTGGGCGGGCAGTTGCATCACCTGCGTATCGTGGCTGGTGGGGGCGACCCGCAGCGCGTGCTGGCCGACCTCATCGAACGGCTGAGCAGCGCACCGGGGGTCCGTGTCCACCTGAACACCACGGTCGAGAGGGTGACCGGACGATTGGGCCATTTCTACGCGACGCTACGTTCCGCCGATGGCGTGATGGAGGACGAGGAATATGGCGCGGTCATTGTCGCCACCGGCGGCCAACCCGTGGTGCCGACGGAGTACCTGTACGGCCAGGACCCACGGGTAGTGACGCAGCGGGAGTTGGAGGGGATGTTGGTAGATTGGGAAACTGGTAGGTTGGTAAATTGGGAAACTGGTAGGTTGGTAAATTGGGAAACGGGTAAGGTGGCCGATGCCTCCAATCCACCAACTCCCAATTTACCAACTCCCAATCTACCAACTCCCAATTTACCAACTCCCAATTTACCAACTCCCAATCCACCAACTCCCAATCTACCAACTCCCAACCTGCCATCCCGCGTCGTCATGATCCAGTGCGTGGGCTCCCGTGAACCGGACCGGCCGTACTGTAGCCGCGTCTGTTGCACCAAGGCGGTACTCAACGCGCTGGCGCTCAAGAAACGCAACCCGCAGACGCAGGTGACGATCCTCTATCGCGAGATGCGCACCTACGGCTTCCGCGAGGACCTCTACCGTCAGGCGCGTGAGGCGGGCGTTGTCTTTCTACGCTACGATCTGGAGCACAAGCCGAAGGTTTCAGGTTCTCATGTTTCAGGTTTCAGGTTGGAAGAACCCCCAACCTCTAACCTGAAACCTGAAACCCTGAAACCTGAAACCCTACAAGCTGAAGCCTGCCTCGAGGTCCGTGTCACCGAGCCGATCGCGGGCCGGGAGGTGGTCTTGCCGGCGGACCTGCTGGTGCTCAGCGTCGGCATCGCCCCCAACGATAACGGGCCGCTGGCCGAGGCGCTGGGCGTGCCGCTGGACAGCAACGGCTTCTTCCGCGAGGAGCACCCCAAGATGCGGCCGCTGGACTTCACCCGGCGCGGCATTTTTGTCTGTGGCCTGGCGCACTCGCCGCGCGGTGTGGATGAGACGATCGCCATGGCCCAGGGCGCGGCGATGCGCGCCGTCAGTCTGCTGGCACGGGGGCAGGTGGAGGCGCCTCGGACGGTCGCGCGGGTCAACACCCGTCTCTGCTCGGCCTGCGGCCTGTGCGTGGAGGCCTGTCCCTACGGGGCGCGGGTGCTGGAGCCAGGCGCCCTCTATGCCGAGGTGCTCGAATTCCTCTGCCAGGGCTGCGGCGTCTGCGCGATGGTCTGCCCGAACAAGGCCAGCCAGCAGATCGGCTTCGCCACGGGGCGGGTGTACGATATGCTCGATGCGGTGGTGGGATATGGCAGATAAACCAGCGGCTTTGGTCATTGGCGCCGGCATTGCCGGCATTCAGGCAGCGTTGGACATCGCCAACGCCGGGTTCAAGGTGTACGTGGTGGAGCGCGAGCCGGCTGTTGGCGGACGCATGTCCCAGCTCGACAAGACGTTTCCGACGCTGGACTGCTCCTCATGTATCCTGACTCCACGTATGGTCGAGATCGGTCAGCATCCCAACATCGAGTTGCTGACTTTCTCCGAGGTGGAGTGGATTCAGGAGGAAGAAGGTCGGTTTCGCGTCAGGATACGCAAGAAGGCCCGCAGTGTGGATGAGAACAAATGCACCGGCTGCGGGGTTTGTACGGAAAACTGCATCGTGCGCAATGCCGCCTATATCGAGGCTTTGGCGGAGGAGAAGGAGTAGCCTATGTCGGCAAGCACGCTGGTGGATGCGGGGACGCACGAGGCCGTGATTGAGAGCATTCTGGAGCGTCACAGTTGCGACCCGGCAGCGATCATCGCCATTCTACAAGACCTCCAGGACGAGGCCGGCTACCTTCCAGAAGAAGCGCTTCGTTATGTGGCCAGGCGCCTGGATATCCCCGTGTCGAAGGTGTATCGGTTAGCCACGTTCTACCGGGCTTTCAGCCTGCAGCCGCGTGGCAAGCACCACCTCTGCGTGTGCACGGGCACAGCCTGCCATGTGCGGGGGGCCGTGCGAGTGATTCGCTCGTTGGAACAGGAACTGGGCATCCGCGCTGGCGAGACCGATGAACAGTTGCAGTTCACCCTGGAGACGGTGAACTGCCTGGGAGCATGTGCCCTGGGACCGATCGTGGTGGCAGATGGAGAATATCATGGTCAGATGACGGCTGCCAAGGCGGTGCGGTTGGTCAACAAGCTCCGTTCGTCAGGACAGGAATAGCCATATGGCGAAGACGCTAGCACAACAAGAGGGCGTTTCGGTTGAGAGGCTGCAGAGCCCGCAGGACCTGGAGCGCCTGCGTGAGGCATTGGTCGCCGCCCGGGTCCCCGAGAAGCCTTGCGTGACTATTTGCGGCGGCACCGGCTGCCTGGCCTGTGGCAGTCAGGCGGTGATTGATGCTTTTCGCGAGGAGTTGGCCCGGCAGGGCATGGCGGAACAAGTGGATATCCGCACGACGGGCTGCCACGGCTTCTGCGAACGTGGAGCGGTGGTGGTGATCCATCCCCAAGGGATCTTCTACCAGCGCGTCAAGCCTGAAGATGTGCCGGATGTGGTGCGGGAGACGGTTGCCCAGGGGAATGTCCTGGAGCGGCTGCTGTACACGCACCCTCAGACAGGGGAGAAGATCATCTGCGAGCGTGATATCCCCTTCTACAATCTGCAGAGACGGCTCATCCTGAGTCATAACGGCCTCATTGACCCGACCCGCATCGAGGACTACATCAGTTACGGCGGATACAGCGCTCTGGCTAAGGCTTTGTACACGATGCAGCCGGAGGAGATCATTGAGGTTATCAAGAAGTCAGGGTTGCGTGGCCGGGGAGGGGCGGGCTTTCCCACCGGGCGCAAATGGGAGAGTTGCCGCCAGGCTCCAGGCGAGCCGAAGTACGTCATCTGCAACGCCGACGAGGGCGACCCCGGCGCGTACATGAACCGAAGCACGCTGGAGGGGAACCCCCACCTCGTCCTGGAGGGCATGGTCATCGGCGCCTATGCTGTCGGTAGCCACACGGGTTACATCTACATCCGTCACGAGTACCCTCTGGCGGTGACCAACATCTCCCTGGCGATGGAAGCGATGCGACGGTATGGTTTGCTCGGGGAAAACATCCTCGGCTCAGGATTTGACTTCGACATCCACATCGCCCGCGGCGGCGGTGCCTTCGTCTGCGGTGAGTCCAGTGCCCTGATGCGCTCTCTTGAAGGAGATGTGGGCGAGCCGAGGGCCAAGTACGTTCGGTCGGTGGAACGGGGACTTTGGGATAAGCCGAGCTGTCTGAACAATGTTGAGACGTGGGCCAATGTGCCTCATATCATCAACAGGGGCTGGGAGTGGTTTGCTGGCATCGGCACCGATGGCAGCAAGGGCACCAAGGTCTTCTCCCTGGTCGGCAAGGTCAACAATACGGGCCTGGTAGAAGTGCCGATGGGGATCACCCTGCGCCAGATCATTTTCGACATCGGTGGGGGGATTCCGGGCGGTCGGGCGTTCAAGGCGGTGCAGACCGGCGGGCCGTCAGGCGGCTGCATCCCGGAGAGCCTGCTCGACATCCCGGTTGGCTTCGATGAGTTGACCAGAGTCGGTTCGATGATGGGCTCCGGCGGCATGATCGTGATGGATGACCGTACCTGCATGGTGGATTTGGCCCGCTATTTCCTGAACTTCCTGCGTGAGGAATCGTGCGGCAAGTGCACCCCGTGTCGGGAAGGTATTGCGCGCAGCCTGGAGGTGCTCAATCGCATCTGCGACGGGCAGGGTCGCCCTGATGACATCGCGCTGTTGGAGGAGTTGGGCGAGTTGTTGCGCGGCTTCTCCCTCTGCGGCCTGGGTCAGACGGCGGCCAATCCTGTGCTCTCCACCATTCGCTACTTCCGTGACGAGTACGAGGCGCATATCCATGACCATCGCTGTCCTGCCGGCGTGTGCAAGGCACTGATCCACTACCGTATCAATCCTGAGGCCTGCACGGGCTGTGGTGCCTGCGCGCTTCAGTGCCCGCAACAGGCCATCTCTGGCCAGAAGAAGGCGGCTCACGTCATTGACCAGGAACTGTGCATTCGCTGTGGCATATGTCTGGATACCTGTAAGTTCTCGGCTGTGCAGGTGCAGTAGAGGGAGATGCCTGGAGGTGGGCATGGTTCGTGTGACAATTGATGGGCAGACCATCGAGGTCGAGCCTGAAACGACGATCCTGGAGGCTGCGCGGCGGCTGAGGATTCCCATCCCAACGTTGTGTCACCATCCGGCGTTGGAGCCGTATGGCGCATGCCGGTTGTGTACGGTCGAGATCACCTTGGGGGGCCGTTCGCAGTTGGTGACGTCATGCAACTATCCGATTCGTCAGGAAATGGAGGTACAGACAGCGTCGGAGCGGGTGTTGAAGGGGCGCAGGATGCTGGCCGAACTGTTGCTGGCCCGCTGTCCGAATGTGCCGCAGGTGCAGGAGGTTGCTGCCAGCCTGGGCGTCTCCACGGTCCGCTTCGAGCGCGGGGATGAAATCTGTCACCTGTGCGGCCTCTGCGTCCGGGTGTGCGAGGAACTGATCGGACAGAGCGCGATCAGTTTCATCGGCCGTGGTGTGGACCGTCAGGTTGGCCCGCCGTTCGTCAAGTTCTCCGACGCCTGTATCGCCTGCGGCGCGTGTGCTTTTGTTTGCCCGACCGGGGCGATCCGTTTGGAGAACATCACGGACAAGACACCGCGGCCTCTGCTGTCGGAGTTTGACGCGCGACTTGCCCGGCGGGGCAATATCTACATTCCCTTCCCACAGGCAGTGCCTAAGGTGCCAGTCATTGACCGGGAACACTGCCTTCATTTTGCGCTGGGCCGCTGTGGGGCGTGCCAGTTCTTCTGTGAGGCGAAGGCAATCAATTACGATCAGGAAGATGAGTTGCTGGAAGTGGATGTGGAGACGATCATCGTTGCCACTGGCTTCGACCTGATGGACCCGCGGATCAAGCCGGAGTTTGGCTATGGGGTCTATCCCAACGTCATCACCGGCCTGGAGTTCGAAAGGCTCTCTTCGGCGTCCGGCCCGACGGCGGGCAAGATTCTGATCAATGGCAAGGAGCCACGGGATGTGGTCTTTATCCACTGCGTTGGCTCGCGCGACCCGCACACGGGAGTCTCGTATTGTTCGCGCATCTGCTGTATGTACACGGCCAAACACGCTCATCTGGTGCGGGATAAGCTGCCCCAGGCGCGGATCACTGTTTTCTATATGGACGTGAGGGCCTTTGGCAAAGGGTACGAGGAGTTCTATGACCGGGTCAAGCACGAGCGGGTGGTATACCGCCGAGGCGAGCCGTCAGAGGTGTACAAGAAGGGGGACCGGCTGGTTGTGCGTGCTGAAGACACCCTTCTGCGCCGCACCGTAGAGGTGGAAGCCGACCTGGTCGTGTTGGCGACGGCGGTGGTGCCGCGTGGCGATGCGGCAGCCGTGGCGGAGGTGCTTGGCCTGCAACGCACCCCCGACGGGTTCTTCCAGGAGGCGCATCCCAAGTACCGACCGGTGGAGAGCAACCGGCCCAAGGTCTTCCTGGCAGGTTGCTGCCAGGGCCCCAAGGACATCCCTGATACTGTGGCGCAGGCCAAGGCTGCCGCTGCTTCGGCAATGGCGATTCTGGCGGAGGCTGCCCGTTCGCAGGATGAATTCACAGGAGGCACAGATGCAGGTTGACGTGCAGCAATTGATGGAGAAACTTGACCTCTTCGGCTGCATCCAGTGCGGCAAGTGCACAGGGGGCTGTCCGCTCTCGCTGACGACCGCCCTCAATGTCCGCTATCTGATCTATGAGACCCTGCTCGATGTGCTGCCCGATCCGGGCAAGATGGAGGAGCTGTGGGATTGCACGTGCTGTTTTACCTGCGTGCAACGCTGTCCGAAGGATGTCAAGCCGGCGGAACTGATCATCGGCCTGCGCAGTCAGTTGGTCGAGAGCGGCAAGATCCCCGGCACGGTCGGCGATGCCTTGATGAGCATCTTTCGCCAGGGCAATCCGTTGGGTTTTGCCCGTGAGGATCGCGCTGCCTGGGCTGAAGGGTTGAACATCCGCCCGGCTCAGGAGGGCTGCGAGACGCTCCTGTTCACCTGCTGCAGTTCCGCCTATGACGTACGCTCGCAACCGGCGACGCGGGCGCTGGTGCAGGCCTTGCGGGCCGCCGGGGTGGAGTTCGGCAGCCTGGGCACGGAGGAGAGCTGCTGTGGCAACGAGGTGCGTCGCGTCGGCGAGGCCGGCCTGTTCGAGATGCTCACCGAGGAAGGCAAGCCCCTCCTGGAGAGCACCGGGGCGCGGCGGATCGTCACCACCTCGCCGCACTGTTTCAATACCCTGAAGAACGAGTACAACCTGTCGGGCATCGAGGTCCTGCATTATACGCAATTGATCGCCCGACTTCTCGAGGAGGGCAGGTTGCCCTTCTCCGGGCGCCTGGAGAAGACGGTCACCTATCACGACCCCTGTTTCCTGGGCAAGCAGAACCACGTCTTCGACGAGCCGCGCGCTGTGCTGCAGGCCATCCCTGGGGTCAGGTTCGTCGAGATGGACCGCATCCGTGAGCGTAGCCTCTGTTGCGAGGGGGGCGGTGGGCGGATGTGGTTTGAGGGCACGAACACGGAGCAGCGACTGGCCTTCCAGCGCGTCCACGAGGCGGCGGAGACCGGCGCAGAAGTCCTTGCCGTCGCCTGTCCCTTCTGCCTGGCCATGCTCGACGACGCGGTCAAGGTGCAAGGGCTGTCGGAGCGGCTGAAAGTAATGGACATTATGGAACTGGTGGTGCAGGCGCTTTGACGTGTTACGTGTTGCGTGTTATGTGATGCGTATCACGGAACACGCAACACGCAACACGTACCACACCATGGAATACGTGACTATGGAATCCAAACCTCGCATCGGCGTGTACATTTGTCACTGCGGGACCAACATCGCCGCGACGGTGGACGTGGCTGCGGTGGTGGAATTCGCTAAAACCCTGCCAGGGGTGGTCGTCGCCCGCCACTACACCTATATGTGCTCTGAACCGGGCCAGGCTCTCATCAAGGAAGACAGCAAAGCGCTGGGATTGAACCGGGTTGTGGTGGCCTCCTGTTCCCCGCGCATGCATGAACCGACGTTCCGCGGGGCAGCGGAAAGGGGCGGCGTCAACCGCTATCGGCTGGAGATGGCCAACATCCGCGAGCAGTGCTCCTGGGTGCATCGGGACCGCGCGTCGGCGACGCTCAAGGCCAAAGCCCTGGTCGCTTCGGCCGTGGCTAAGGCGGCCCGCCTGGAGCCGCTGGAGGAGCGTCAGGTGGGAGTCACACCGGGGGTGGTCGTCATCGGCGGCGGGATAGCAGGGATGATCGCCGCGTTGGATGTAGCCGACGCGGGTTTCCCGGCCTACCTGGTTGAGAAGAGCGACCGGCTGGGCGGCCGCGTGGCTGACCTGTACCGCACCTTCCCTGACCTGGAGCCGGCAGGGGAGTGGCTGGAACCGTTGATCGAGCGCGTTCAGTCTCATCCCAACGTCACCGTTCTGCTCAATAGCCTGGTGACGGAGGTGAGCGGGTATGTGGGGAACTTCGAAGTGAAGGTTTCAAGTTCTCCGAATGACCACTTGGAACCTGGAACCCTGAAACCTGAAACCAGAAACCCTGAAACCATCCAGGCCGGCGCGATCATCATCGCCACTGGCTACAACCCGTTCGACCCCCACGGCAAGCCGGAGTTTGGCTATGGCCGTTACCCGCAGGTGGTGACGACGGTGGAGATGGAGCGGCGTTTGGCGGCGGGCGATCTGGCGGTAGAGGGGAAGGCGCCGCGGGACATCGCCTTCATCAAGTGCGTCGGCTCGCGCGACGTGCAGCTGGGCCATCCCTACTGCTCGCGCGTCTGCTGTCAGGTCTGCGCCAAGCAGGCCCAACTGTTGCGCAAGGCGCTGCCTGACGCGCGGGTGACGGTGTTCTACATGGATGTGCGGACTTTCGGCAAGCGTGGCGAGGAGTCGTTCGACGAGGCGCGGCGCGCCGGGGTGCGCTATCAGCGCGGTAATGTCTCCGAGGTGTACCGGCGCGGCGAGAGGGTGGTGCTGCGGGTCGAGGATACCCTGCTGGGGCGTACACTGGAGCACGAGGCTGACCTGGTGGTGTTAGCGGTGGGGATGGAACCACGCGAGGACACTGGCGACATCGCCGCACTGCTCAAAGTGCCCCGTTCCGCCGACGGCTTTTTCCTGGAGGCCCATCCCAAACTGGGGCCGGTGGATACGGCGATGGACGGGGTTTTCCTGGCCGGTTGCTGTCAAGGGCCCAAGGACATCCCCGACACGGTAGCCCAGGCCAAAGCCGCAGCCTCCTCGGCGCTCATTCCGCTTATCCGCGGCACCGTGCCGGTGGGCTCGGAGACCGCGATTGTGGACCCTGAACTGTGCGCCGGCTGTGGGATGTGTGTGCAGGTTTGCCCTTTTGGCGCGCCCAGTCTGGACCTGCTGTGGGGCGTCTCGCGGGTGAACGCGGTGTTGTGCAAGGGTTGTGGCGCCTGCGCCGTCACCTGCCCTTCCAAGGCGATCCGCCTGCAACACTTCACACCGGATCAGGTTCTGGCTCAGGTGGAGGCTCTGGTAGAGTAAATGGTTTCAGGTTCGCAATCTGCAGTTTGCAACCTGGAACCTGAAACCTTGAAACCTGAAACCTTGAAACACCCTTAGGAGACAAGCATGGAGTCCACAGACTTTGAACCCAAGATCGTCGCCTTCCTGTGCAACTGGTGCACGTACACTGGGGCCGACCTGGCTGGCACGTCGCGCATCCAGTATCCGCCGAATGTGCGCATCATCCGCCTGATGTGCTCGGGGTCGGTAGACCCCACCTATGTGCTCAAGGCGCTGCTGGACGGGGCGGATGGGGTGTTCATCGGCGGCTGCCATCCTGGTGACTGTCACTACCAATCCGGCAACTACAAGGCCCGCAGACGCGTTGTCGCACTGAAGGAGATCCTCAAGCAGGCGGGATTGGATGAGGACCGCGTCTGGCTGCGCTGGATTTCCGCCTCTGAGGGGCAGCGCTTTGCCGACACGGTCAAGGAAATGGTCGAGGCGCTCAAGGCCAAGGGTCCCAATCCGCTTCGGCAGGAGTGGGCGGTGTAGCGGCTTGTCGCACAGCGCGTATCGTTCGTGCCGTATCGGCATCGGCGTATGCGATAGGCGATAAGCGATGAACAATGAGCGATAAGCGAGGTGAGAGGCAATGAGATCTGTCATCCCTGTCGAGAACAATGATCCCCAGGCAGCACTGCGTGGCCTGCTGAAGCGGCTGCTGGAGAAGGAAGTGGTTGAGGCGGTGTTGGTGCCGATGGCGACGCC
>DAOTYX010000179.1:0-4361 GCA_034434635.1 Anaerolineae bacterium | reverse complement strand
TACTCCTCGCGCTCCTCGATGGTGCACTTGTGGTGATCCAGGTCGGCGTAGGTGGCGAAGCGCTGCACCGCCTGGGCCGCCAGGTCGCCGTAGGGCATGGGGTGGCGCACGACCACGGGTTTCCGGCCCATGCGCTGCAAGATGTCGCTGACGTGACGCGTGGTCTGGCTCTTGCCCGAGCCGGTGCGCACGGCGCAGATGGCCACCACCGGCTTGCTGCTGCGCAGGCAGGTGGCGGCGGTGCCCATCAGCCGGAAGTCGGCGCCAGCAGCCAACACCTGTGAAGCCTTGTGCATCACGTAGGAGTGGGAAACGTCAGAGTAGGCGAAAATCACCTCATCCGCCTGGGTGCGGCGGATGAGGTCGTTCAGTTCCGATTCCGGATAGATGGGGATGCCGTTGGGGTAACGGCTGCCGGCCAGTTCCGGCGGATACTTACGCCCGGCGATGTTGGGAATCTGCGTGGCGGTAAAGGCAACCACCTCGACCTCGGGGGTGTCGCGGAAGGCGACGTTGAAGTTGTGGAAGTCGCGCCCCGCAGCCCCCATGATGATGACGCGCTTGGCCATGGGTCTGCTTCTCCTTATTCTTGTTGAAAATCAGGTTGTCTCTGTGCTGAACCCTGCCGTGCGGCGCGCACGGCGCGGGCGATCTCGTCTTTGAGCGGAACCAGGGCTCCCAGTACGCCGTTGACGAAACGGGGGCTGCTGTCCGAACCGAAGGTCTTGGCCAGTTCCACGGCCTCGTTGATCGCCACTTTCAGCGGCGCGCTCTCCGCCACGGCGAACTCGAAGATGGCGATGCGCAGAATATTGCGGTCAATGTACGCCATCTGCTCAACCGGCCACTCCGGGGCATGCTCCTGGATGAAGCGGTCAAGAGTGGCTTGCGAGTCCAGCACCCCCGTGACCACCTGGCGGGCGAATTCGGCAGCGGCGGGAGGAAGGGGGGAGTCATTCAATCGCTCCTGCAGCACCAGGCCAGCCGGATGGCCGGCACAGTCAATCTCATACAGGGCCTGCAGGGCGACGGCGCGGGCGTGGTGACGATGGGCCTTCACGACGCGTTTTGTCCTGGATCAGGGGTTGGGTTCCGGAGCGACGTCCTCGACGTGAACGTTGACCGCCTCGACGCGCATGCCCACGATGTCGTGGATGGCGCGGGTGACCTCCGACTGTACCTGGCGGCCCAGTACCAGCAGGTTCTTCCCTGCCGCCGCCACGACGTACAGATCCACGCGCACGCTGTCACCCTCTATCACGATCTCGACGCCGTTCTCTTTCTTGAGCAGCCGCTGCAGGCCCCCTGGTGGTGTCAGGCGAACCACGCCAGGCACGGCCAGTGCGGTCAGCCGGGCGATCGTCTCCAGCACGCCAGGGTCAATCGTGATCTTGCCGATCGTTGGACCTTCTTCCATCCCTCTCTCTCTTTCTATCCCGACATCACCAGTCCACCGTCCACCGGCAGTGTGACGCCGGTGATGAAGGCGGCTTCGTCGCTGGCCAGGAAGGCCACGGCCCAGGCGATCTCCTCGGCGCGGCCCAATCGCCGGAGCGGGGTCTGCTCGATGGCCTTCTGGCGCAGTTCCTCCGGCAGGTTGGCGGTCAGGTCGGTGGGGATCAGGCCAGGGGCAACGGCGTTGACGGTGATGCCGCGCGGCCCCAGTTCCTTTGCCAGGCTCTTGGTGAAGCCGATGACGCCAGCCTTCGCCGCGGCGTAGTTGGTCTGCCCGCCCTGCCCGGCGATGCCGACCACCGAGGTGATGTTGATGATGCGGCCGGAACGCTGGCGGACCATTGGCCGCGCGGCCGCTTTGCAGGTGTTGTACAGGCTCTTGAGGTTCACCCGGATGACCGTGTCCCAGTCCTCCTCGCTCATCATCAGGATGACCTGGTCGCGGGTGGTGCCGGCGTTGTTGACCAGAATGTCGAGCCGCCCGTAGGTCTGAATCGCGGCCTCCACCAGCGCCTGAGCCTGAGTCAATTCGGAGACGTCGGCCTGGAAGCCCACAGCGCGGCCGCCGGCGCTCTCGATCTCGGCCACGACGGCGGCTGCTGCCTCTCCATCCTGACGGTAGTTGACCACCACGGCGGCCCCGCGGCGGGCCAGTTCCGTGGCGATGGCCCGGCCAATGCCGCGCGACCCGCCGGTGACGATGGCAACCCTGTCCTCAAGAGGTCTGTTCAACGCTCATACCTCGCTGCCAAGCACCTGCGCCGTGGACAACGCCTCCACCGAACCATCAATCCGTTTCAGCAGGCCGGTCAGCACGCTGTTGGGGCCGACCTCGACGAAGCGGCGCACGCCCTGCGCGATCATCCAACGCACCGATTGGCTCCAACGGACAGGGGCGGTGAGTTGGCGGGCCAGGGCCTCGCGGATGGTCTGCGGGTCGTCCAGTGGGGCGGTGGTGCTGTTGCTCACCAGGGGCACAGTGGGGCGGTTGAGGGGCACTGCATGCAGCGCTCTGCGGAAAGCGTCGGCAGCGGCAGCCATCAGGGGGGAGTGGGCGGGGATGCTTACTGCCAGCCGTACCACCCGTCGCGCGCCGGCAGCGAGCAGTTCCCGCATCCCCACGGCCAGCGTCTGCTCATCGCCGGAGATGACCGTCTGGCCGGGGCAGTTGTCGTTGGCCACCACCAGCACGCCGCCGGTGGTAGCGGCTGCCTGGGCGCAGGTCGCCTCGATGGTCTCTGTGTCCAGGCCCAGGACGGCTGCCATACCGCCGGGTTGTTGCCCGGCGGCCTCTTTCATCAGCCGGCCTCGTTCCCGCACCAGGCGCAGGGCGACCTCGAACGGGAGCGCGCCGCAGGCGACCAGGGCACTGAACTCGCCCAGGCTGTGGCCGGCGACGAAGGCCAGCGGCTGATCGAGCCGCTCCTGCAGGGCGTAAAACGCCGCGACGCTGGTGACCAGCAGCGCCGGTTGGGTGTTGATGGTGTCGTCGAGGGCGTCCTGGGGGCCTTCGAAGCAGATACGGGAGAGGGGAAAGCCGAGGATCTCATCCGCCTGGGCAAAAAGCCTTGCTGCCGCTGGCGAAGTGGTCGCCAACGCCTTGCCCATCCCCACGGCCTGGGAACCCTGGCCGGGGAACTGAAGCGCAAGAAGGTTCTGCCCCATTGTCCTGGTGCCTGTCTGCCACCCCTGTGGTAGACTACTTTTTCTTCGCCTCTTTCTTCTCCGGCACGACCAGCATATCGCGATAGTAACCGCATTCCGGGCATGCCCGATGCGGCAGCGTCGGCTTGTGGCAGCGCGGGCACAGCACCAGGTGCGGCAGGTGCAGCGCGTTGTGGCTGGCGCGCCGACGATGGCGGCCATGCGAGGTGCGGTGCTTCGGGACAGGTGGCATGATCTTGCTCCTGACGATAGACTATGCCGCGTGGGAACACGCGGCCTTGTATTATAGTGCAATGGCCAGTCCTGTCAAGGAAGCATGCCACGAAGGGTGTGTCCCAATTTTGTCGGGCTGGCCGCTTTGTAGGACAACTGCTCGCAGTTGTCCTACAAATCTACGGCCACTGGCTCCCGACGGTTTTGAGACAGACCCTGCCGCGAACAGCGGATCTCCTCCGTCGGTGTGACCACCCAATCCACGCGTTGATCCTGCGGTTCGCAGGGCAACTCCTCCACGACGCAGGGGTCGAAAGCGATCCCCACGCGCAGGGCGGGCGTGGTGGGCAGGAAACGGTCGTAGTACCCACCGCCGAAGCCCAACCGTCCGCCCTGCCGATCGAAGGCCACCCCGGGCACCAACACCACGTCCAGCGTGGCCGGGTCCACCAGCGGCAGGTCGGCGGAGGGTTCCAGCATGCCGAAACGGTGGCGCACCAGCCGCGCCGGGTCATACGGATGGAGCAACAGCCGCCGCCCCGGAGCGATCCGTGGCACCACCCACTGCAGGTCGGGTCGGAGGGTGAACAGGTGGCTCAGGTCGGGCTCGTTGCGGAAGGCCAGGTAGGCCAGCACCGTGTGCGCCTGAAGCAGCGGCGGCCAGGCGGCCAGGCGACGGCACAGCGCGATCGAGGCCGCGGTCACCTCCTCGGCGGACATGCACTCCCGCAGGGTGCAGAGCCTCTGTCGGAGTTCGGGTTTGTGCGTCATATCGCCACCCGCTCCCCTGTGGCGCTGCGGCGGGAGTGGCCGAAGTCGCGCCTGCCGGACAACTGCTCGACGGTCAGCACAGGCCCATCCAGGCAGACCAGCAGCCCGTCCAGCGCGCACTGCCCACAGATGCCGAAGCCGCACTTCATGTACCGCTCGACGCTGAACTGCCCGACCAACCCTTGATCCTGGCACAGCCGCAGCAGCGTGACGAGCATCCTCTCCGGGCCGCAGGCGTAGAGGGCTGGCGGGTGGCC
>DAOTYX010000178.1:0-2211 GCA_034434635.1 Anaerolineae bacterium | reverse complement strand
CGGTCGTTTCATTGTTCCGCAAGATGTGGACGGCGTGATTTTTTTATTTTACAACCATTTGCTCCGGTTGACGGCCTCGGTCTGGATGAACAGGTCGTGCAAAGGCGGCCTGGTGACGAGAATCCCGCCTCGTCCGCGGCATCCAGCAGTGAGATCCGCACCCGGAGCGCCCTGGCGTTTTCTTTGGCCAAAAACTGTAGGAAGCGTTTGGGGCTGGCGCCGGCTCAGCAGATGAACAAGCGCAGGAAGTGGTATTCGCTCAACCGACATGGGCAGCCACCTCGGCCTGCCCTGGCTGGCAGCGGGCAAGCGTTATTCCCAGCGGAACGTCCGTGCCGCGATGGCCCCCCCTACCAGCAAGCATCCCACCAGAACTGCGATCTCCGTCAGGTGCTTGTCCCATGAGTCCCCGAACCACAGTCCCCTCATCAGCGTCACCACATGGGTCAGCGGGATGTACTGACTGATGGTTCGTACTTTTGCCGGCAACACCTCGAGCGGTATACTGGCCCCGGAGATGAACATCATCGGGAAAGCCAGCACCATTCCCACGGTCTGCGCAATGCGAGCGGTAGGGGCGAGAGCCGCAATCAGATACCCCAGTGCGAAGAAAGCCGTTGTCCCCAGCAGGAAGCCTGCCAGCATGCTCAGCACATTCCCCTCGAAGCGGATGTGAAAGACAATTGCACCGGTCAGGATCAGCAGCAGGACGCCGATCACTGTCATCAGGAGATAAACGGCGATGTCGCTGAGGATATAGGCCATGGGATGGAGAGGGGTGGCGCGGAAGCGCCGCAGAACGCCGCTCTCCCGCGCTGCCGCCGCGCCGATAGGCAGACTGATGAAGCCCACCGTAACAATGATGAGCCCGATGTAAGAGGGCACCGCGATATCCATCGTCCCCCGACCGCCAAAGAGGGGGGTAGGGTTGTTCCCGTAGATGGCGCCGAAGAGCAGGAGCACCAGCGGGGCGTAGAAGATGGTGAAGAACATCGCGATGGGCTCTCGCAGATAGAGTTTGGCTTGAACCAGCAGCAATTTCCAGAAGCCGCGCATATTTTGCCTCCTCGATTATTCCCGCATCTCTTTTCCTGTCAGCGCCAGAAAGACGTCCTCCAGCGTCGGTTGTTCGGTGCGCAGGTCGCGGAAGTGCACGCCCATTCTCTCCAGTGTGCTGACGACTCCGCCGACCAGCCCCTCCCCCTGCCCGTAGATGATCGTCCGCTCTCCAATATGCTCCACGCGGGTCACGCCGGGCATTCCCCGCAGAGGTGTATCGTCCCACTGCCCATCGGCTGCGAAGATGACCCTCTGCTCAGCCCCCAGAGAGCGGATGAGGTCCTGGGGTGTGTCCAGGGCGACGATTTTCCCGTGGTCTATGATGGCCACCCGGTCGCAGAGCCTCTCCGCCTCTTCCATGAAGTGGGTGGTGAGGAAGACGGTCTTGCCCCGCTCCCGGATGCCCCGCACCAAGTCCCACGTCGCCCGGCGGGCGTGGGGGTCGAGGCCGGTAGTAAGTTCGTCGAGAAAGACCAGTTCCGGGTCGTTGACCAGCGCCAGGGCGATGAAGAGGCGCTGTTTCTGGCCGCCGGAGAGTTTCTCAAAGGCGGTATTTTGCTTATCCGCCAGTCCCAGTTGCTCCAGCAGGATCTTCCTGTCCACATGGCAGGGGTAGAAGGAACTGAAAAGGTCCAGCCCCTCCCAGACCTTGAGCCGGGGGGGGAGGGCTGCCTGTTGCAACTGGACGCCGGTGCGGCGGCGGAGTTCGTAGCCGTCCTGCTGGGGGTTCAGCCCCACTACCCGGATCGTTCCCTGATCGGGGCGGCGCAGCCCCTCTATGCACTCAATGGTCGTGGTTTTGCCAGCGCCGTTGGGGCCAACCATGCCGAAAATCTCTCCCTCCTCCACGGTGAAGGAGATGCCATCCACGGCTCGTACCGGCCTGTATGATTTGTGCAGGTCATTGACCTCTATCGCGATGCTCATGGGTCACACCTCTCCCTTCTCTTGGGGGTACAGAATTTCTGCCAACGCGTCCACGTAGGCTGCAAAGGCCGCCCGTCCCGCCGGGGTGGCCCAAACCCATGTCTTGGGGCGTCGGCCAACGAAGGTCTTTTCCACCTTCACATAGCCTGCTTCCTCCAGCCGCTGCAGATGCACGCTGAGATTGCCGTCTGTCAGGTCTAGCAGGTGCCGCAAGAAGGTGAAATC
>DAOTYX010000177.1:0-5722 GCA_034434635.1 Anaerolineae bacterium | reverse complement strand
CGCCGACGCATAGGGATGCGTCGGCTACGGCGTACACTGTAGGGGCGGCATCCCAATGCCGCCCCGCCTTGACCATTTCCCTGAACGGTGGTAGAATAAGATTCGTCTTACATACAAGACAGACAAGATAGGAGGGGGGATGGACGAGAGAGGGTGCGAAATGTCCTTCTACGGCGCGGTCACCGTGAGCGACCGCGGCCAGATCGTCATCCCCGTGGAGGCCCGGCGGGACCTGGGCATCGCGGTGGGCGAGAAGCTGCTCGTCCTCCGCGGGCCGGGCGGCGGCCTGCTGCTCGTCCGCGCCAGCCTCATCGGAGAGATGGTGGGTCGGTGGACTATGGTCATCCGCCGCCTGGAAGCAGAAGGGCTGGCGGAGACCTCTACGGAGGGAACGAAGTCATGAAACGAGGCAAGAGCAGTCTGTGGATCGTTTTGGCCGTCGTGGCCGTCATCCTGGTCCTCGGCGGCCTTTTCCTGTGGCGACGCGCCGCGGCGAGCAATCCCGTCGCCGCCACGCCGACCGCCACGGTCGAGCGCGGCACCCTGCGGGTCACCGTCAGCGCCAGCGGCGCGATCGAACCGGCCACCCAGGTGGACCTCACCTTCGCCCAGCCGTCCGGCCGCGTGGCGGAGGTGCTGGTGAACCTGGGAGACCCCGTGCGCGCCGGTCAACCGCTGGCCCGCCTGGAGACCACCGACCTGGAGCGGGCGGTGACGCAGGCGGAGATCAACCTGCGCTCCGCTCAGGTGCGCCTGGAACGGCTCCAGCAGCCAGCAGACGAGGCGGACATCCGTCAGGCCCAGGACGGTGTCGCCCAGGCCTCCGCCGCGCTGCAGGCGGCCCGTCTCAACCTCAACACCGTCCTCAGCAGCACCCTGCTCAACGAGACCCTCGATGACGCCGAGAGCGCCTTCAACGACGCCCGCAACGTCCTGCAGGCCCGCACCGAAGAGTACGAGCGCGGAGAGACCGCCTACTGGTTCGTAGACCAGGCCCAGCAGCGGTACGATGATGCCCTGCGCAACCTGACCCGCATCCGCCAACAGGCTGACCTGCAGCGCCAGAACGCCCAGAATGAGGTGGACCGCGCCCAGCAGACCTACCAGGAGGCGCGTGACCGCCTGGAGGCGCTCCTGGCCGGCGCCGACCCGCTCGACCTGGAAGCGGCGCAACTGGACGTGGAGGCGGCGCAGTTGAACCTCGACCGCGCCCGGCGTGACCTGGAGCAGGCCACCCTCACTGCCCCCTTCGACGGCATCGTCGCGGCGGTCAACGTTACCGTCGGCGAGACCCCTCCCGCCGGCCTGCCAGCGGTCAGCCTGGTGGACCCCTCCCACTACCGCATCACCGTCAACGTGGATGAGATTGACGTGGCCCGGCTTTCGGTGGGCCTGCCGGCGGAGGTGACGGTGGACGCGCTGCCGGACCTCACTTTCACCGGCGTCGTCGAGCGCATCGGCCCGACCGCCAACCGCGACCAGGGGGCGGTCTCCTATCCCGTGGTCATCGCCCTCGATCCCACCACTGCGCCCCTGCGCGGCGGCATGTCCAGCACCGTCGTGATCATGGTCGAAGAACTGACCGATCAGCTACTCATCCCCAACTGGGTCGTGCGGGTGGACCAGACCACCGGCCAGACTTTCGTCTATCGCCGCACCGCCGAGGGGATGGAGCGGGTAGACGTCCGCCTGGGCGTGCGTTACGAGGGGTACAGCCAGGTACTGAGCGGCCTGCAGGAGGGGGATGTGCTCCTGCTGGTGCGCGACCAGACCAATGGCTTTGGCTTTGGCCAGCAGTAGGGGGACGATATGGATCGTCCGGTGATTGAGATCCAGGACATCACAAAGGTGTACCGGATGGGGGACGTGCAGGTAAATGCCCTCTGCGGCGTCTCTCTGCGCGTCGAGCGGGGCGAGATGATCGCCATCATGGGCCCGTCTGGCTCCGGCAAGTCCACGCTGATGAACATCATCGGCTGTCTCGACCAGCCCACTTCGGGCACCTACTGGCTGGATGGCGAAGACGTGGGGCGGCTGGATGACGATCAGCTGGCCGCCATCCGCAACCGACGCATCGGCTTTGTCTTCCAGGTCTTCAACCTGCTGCCGCGCACGGTGGCGCTGGACAATGTGGCCCTGCCGCTCATCTACGCTGGCGTGGGCCGCGCCGAGCGGCTGCGACGGGCGCGCCAGGCGTTGGAGAGCGTCGGCCTGGGCGAGCGGCTCTACCACACGCCGAATGAACTTTCCGGCGGACAGCAGCAGCGGGTGGCGATCGCCCGCGCCCTGGTCAACCAGCCCTCCATCATCCTGGCCGACGAGCCGACTGGCAACCTGGACAGCCGCTCCGGGCGCGAGGTGATGGCCATCCTGCAGCGGCTCAACCGGGAGTTGGGCATCACCGTCGTGTTGGTGACCCACGATCCGAACATCGCTCACCACACTTCCCGCATCGTCCATCTCTACGACGGCCAGGTGAGCCGCGAGGAAGGGGTGGCGCAACCGCTGGTTGCCGATCCCTCGACGGAGCCCGTGACGGAGGTCACGCCATGAACCTGTTGGAAAGCATCCGCATCGCCCTGCGGGCGCTGGCGTCCAATAAACTGCGCGCCGCGCTGACGATGCTGGGCATCATCATCGGCGTGGCGGCGGTGATCACGCTGATGGCCGCCGGGCAGGGGGTGCAGGTCTATGTCACCGAGCAGTTTCAGGGCATCGGCAGCAACCTGCTGTTCATCATCCCCGGCACGTTCAACGGCGGTGGGGGCGGTATGGGACCACAGAGCATCCGCGAGCGCCCGGCCCGCCCGATGACCATGGCCGACGTCGCGGCGTTGCAGGACCCTCTGCGCGTGCCCGATGTGGCCCGCGTGGCGCCGCAGATGGCCCGCTCGGCCACGCTGGTCGCGGCGGGGCGGCAGGCCACCACCCAGGTGACCGGCGTGACGCCCGACTATGCGCCGGTGCGCAACTGGTATCCGGTGGCCGGCGAGTTCATCTCCCCGCAGGACATCGAGTCGCGCGGGCGTGTGGTCGTGCTGGGACAGACGGTCGTCGAGAACCTCTTCCCAGATAACCCCTATCCCATCGGTGAGACGGTGCGCATCAACGGCATCCCCTTCAGGGTGATCGGGGTGATGACCGAGAAGGGCGGCTCCTTCTCCGACGAGGACGACATCGCCTTCGTGCCGCTGACGACGGCGCAGGTTCGCCTTTTCTCAGCGCGCACCGCCAGCGGCGACTACTCCGTCTCCTACGTCCTGGCCCAGGCGATCTCGGAGGACCGCATGGACGCTGCTGCTGAGGAGATCCGCGCCGTGCTGCGCGAACAGCACAACATTGCCTTCCAGGACGACGACGACTTCACCGTGCTCAGCCAGTCCGACATCCTGGCGACCTTCTCCCAGATTACCGGCGTCCTGACCATCTTCCTGGGGGCCATCGCCGGCATCAGTCTGCTGGTGGGCGGGATCGGCATCATGAACATCATGCTGGTCTCGGTGACCGAGCGGACGCGCGAGATCGGCCTGCGCAAGGCGGTGGGAGCGCGGCGGCGGGACATCCTGTGGCAGTTCCTCATTGAGGCGGTGACGCTGGCGGTGGTCGGTGGGTTGATCGGCATCGGCCTGGGTGGGGCGGGCGCGCAGATCGTCAGCGCGCTGATCGAGGGGTTCCGCTCGGTGGTCACGCCGGGGGTGATCCTGCTGGCGACGACCGTCTCGGCCGTTGTCGGTCTGGCTTCGGGCCTCTACCCGGCCTGGCGGGCCTCCCGCCTGAACCCGATTGACGCGCTGCGGTACGAGTAGGCGGGCGCGGTCTCCTGGCGGTACCCTGAGCGGAGGGTCGCCGGGCGGTTGTTGCGGTTTCATCCCGAAAGATGTGGGGGTGGGCGGCGAAGCCGCCCGCCCCAAACCCTCAGTTTTCACTCCCCTCGCCCGCCGGGCGTAACACTGCCCCCACGCGCGCTCCTGCCGGGTCATAGACCTGGCGGCCACCCCTGCCAACCCGCGGCGGTTGACCTGGGCGCGAAGTTGCACTATACTTTGTGCCTGCTTGCCTGTCTGTGTCTTCTTTCACCGGGAGTATAAGCGGAGAGATCTTCTTGGTGCACATCAGGTACTCTCGACTCCCCCCTGTCCTGATCGCCCCGCTGGGGTCGAAGCCGCAACTGGTGACGATCACCCTCGATCTGCTGCTGGCGCGCGGGGAGGCGATCAGCGACGTCGTGCCGATCCACACCTCTCTGGAGCGGCCGGAGACCAACCGTTCCGCCACTCTCCTGGCCGAGGAGTTCCCCCGCGCCTATCCCACCCTCAGGCTACACCCTATCTGCCTGTGTGCGCCCGACGGCAGGCCGTTGGAGGACATTGACACCGAGGAGGGGGTGCGCGAGAGTTTCCGGGTGCTCTATCGGGAGATCCGCGCGGCCAAGCAGGCTGGGCGGCGGGTGCATCTTTCCATCACCGGTGGGCGGAAGACGCTGGCCGTTTTCGGCATCGTCGCCGCGCAGCTGCTGTTTGACGAAGGGGACTGCGCCTGGCAGCTGTTTTCTTCTCCTGAACTGATCGCCAGTCAGGCGTTGCATCCAGGGCCGGGGCAGGCGCACCTGTTGGCGGTCCCCGTGTTGCGCTGGAGCCGGGTCAGCCCGGTGCTGACCGATCTGGCGATGAGTGAGGATCCGTTCGAGGCGGTGGTGCGGCAGGAGGCGCTGCGTCAGGCTGACGCCCTGCAGTTGGCGCGCAGTTTTGTGCGTCTGGTGCTGACCGAGGCGGAGCGGCAGGTGGTGGAACTGGTGGTCTGCGAGGGGCTGAGCGACCGGCAGGTGGCGGCGCGGCTGGGGCGCAGCGTGCGGACGGTGGGGCATCAGTTGTCGTCCGCTTACGACAAGGCGCACGCGCATTTCGGGGTGGACGGGGTGAATCGTCACACGCTGATGGTGCTTTTGACCTCCTACTTTGCCTTTGAGGGGCGGATATGGGGCAACTGGTGACGATCGTCTCTTGCTATAGGGAACATGACCTATGAAAAGATAGGCAACTCTTCCGATGCGCGGGGAAGAGAAAGGGTGTACCATGGTGGCGAGGAGGTTGCCATGGTCACGTGTCCGATCTGTGGGGAGCCGCTGGAGGGAGCGGTGGTGGTGTGTGGAGGGTGTGGAGAGGACCTGCCGCTGCGGGTGGTGATGGTGAGCCAGGGGAGTCACGGGGGCGGGTTCCTGCTGGTGGCGGAAGAGCCGAAGGAGAAGACGACGACAGAGGAGGAAGCGCATGGAGAATGAAGCGGTCTATCTGGCGGCGTTGGCGGGGCTGTTGCATGACGTGGGGAAGTTCGCCCAGCGGGCGGGGGTTGGCAGGCGCGAAATCGCCGACGAGGAAGCGCGGCGGGACATGAAGTACGAACACGCGCTGGCTGGCTACTCGTTCGTCCAGGACTTCGCCGGAGCGCTCTCGGCAGAAGCGCGCCGCGCGTTGAGCGGCGTGGCCTATCACCATGCCCCCAAGAGCGATATGGACGAGCGCGTACGCCTGGCCGACTGGCTTTCGGCTGGCGAGCGAGACGAGGCGGATGGCGCCAAAGATGACCAGCGCGTGCCCTACCTGCGTTCGGTCTTCAGTCGCTTGCAAGGCTTCGACGAAGCCTGGTATCTGCCTCTGAAATGCCTGCGCTTCGATCGCAGGGTCATATTCCCGCAGCGGCTTGCCCCTTCCGGCTGGAAAGACGC
>DAOTYX010000176.1:0-2687 GCA_034434635.1 Anaerolineae bacterium | reverse complement strand
CTTGCTCGAACCGCTCATCCCGGCCTCCGAGCCAGTCATCCCGGAGTCGGAAGGCGGCGGCCTCAGCGATCAAGCCCAGAGCCTGGCACCGGATGCTAAAGACCCTGGAAGGAGGCGCGGATAGGTCGGTAACATTATCATTTGACTTGACACGCCTGTGCGGCGGGGGAGGGGGAGATGAACCTCCAGGGAAAACCTTGCCCCCCACCCCGAATTGGGGTACAATACCATCACCCTGGGGTGGGGCTATGGACAAAGGACTGCTCAACAACCGTTATCGCCTGGTGGAGATGATCGGCTCCGGCGGCATGGCCGTCGTTTACAAGGGAATTGACACCCTGCTGCACCGTCCGGTCGCGATCAAGGTCCTGCGCGAGGCCTATGCCGACGATCCTGCTTTCCTGGCCCGCTTCCAGCAGGAGGCGCGCGCGGCGGCACGGCTCGAGCACCCCAACGTGGTCACCATCCACGACGTGGGCCAGGACGATGACCTCCACTACATCGTGATGGAGTACGTGGAGGGGGAAGACCTGAAGACGTTGATCCGTCGCGAGGGGCGGTTGAGCGTGGACCGGGCGGTGGACATCGCCGCGCAGATCGCCGCCGGGGTCGGGCTGGCGCACAAATCGGGCATTGTCCACTGCGACATCAAGCCACAGAACGTGCTGGTGACGCGGGACGGGGTGGCGAAGGTGGCCGATTTCGGCATCGCCCGCGCCCTGTCGGAGTCCGGCCTGACCGATTCCGACGTGGTCTGGGGCAGCCCGCTGTACTTTTCCCCGGAGCAGGCGTCGGGAGAGCGGCCCACCCCAGCCAGCGACGTCTACAGCATCGGCGTCGTGCTGTATGAGATGCTCACCGGCGCGCCCCCGTTCCAGGCGGAGAAGCCCGCTGCCCTGGCGCTGATGCACATGCGCGAGGAGCCTCCGCCGATTTCCCAGCGCAACCCCCACGTGCCGACGCGCCTGGAGTGGATCGTGCGCCGCATGCTGGCGAAGGACCCGGCGGCGCGCTACCCCACGGCCACCTCCGTGGCCCAGGTGTTGCAGGAGTACCGTTCGCAGGGCGAGCAGGCCACTGGCCTCTTTCCCGTGCCGGCAGTGAGCGGGGCGGCGGTCCCCTCCTCCCCCACATCGCCGACCGTGCCGGTCGAGGTGGATACAGGCCCCGATTGGCAGACCTGGCTGCTAGGCGTCGTAGCGGCCATTGCCGTGATTGGACTGGTGCCGCTCTGGGCGCTGGTCTACCTGGCGTGGACGCGCGCTGCTCCGGTCGGCCCGCCGCCGCTGGCCACGCTCACGCCGACCGTCGCTATGGTGGAAGTGCCCGACGTGCAGGGCCGGCTGTGGCAGGAAGCACGGGTTGACCTGGAGGCGTTGGGGCTGCGCTTTGTGCTGGAAGAACAACGAGGCGCTGCGGTCCCGGAAGGGACGATCGTGCGGCAGGAGCCCGGCCCCGGACAGCGGCTCCCGGTGGGGTCGGAGGTACGGTTGTTCATCGCCGGCCCGCCGGCACAGGTGACCGTGCCTGGCGTCGTGGACATGCCGGTGGAGGTGGCGCGTAACTGGCTGCAGCAGGCCGGCCTGCAGGCCGTGCTGGAGACACCGGTCTGGAGCACCCGCCCGATCAGCACCGTCATCGCCCAGCAGCCGGAGCGAGGGACGGAGGTGCAGGCAGGGCAGGTGGTCACGCTGACCCTCAGCGGTGGCACTGACGTGCCGATCCCGATCCATGCCAACCTGGGTTACATGATCACGCTGGAAGAAGCAGAGGTGCGTCAGGCTACGGTGCGTCCTGGTGAGGTGTTGGCCGTTGGCCTGCACTGGTGTGCCATGACGAGCGTGCCCGGCCAATATGTGGTTTTCGTCCACCTGATCGGGCCGACGGGCAGCGTGGTGGCTCAGGATGACGCACAGCCGGTACGAGGCGCCCAACCGACCAACACCTGGGTGCCAGGACAGTGTTTGTGGGACCTTCATCAGGTGGTTGTCCCTGCCAGCACCCTGGCGGGTACCTATCAGGTGCGGGCGGGAATGTACCCGCAGGGGGAGCCGGCCAACCGTCTGCCGGTGGTGGACCCCGGCGAGGCCAGCGTCGAATCCAACAGCATCCTGCTGGTCGAGATTGCTGTCGCTGGCTACTGAGAGCCTGTCCGAACAACAGCGGAGAACGTCATCCTCCCGCGGGTTTTCGGTTACCGATGGCTGGCAGGTCCACGGCCAGCAATTCCGCCAACTGCTCGCGCTGGGCGGCGTATTGGGCCTCCTCGAGGGGCGGGCACTCCTCCAGCCGGCGCTGTCCGGCGGCCAGTTTGTTGGCAAAGGCGAAGCAGGAGGACTCGCCGCAGGCCTTGCAGTTGGTGTGCGGCAGGAGCCGGTACAGTTCGAGGCCGGTCGGGCGACGGCGCACCACGTAACTGGGCGTCAACTGGTCGCGCCGCTCCCAGGTGCGGTTGACCAGGGCGACCAGCCCCTCCACCTCGCGGATCGCCGCCTGGCGATCTTCGACGTTGCTGACGGCGATCTGGTAGGGCTGGAAAACGATGTAGTGGCCGGCCTTGCGCCAGGCGAGGGAGGGGACCGCCGGTTCATAGAAGGCGCCGCGCAGCGTGGCGTTCAGGTAGGGCAGCGCTTCGGTGATGTCGGTCCGCAGGCGAGCGATGGCGCTAAAGCGATCCGCGCCCGGTT
>DAOTYX010000175.1:0-10780 GCA_034434635.1 Anaerolineae bacterium | reverse complement strand
TGCTGAAGCCGCTCTGGGCGGGCTGTGCCTACCTCCAGATGCTCTGGTAGTTGCCCTTGATCGGCTTTCCTGCCGCGAAACGGCCCGGCGCGAGCGGAGAAATATCCACCGTCCTGGACGCGCCGTCCACGATCAGTTCGGCCATGCACAGCCCGACAGCCGGCGCGGTCTTGAAGCCGGTGCCGCTGTGGCCGCAGTCCAGGTAGAAGCCGTCCGGCCCCGCCGCGCCGAGGAGCGGGTGCTGGTCGGGGGTGATGCCGTCGTAGCCGCCATGGGCGCTGTGCAGAAGGCCGGCGTTCATCGCCGGGATGCGCTCGCAGATGCGCTCGATGGCCCGCTCGACGAACCCTGGCTTGGCGTGGTCGGTGTCCCCATCCGGCGACTCGCCCAGCGGGTTGCCGTCCTCCAATCCCACCAGGGTCAGTCCGCCCTCGGGGCGAAAGTACATGTTGTGGGGGAAGTCGATCACCGTCGGATGTGACGGGCCGATCTCCTTGGGACGCACCACGAACATCGTGTCGTGCCGCCAGGTGTCGAGGGGCAGGTCGAGCCCGACCAGGCGGTTGATCTGGCCGGCCCACGCGCCGGCGGCGTTGACGACCACCGGTGCGGAGAAGGCACCCCGCGTCGTCTCCACACCTGTGACCCGACCGCCAGCCACCCGGATGCCAGTGACCGTGCAGTTCTGCACCAGCCGTGCACCCCGCTTCCGCGCCGCCTGCATGAACGCGTTGGCGGTGTCGTCAGGGATGGCGAAGCCGGATTCCGGCTCGTAGGCGGCGACGTCGAAATCGTCGGTGAGGAAGGACGGGGCGAGGCGCTGCACGTCCGCCGCGGTGACCAGCAGGCTGGGGATGCCGATCCGCTGGTGCATGGCCACGTTGGCGCGCAGGGCGGGTTCGGCGTCACGGGCGGCGATCTGGATGAAGCCCGTGCGGGTGAACCCGCACGTGCCACCGACCCGTTCGCTCCAGTTTGTGAAGAAGCCGAACGACTCCCAGGCCAGCCGCGAGTCCACCTCGGTGTCGTAGTGCATGCGCACCAGGCCGCTGGAGCGGCCAGTGGCCCCGGCACCGACGAACTGCTTTTCGAGCACGGTCGCCTTCACGCCGCGCACGGCCAGGTGGAAGGCCAGGCTCGCGCCGTGGACCCCGCCCCCGATGATGATGACGTCTGCTGTATCGGCCATCGGACCTCCGTATTGCGCTCTCCGCGTGATGGCTCACCCCGGAGCGACGCGAGGGGCAGCGGGCGGCACATGCCCCTCTCGCATGACGGGCAGAGGCCGGGGTGAAGCAGGTACCTGGTCGCTATTATAGCACGGCCCAGACGTGGCGAAAACAGCCCACACGGCAGCGGCCGGTTGCCTGGAGAATCCACGCCGATTGGAGATCGGCCTGAGCGGGCGCTGCGCGCCGGGCATCGGCGTGGAGCGCCGGAGGCCGAAGGCTTACAGGGGACGACTTGAGACGCCAAAGCATAAACCCACGCCTGTCACAGAACGGACATACACCTGGCAACCTTGCGCCATTGACACCGCCCAGGTAATGAGTATGATAGCGAAGAGCGTTCACCCTTACCCCAGACCGGTTAACGGCAAGCATCCATCGCCACAACCCGCGCCATCCCTGGGCAGCGGGACGTGGTGGGGGTACGGCCAATGGCAGACGGGGCAGCGGCGGGAACGGGCTGCCGAGACAGGGAGGCAGGTATGAGGGAACCGAAAAGCGCCACTCAGGTGGGGCGAGGCTACCTGGTCTTCTTCGTCATCGTCCTGATGCTGGTCAACACCCTGAAGGTCGCCGACCGGGAACTGCTGGGCCCGCTGTACGAGCCGATCCGTCAAGACCTGGGGCTGAACGACCTGCAACTGGGAATGGTCCGCTCCGTCACTGATGTCTCGCTGGTGCTGGGGATGGTGGTCTTCGGGTTGCTGGCCGACCGGCTGCGCAGACGAGATGTGCTCGCCGCGGCGGTCCTTTGTTGGTCGGCGATCACCTGGCGCACGGGGAGGGTGCGGAACTTCCTGCAGTTGCTGAGCGCCCGGGCCAGCATGACCTTCTTCCAGGCGGCCTTCAACACCGCTGCCTACCCCATGGTCGGCGACCTGGTCCCGCGCCGCTCGCGCGGGGGAGTGATGGGGCTCTTGAGCGCCACCTTCGCCCTGGGCACCGTCTCCGCCCTCGTCGTCGCCGCAGTGCTGGGTACGGCCCACTGGCGGAGGCCTTTCATTTACTTTGGCATCCCGGGCCTGATCCTGGGACTGCTGATCCTCATCTTCGTCCGCGAGCCGGCGCGCGGGGCGGCGGAGGACGAGGTGCTGGAAGGAGGGGCCTACGGCGGTCGCTTCACCTGGCAGGCGCTGCGCCAGACCCTGCGCATCCGCACCGTGCCCCTGGTCTATCTGCTGGACGCCTTTCAGGGTTCCACCTGGTGGGCCTTCTCTTTCTGGGCGCCGGCCTATCTCCTGCGCTACGGCATCGCGCCCGACCCGGACACGGCGGCGCTGGCCCTCCTGCCGGCCATCCTGGGCTTCGTCATCGGCACCATCCTGGGCGGCTGGCTGATCGACCGGCTGCGGCGGCGGACTGAGCGGGCCGCGATCTGGGTGGCCCTCATCTCGATGAGCGGCGCGCTGGTGATGGCCACGGTGGTCTTCGCCCTGCGCGACCTGACCGGGGTGTTGGTGGCCGGCTTCTTCCTGGGGCTTTTCGGCTACATGACGATGCCGACGATCAACGTCATCCTCTACGAGGTCGTCCCCCCGGAGACCCGTTCGTCGGCCAGCGCTGCCGACGGGGTCACGCTGAGCATCCTCTCCGCGCTCACCGCGCTGTTCATCGGCGCGGTCAGCACCTACCTGGGAAACTGGCAGGGCCTGGCGGAGGGGGACCTGCGGGCCGGCTTTCAGGGTGCGGCCACGCTGCTCCTGACCGGAGGCCTTGTGGTGACGCTGCTCCTGCTGCGGGTCGCCCCTCCGGACATGGCGGCGCTCCGTCGGTATGTGGCCCAGCGGGCGGGGCAGGACGCTTCTGACGCGTAGAGCCTGTACGAATGGCCTCACGTTTGTGGGGGCGGCATCCCTATGTCGCCTCCGTTTCCGAATGCCTGTGGGGGCGGCATCCCTATGCCGCCCCGCCAGCGCATAGGGATGCGCCAGCGCATGGGATGCGCTGGCTACGGAACAGAACCTTCCGAACGCCCGTGGGGGCGGCATCCCTATGCCGCCCCGCTTCGGTCGCCAGGTGGTGGATGGCCGAGCAGTTACCGGAACAATGTGTCAAACCGCGACAACCGCCGGGGCCGCGCCCTGCGGTTGTTCGGACAGGCGCCAGGAGACAGACTCGTCGAGAGAGAAGGCATGCCCGGAGTTCACATCCTCACCGATGAACACAGCCGCCTGCGGCGTTGGAGCCTGTACCTCTTCGCCCGCTACATAGAATTGCCGCTGCTGGGCTGGAGTTACCGCCTGCTGCGCGGACGGTGGAAACGCTGGGGGGACCGCCGCCTGGTGCGAGCGGTCCTGGGCTGGGGCGTGGCTGCTCCGTTCGGCTATCTGGGGGACACCGCCCGTCCCGTCCCGTATCGCCAGGTGCTGGAGATGCTGGAGCGCCTGGACGGCCCCATCGCGGTCGGGCCGTGCCGTTGTCGGTCCGCCCACAGGGCATGTTCACACCCCCTGGAGACCGACATCGTCATCCGCACCGGAGTGGAGGCCTGGACCGCGGCGTTCCCCGGCGACTACCGACCGATCAGCAAGGAGGAGGCAGGGGAGATCGTCGCCCGGTGTCACCGCCTCGGGATGTGGCACATGGTCTTCATCCACTGCCCGGTGAACCAGGCCAACGAGTACGTCATCTGCAACTGCTGCACCTGTGGTTGTGTGCCCTACATCCTGAACCGCGAGTTGGGCCAGCGACGCTACCGGCTTCTGCCTGGGGACTTCGTCTCCCACACCGACCCGGAGCGCTGTCTGGGGCACGGAGCCTGTGTGACCGCGTGTCCCTTCGGCGCCCGCGCGGTGGTGGAGGGGCAGGCCCGCCTGGTGGCCCCCTGCTTCGGCTGCGGACGGTGCCTCGACGCCTGTCCGGAAGGGGCCATCCGCATGGTCGCGCGTCATCCATCGTCACGGGAGCAGGTTTCCGATGTACGAACGCAAACCCTTTGACCCGACCCGCTGTACCCTGTGTGGGGAGTGCCTGCACCGCTGCCCGGTGCTTCACCTATCGCTGGATCGGGCCCAGCGGGAGATGAGGAGGCTCCTGGAGGGAGAGGACTCGTTCGTCCTGCGGGCCTGCACCTCCTGTCTGGCCTGTAACCTCTTCTGCCCGACAGCCGCGCAGCCGGCCAACCTGATCCTGGACCGCTGGCACGAGGCGTACCTGCGGGAGGGGCTGCCGGCTCGCGCCCGCTACTTCCTGCCCCATGCCCGCCCGAACTTCCGCACCGACATCCTGGCCCGGCTTCCGCCGGACGAGCGGGCGACGGTGGCCCGCTGGCGCAGGTCGGACCCGGCTGAGGAGTTCCTCTACGCCGGCTGTAACCTGACCACGGCGCCCTACCTGACCTTCTCTTCCGCTTTCAGCGGGGTCGAGATTCGGGGTGGGCTGGACTTCTGTTGCGGCGAGATGCTGTTCCGGATGGGGCTATATGAGGCGCTGGAGCAGGTGGCCCGACGGCTCACGCACTGGTTCCGCGGCCTGGGCGCGAAACGGGTCTACCTGGTGTGCACCGCCGGGCTCAACATGCTTCAGAATGTGCTCCCCCAGTTCGGGGCCGACTTCTCGGGGATCGAGTTCCGGCCCTATCTGGCGGTGATTCTGGAGCGGCTGCGGGGCGGCGATCTGACGGTGGTCCGCCCGTTGCAGTGGACGGTGACGGTGCAGGATTCCTGTCATGCGCGCTCGCTGGGGACGCGCTTTGCCGACCTGCCGCGCCAGGTGCTGGAGGCGATCGGGGTGCGGGTGCGCGAGGCGCCGCACAGCCGGGAGCAGCAACTCTGCTGCGGCATTGGCGGCGGCTTCTCACACGCCTCGGCCTACCACCCGCTGCGGTTGCTGGCCTCCGCGCGGGCGACTTCCCGCGACCACCGGCGGGTGCCCGGCGATGCCACCTGTGTCTACTGCGCTGGCTGCCTGGAGATGATGTCCGTGAGCCGCTTCGTTGACCCGAACCGCCGGCCGGTGATCCACCTGCTGGAACTGCTGCAGTGGGCCATCGGCGAGACCCCCCGACGGCGCCAGGGGGCGCTGGCCTGGCAGTTTGTCCTGGGGACCGTGCGCCGCCAGTTCCCGCGCTTGCTCAGTTCAGAACGGTTCTGGCTGCCGGACCTGCCGGTGGAGCCCGACCCCAGGGCGGCGATCTGACCGGTCCGGTTGGCTGCTGACGTTTTCGGTCCTATGTCAACCTCAGAGATCCCGGCTCGACAATGGATGGCCGCACCCGTCGCTGTGGCACGGCTCTCTTCGGCAGAGGCGCATTCGGACGCGCCGGTGTACCGGGGCGTGTCCTACTGTGACGCGGTGCGCCGGGCGGGGGAGGGGAAACTGCTGCGGGTTCTGCCCGGCTCGATTCAGGTCTGCCGGTGGTCGCCAGTGGTCCTGGGGCTCAAACCTCCCGAGGGGCGCTTCGAGCGGGCACTGGCCCCCCGTCTGCCCTTCCCGGTGATCGGGCTGTTGCTCGGCCCGCTGGCGGAGTTTCCCGACCCGCCAGAGGTGGTCATCGTGCGGGGCGAGGTGGACCGGCTGCGGGCGATGGTGGCAGCGGCGGGGCCGGCGCAGATGTGGGAGGGCCATCGGGGCCGCCTGGACCGCTCGGCGCTCCCCCTGCTGGCGGAGGAGAGGACGCCCTCCCGCAGCAGGTGGATCGGCGGGGTGAACCGGGTGCTGGCGACGCTGAGTCGCAGCGGCCGCTGGCAGGCGTTCACCCACTGGCTCTTCCGCAGCGGTCTGGTGACTGCCGGGTTCGACGCCGTCATCTCCCGCACCCTGGCGGACATGTCGGTCTGCCGCAATTCCACCGTCATCCCCTTGCTCTCCGGTCGGGCTAACCTCTCGTTCTTCTGCACCGGCGGCATCACCTGGGGGCAGAACTGCCCCGAGTATCTCACTTCGGGCTGGCCGGAGCCGGTCTACCGGTGCGCCAGTCATCAGTTGGAGGGAAGATGAGCCAACAGCCTTCTCGAGCGCTCTTCGAGGCGTTTCCGGCCCTGCAGGGGCGGGTGCCCTTCGTCCCGGTGGCCGACCTTCCGACGCCGCTGACCCGCATGGACCGCCTGTCCGCCGAGGTCGGCGCCGACATCTGGGTGAAGCGGGACGGCCTCTCCCACCCCGTCTACGGCGGGAACAAGATGCGCAAGTTCGAGTTTGTCTTCGGGGACGCGCTGCGTCGAGGGGCCAGGGTGGTGCTGACCGGCGGCGGCCTGGGGTCTCATCACACCCTGGCCACCGCGGTGGTCGCGCGCCAGTTCGGGATGCAGCCGGTCTGCTCCTACTACTGTCAGCCGGTCACCGCCCAGGTGCAACGCAACCTGCGGGCCAGTCCTCCGCTGGGCATCGAGGCCCACTTTTGCGGGGACTACCTGGGGCTGACCCTTTCGTTTCTGTGGCAGGCGATACGGTGGACGGTGCGCTCGGGGCGTCCGGTGTACTTCATCTATCCCGGCGCGCCGGGGACGTTGGGGGTGCTGGGGTATGTCAACGCCGCGTTCGAACTCAGGGCGCAGTGGAGGCAGATGGGGTTGCCGGAGCCGGAGGTGACCTTTGTGGCGGTTGGCTCCTGCGGGACCTTTGCCGGCCTTCTGCTGGGGGCGCGGTTGGCGGGATGGAGCGGGCGGGTCGTGGGCGTGCGGGTCATCGAGGAGGACGTGGCCAACCGGCCGAAGATCGCCCGGATGGTCAATCGGGCGGCGAAGTACCTGCGTCGCCGCGACCCGACGGTTCCGCCGGTGCAGATCACGGCGCAAGAGGTGGAGTTGCTGGACGGCTACCTGGGGGCCGGGTATGCTCATCCCACCCCCAAGGCTCAGCAGGCCGTGGAGCGGGTGGGCCAGGCTGAAGGGTTACCCCTGGAGACCACCTACACCGGCAAAGCCATGGCAGCGCTTCTGGATTACGCGGCGGGCCACGCCGGGAGCCGTCTTCTGTTTGTGGACACCTACACAGAGGCCATGAGGGTCGAGGAGGGGGACTGGCATGCGCTCCCCGAACCGTTCTGGCCGGTATTCGACCCTTCGGCAGAGGCGCGGTGCTGGTGTTGGCGTTCCTGGAGGGAGCCGCGCTTCTGCTGGCGGCGGGCCGGCGCCGGCCCGCAGGGTGAGGGGTAGAGAACCGCCTCGGTCGGGGGGAAGGCTCAGGGCCTGTCCGAAAACTGCGGGGAGCATCATCCTCCCGCAGGGTGAGAACAGGTTTGGGTGTAACCTCCCCGTCAGAGCGCTCTGCGATGGGCTGCCCGGTCTGTTAGCCACTTGAATTCGCCTCCCGTTGATGTATAATGTGATGTATAGCCGTTGGGTGGCAGGAGATGGAGCGAATGGCGACCAAGATGCGCAAGCAAGTCTACATAGAGCCCTATCAGGAAATGATCCTCAAGCGCCTGGCGAAGGACGAGGGCGTGACCGAGGCAGAAATCATCCGCAAAGCCATAGACCGGCATGCCCTCGCGCTGTTCTTTCCCCGTCGGGATCTGGTAGCGTGGGAAGCAGAGCGTGCCTTTATCCAACGCCGGATTGAGCAAGGCCCCCTCCCTGGCAAGCGGATGTGGCGGCGGGAGGAGCTGCATGAACGGTAAGGCGCTTGTGGACACCAACCTGCTGGTCTACGCCTACGACCGCTCGGAGCCGGAGAAACAGCGCCGGGCTCTGGAGGTGCTTGACCGCCTGGCGGTGAGCCGGACGGGCGTCCTCAGCACACAGGTGCTGGCCGAGTTCTTCGTCGCCGTGACCCGCAAGATTCCCGCTCCGCTATCCCCTGAGGAAGGATATGAACGGGTGCACAACTATCTGCAAAGCTGGGAAGTGCTCGACGTCACCGGCATGGTTGTCTTGGAGGCCGCCCGGGGCGTAAGTGTTCACCACTTCAACTTCTGGGATGCCCAAATCTGGGCCACGGCGCGGCTCAATCAGATCCCGATCGTCCTCAGCGAGGATTTCAACACCGGACAGGTCACGGAGGGGATACTCTTCGTCAACCCCTTTGGCGAAGGTTTTCGGCTGGAGGAGTGGGGAGCGGAGTAAGAGGCAGGGCTTCATTCATGTCTCTGCGCGACAGGCTACGGACCTCCCTGTCGCGCAGAGTCGTCTGTGGCGGGGCCGACGGGTCTTGAACCCGCGATCTCCGGCTTGACAGGCCGGTATGTTAACCAACTACACCACGGCCCCACAGTGGCCGCTATCATACCACAACCCCCCCGTTTCGTCAAACCGCGTTTGACATGAAGCGACCTTTGCGCTATACTCTACAGCGATGTCAGCCGGACGCTGGGGCGCTGCGACACCTGTCTCAGCAAGGAGCGGCCCACAGAGCCGCCCAAGGGGGTTCTGTCTTTCCAGGCCTTTGGACGAAAGTCCAAAGGCCTTTTTTTCTGTAACAGGGCGGAGCGCGCTGGCCGGGGATCACAGCCAACCGGCCGTGCCCCTCGCAGGGCGGCATCCCGATGCCGCCCTGCGAGAACCGCTGCCGGGGCGGAGCGCCGTTCCGCCCGTACAGACCCGGCGGGAGCGCAGATTTGCGGGAGGTACAGGGTTGAATCCGCTTCGTCCGCTCAATCCGCTGACCTTTTCCGTCTGAATAGACGTCCCAGGAGGTGAAGGATGGGTTCCTTCTTGAGCCGATTGCGACAGGCGCAGCAGCGCAATGACTCCTGGTTGTGTGTCGGGCTGGACCCACAACCCGAGTTGCTGCCGCAGGCGGTGCGCGACGAGCCGTCGCCGCTGCTGGCCTTCTGCCGCACCATCGTCGCCGCCACCGCCGACCTGGTCTGCGCCTACAAGCCCAACCTGGGCTTCTGGCTCGCCCAGGGCGTGGAGGGACTGGTCGCACTGGAATCCCTGATGAAGGATATGCCGCCAGATGTGCCGGTCATCCTCGACGGCAAGTTCGGGGACATCGGCCACACCGCAGCGGCCTACGCTCGCTTCGCCTTCGACCGCCTCGGAGCCGACGCCGTCACGGTCAACCCCTACCTGGGGCTGGACGGGGTGCGCCCGTTTCTGGAGCGGGAGGAGCGCGGGGCCTTCGTCCTGGCGCGTACCTCCAACCCCTCCGCGCCTCACCTGCAGGACTGGACTGTGGACGGGCGCAGGCTCTACGAAGAAGTGGCCCGCCTGGCCGTGGAGTGGGACAGCCTGCTGCCCGGCTGCTGCGGCCTGGTGGTCGGGGCGACCTACCCGGAAGAGTTGGCCCGGCTGCGCGCGTCAGCGGTGCGACTGCCTTTCCTCATCCCCGGCGTGGGCGCGCAGGGCGGGGACCTGGTGGCAGCGGTGCGCGACGGCCCCACCGCCGACGGGGTCGGCCCGCTGGTCAACCTCTCCCGCACCGTGCTCTACGCCTCGCCGGGGCCTGACTTCGCCGCTGCCGCCCGCGCCGTGGCGCTGGAGATGCGCGAACGTATCCGCACATTGCGACTCGCGGAAGGAGGTCCGTGATGACGGTTCGGGACAGTCTGGCAGATCGCCTGTTCGATGCCGGCTGCGTGCAGTTCGGCACGTTCACGCTCAAGTCGGGGCTGACTTCGCCTATCTACGTGGACCTGCGGCTGTTAGTGAGCCACCCGGCGCTGCTGCGCGACGTCGCCCGCCGGATGGCGGAGGTGGCCCGCGGCCTCTCCTTCGACCGCATCGCCGCCATCCCCTACGCCGGCCTGCCGTTGGGCGTGGCCCTGGCGCTGGAGATGGGCCGCCCGCTGATCTACCCCCGCCAGCAGGCCAAAGCCCACGGCACTGGCCACCTCATCGAGGGGACTTTCGCGCCGGGGGAGACAGCGCTGCTGGTGGACGACGTGATCACCCGCGGGGACAGCAAGCGCGAGGCGCTGGCCCCGCTGGTAGAGGCTGGCCTGCGCGTGCAGGACGTCCTGGTGCTGATTGACCGTCAGCAGGGGGGGACGGACGACCTGGCCATGCACGGCTACCGCCTCCATGCCCTGCTCACCCTGCGTCGGTTGCTGGATGACCTGCTGGATTCCGGCCGCATCGCTCCGGCTCGCCACGCGGAAGTCACGGCCTATCTGCGAGAGACGCAACCCGGCAACCGATCCGAGTCCACGGGATGACCGAGCCCGACCTCTCCACCGACCTCTGCGGGGTCCGCCTGCCCAATCCCACGGTGCTGGCCTCCGGCATCCTGGGGCTGACGCACGAGGTCATGGTGCGGGTGGCGCAGGCCGGCGCGGGCGCGGTGACCACCAAGTCCATCAGCCTGAACCCGCGCGTCGGCCACCCCAACCCCACCGTGCTGGATTGGGGGCCGGGGCTGATCAACGCCGTGGGCCTGTCCAACCCGGGCGTGGAGGCGATGATCGAGGAGGTGCGCGCCGCGCGGGAGGTCCTGGCTCCGCTGGGCATCCCGGTCATCGCCAGCATCTTCGCCGATACCATCTACGACTTTGGCCAGGTCGCCCGTCGCGTCTCCGCCGTCCAACCGGACCTGATCGAGGTCAATATCTCCTGCCCCAACGTCGGCGACCGTTACCTGCGCATGTTCGCCACTGACCCCTATGTCTCCGCCCAGGTCACGCGGCGGGTGAAGCAGAACTGCGACCAGCCGGTGCTGGTCAAACTCTC
>DAOTYX010000174.1:0-4636 GCA_034434635.1 Anaerolineae bacterium | reverse complement strand
TCGTGAACGTGATCGGCAATGCCATCTCGTGTTCGCTGGTGGCCTACTCGCTTTCGCACATTGACTGGCCGCTGCGCGAGCCACTCTTTGGCATCATTCTGGCTACGATGATGGTGCCGTTTCAGGTCACTGTGATCCCGCTCTATATCATCTTCACCCGCCTAGGCTGGGTGAACACCATGCTTCCGCTTACGTTGCCTTCCTTCTTTGGGAGCGCCTTCTTCATCTTCCTGCTGCGGCAGTTCTTCCTGACCATTCCCAAGGAGCTCACCGATGCGGCGCGGCTCGACGGCTGTTCGTCGTTCGGCATCTACCGACTGATCGTCATGCCGCTTGCCAAACCGGCGATGGCGACCCTCATCGCCTTCACCTTCATCTGGACCTACAACGATTTCCAGGGGCCGCTGATCTACCTGATTGACAGCAAGCTGTGGACGCTGGCGCTTGGCCTGCGCGGCTTCGCCAATCAGTATGGCGACGTCACCACCTTCCTGGGTGCGATGATGGCGGCTGCCACCCTTTACACCTTGCCCATGATCGTCCTGTTCTTCGCCGCCCAGAGGACATTGATCCAGGGCATTGTCACCACCGGATTCAAGTAAGCCAACCGTCAGGTATCCCGCACGCGTTTGCGCCAAGCGACGACGCCCTGACCCGGTGCCAGGGGGGCAGTGGAAAGGAGGTGCTCTTGGGATCGTACACGTAAGATGGGCTAGGTGTCGGTGGAGGATGGCGTGCGCGTGACGCGCTGCACATCCCGCAGTGTCGCCCTGTGGCGACCGGTAGGTGGCCTCGAGCAGGCCCTGCAACACGAGTCTATGTGTAGGAGGAACAGCGAGATGGAGAAGCAAGCAGTATCACGCCGCAGCATGCTCAAGGGTATGGCGGCCATCGGGGCCTGGTCTGTGTTGGCGGCCTGTGCGCCCAAAACGCCGGAACCGGTAGCGCCGACCGCCAAACCGGCGGAGCCGACGGCCGCGCCCCAGGAGCCTACTGCAGCGCCAGTTGAGCCGACCGCAGCGCCCGTTGAGCCGACCGCAGCGCCCGTTGAGCCGACCGAGAAGCCAAAACTGACCGTTCCCGAAGGAGCCGCGGACAACCACGATATCTTCGTCCCGTTGCTCTCCACGGAGGAGCCGGTCACGCTCTCGCGCTGGGATAGCTGCCAGTCAGAGTCGATCAGCAAGCGCTACGATGAGCTCAACATCAAGTTCACTGAGTTCTACCCCAACGTGACGATGGACCTGCAGCACGCGCAGAGCCCCGAGAACTTCGTGGCGGCTTGTGCGGCTGGTACGCCGCCGGACGTGTGGAGTGGCGGCTGGAACCCGGAGCGTATCGGCATCTGGGCCTATACCGGCTGCCTCCTGCCCATTGACGACTATCTCGATGCCGTGGACTTCCCGCGCGACCGGTTTATCCCCGGCTGCTGGGGCACGGTGGAGATGGACGGCAAGACCTGGGGTATTCCCAGCGGCGTGGGCATGTACATGATGTGGGTCAACGCTGCCCACCTGGAGGAGGTCGGTGCGGACTTCCCCAAGGACACCGATGAGCTGTGGCAGATCGCCGACGAGCTGACGACACGGGATGCGAACGGTGACATTCAGCGCCTCGGCATGCGGCTCACCACCTGGTTCTGGGAGCACATGACCTGGATCAGCAGCTTCGGCGGCCGCATCTGGGACGATGAGAAGAATGAGCCATCTCCCGATCATCCCGGTGTCCTGGCGGCACTGAACGACATGGTGGATGCAGTCAATCGCTACGGTGTGGAGACACTCGACCGCTGGTCGGCCAGCATCGGCGGGCAGAGCGGCGTCGCGCAACCCTTCTTCGCCGGGCTGCTCTCGATGATGATTGACGGCGACTGGTATCTCCAGCAGATTGACGAGATGAAGCCGGAGTGGAAGCCGGGCCAGGACTACTTCGTGGAGGCGGCCCCCTTCGCGCCGGCGAGCAAGCTCGGCGGCGACCCGGCCGTGTCGCTGTGGGTGTGGCCGCAGCTGATCTCCAAGGGCGCCAAGGAACCTGACTACGCCTTCGAGTTCCTGCGCTGGGTCTGCTCCCGCGAGCGGGCAGTCACCGGCGCCATGTCCACGCGCGATCTGATCTCTACTGTAGCATACCTCAAGGATCCGCGGGTGGACTGGGAATCCGCCAAGGTCGTCATCCGCTTCCTCGAGAGCGGCAAGAAGGGCATCAGTCCCCTGCCGTGCACGCCCATCTCTGGGGAGTACTCGGACCTGATCGGTGCAGCCGTGGATGAGATCATTCACCTGAAGATCACACCCGAAGAGGCGATGGCGCGGGTGAAGGATGAGGCCATGGCCCTCTACGAGGAGTTCCGGGCCTAGCCTGCTGGATCAACTGGCTGCTGGGGTGCCTCGGACCAGCCGGGAGCGGCCTCCCGCTCCCGGCTGACCCTGCTGTCCGAGTGCCTCTGGGGGGCCGGCGGGCAGTATCGCCGCACCGGTCCCCTCGATCTGGGCGCAGGCGGCAGGAGCGTGTTCTCTGAGGAGTGCAGCGATGGAATATGTGAACTACCTGGCCAGCGGCTTCACGCACAAGGCGACCCAGGAAGACCCGCGCAACGGGGGTGGCGAGCTGGTGCTCTACAACCCGACCGCGGAGCCTTGCCAGGCGACGATGACGGTCTACTTCGAGGACCGGGAGCCTCGCACGCTGGCGCCCATTGGGGTCAAGCCGGAGACCAACGCATTGGTGATCATGCCGGGGCTGGCCCCCGATGTGTTCACGGACTGCGGCTTCTGGGGCGCCAAGGTGCTCAGCACGGCGCCGCTAATCCTCAACTTCATCAACGGAATCCGCATCTTCGTCGAGAAGCCGCGCTTCAGAGGCGGGTGCACGAACTTCCACGGGACAAAACTGCACCAAGAGTGGCATTTCCCGAACTGCCAGTGGGTGGATTGGAATCGTCCAGGTGCAGAGGGCGTGGGGCTAGTGAGCACACTGCGCAATGAGTTGGAGTACACCCACGTGCTCAACCCGAACCCGGTGGATACCGAGATCACGCTGACCCTGCGCTACCGCAACCTGGCGCCGGTTACTATGCGCTTCAGCATTGGTGCAGAGCGGGTGTGGGTGTGGCGAAACCTGGAGCAGGTCGAGGTCAACCAGCCCTACGCGATGGTCATTCGGGCCAGTCAACCGGTATCTGCCTCCGTCGTGCGTTACAACTACAGCCCGGCCGGATTCGGTGACTGGGGGATGACTGTGCGGTGTGCGATGTACGGCGTGCCAGGGCCGGTCGAGGCCTGAGGGAGGCGGGACACCATGGGCAAGCAGCACGAGAGCTTCGTCGCGTGTGGCATCTGCAAGAAGCCTGCGGCACAGGGCGGGCGCACGGTGGTCTGGGACGTAGAGAAGGGTTGGGTGACGAGCACCAAGCGCAGCGAAGAGGACGACATCATCGGTTCTTCGGAGATCGTCCTGTACAATCCGTCGGCCAGCGCGTGCCAGACAGAGATGACGGTGTACTTTATGGATCGGCCGCCCCATACGTTTGCTCCGCTCACCATCGAGCCCGAGCGCAACTTCCAGTTGACCCTACCCGATTGGTCGCCCGAGGTGTTCGAGGACTGTGGCTTCTGGGGCGCGCGGTTCAGGAGCAGCGGCCCGTTGATCGTGAACCTAGTGGACGGCTTCTCGTATGACCACGAGGACGACACATTCAAGGGCGGCTGCACGAACATCCTGGGTGCAGCGCTGGCCACCCAGTGGCACTTCGCCGACGGCCTGTGGCTGGAGTGGACGCGCTTCCACAAAGGGGACACCAGCAAGGCCCCCTTCCCGTTCAACGAGATCGAGTATTACTACTTCCTGAACCCCGGGCCACGGGATGCGCGCGTGGACATGACGCTTCAGTACCGCTATCTGGAGCATACGACCTTCCATCTACGGGTGCCGGCGGAGCGCCTCTTTGTGTGGCGCAACTTCGAGAAGATCCCCTACAACCAGCCCTACGGCGTGAAGGTAGTCTCCAGCGAGCCGATCGCCACCTCGTCCACGCGCTTCATCTACGGTCTGCACGGCTTCGATCAGTGGGGACTGCACACCCATTGCGGCATGCCGCCCGAGCCGGGGCCGATCACCGAATGACCCCGTGGCCGACACCCGCACAGATCAGCAGGGAGGCACGATGAGTACAGGCCGATTGCGCGCAGGGGTTGCCGAGGTCGAGTATAAGCCGCCGCTGGGATTGATGATGGCCGATGGCGCGCCGGTCGCCAAGGGCTATCTGACACCTCTCTACGTGAGGGCGTTGGTCCTCTCCAACGGCTTGGACGAGGTGGGGATCGTTACGCTCGATCTGATCGGCATGGATCGGGCCGACGTTGCCGAGGCAGCGAGGCGCGCGCACGAGCGCTGCGGGATTCCTCCCGAAGCCATTATGATGGTCTGCTCGCACACGCACGTGGCGCCATCCTCTACGCCCAGTTCTGCACCCTACCGTGAGGCCTTCAACCCCTACTTCACGCCCGAGGCGAAGCAGCGCGAGCGTGCTTTCGTGGATATGATCGTTGCCACGATTGCGGATGCGGTATGCGAGGCGAAGGCGCGCCTGCAGGAGGCGTCGGTGGGGGTGGTGACGGCCGAACTGCCGTGGTTGACG
>DAOTYX010000173.1:0-3695 GCA_034434635.1 Anaerolineae bacterium | reverse complement strand
TGACGCGCTACGCACCCGCCGCACCCTCCATGAGCGGAAGGCTGAAGCGGAAGGTGCTGCCCTGCCCGGGCGCCGACTCCACCTCGACCGTGCCGCCGTACAGTTCGACCACCTTCTGGACGATGGGCAGGCCCAGGCCCGTGCCGACCTCCTGCATCGCTTTGGCCTCTTCCGTACGGTAGAACTCCTCGAAGACGCGCGGGATATCCTCCACGCGCATGCCGATCCCGGTGTCAGCAACAGAGCCGACTGCCCGCTCCGCCTCCCTCCGCAGCGTGACCGTCACCCGCCCGCCGGATGGCGTATAGCGGATGGCATTGCTGAGCAGATGCGACCAGAGAGCCTTGAGGTGGTCCGGGTTGGCCGACACAACAGGACGGTCGCGGATGTCCAGCACCACCGTCACGCCCTGCCGGTCCGCTTGCGGCTTCAGTGCGACCAGCACCTGCTCCAGCACGTCGGCCAGGGAGACCGCCTCCGGTCGCGCCGTGCCGATACCCTCCTTCAGGTAGGCCAGGAGCAGCAGGTCGTCCAGGGTAGCGAGCAGTTCGCCGGCCCGCTGCTCAGCCCGTTCCAACACCTCCGGCTGTTCCTCCGGCGGCACGTATCCCTTGCGGATGAGCTGGATGGAGTTCTGCAGGACCGCTACCGGCGCGCGGAGGATGTGCACCAGGGTGAGCATGAAGCGGCCGCTCACCGCGTCCAGTTTTTCCAGTTCGGCCTTGGCGCGGGCCAGTTCCCGCGTCTCTTCTTCCAGCGCCCGCGCACGGGCTGCCTGGCGGCGGAGCTGCTGCCGCTCCAGTTCCCGGTTGATCACCTGCAGCAGCAGTTCTGTGGTGAACGGCTTGGCGATAAAGTCGTGGGCTCCCTCCCGGATGGCGCGCACGGCCAGTTCCACCGTCGCATAGCCGGTGATGATAAGGATCACCAGGTCGGGGGCAATCTGGCGCGCCTGCTCCAGCACCTCCAACCCGCTCATGCCGGGGAGCATGGCGTCGAGCAAGAGGACATCGAACTCGGCCTCCCGCAATTTCCGCAGGCCGAGGGGCCCATTCTCCGCCACGTCCACCTGGAAACCCTGCGGCGTCAGGGCACGGCGGCAACCCTCGCGGATGCCCAGTTCGTCATCTATCACCAGCACACGCACGGGCTTCTCCATCTCCCCCCGCTCCTGCCGCAGAAGGATTTCGGCAGAACCAGCATCTGCTTCATCCGCTCAATCCGCCGACCACCACATTGCTTCATCTGCTTAATCCGCTGACCACCACATCACCTCATCTGCTTCATCTGCTTAATCCGCTGACCACCACCCGCTCCTCACCTGCATAGATGCGGAAGCCGCGGCCGCGCGCGTAGCCGATGAGGGTGATGTTCCAGTTGCGGGCCATCTCCACGGAAAGGGAGGTGGGTGAGGTGCGCGAGATGACGATGGGCACGCGCATCCGCGCCGCTTTGCGCAGCATCTCGCTGCTGACCCGCCCGGTGGTCACCAGGATGCCGTCACGGGTGGGCACGCCCTCGCGCAGGCAGCGCCCGGCGATCTTGTCCAGCGTGTTGTGCCGGCCGATGTCCTCCGCGGCGATCATCTCGTCCGCCGGGGTCACCAGCGCCGAGACGTGGCCGCCGCGCGACTCGCGGAAGACGGTTGCGGCCGCGTACAGTCGCTCCATCAGTTCGCCGACGCGCGCGGCCGCGAGCCGCACGTCCGACTCCAACGGATCGAAGCGATCCAGCAGCGTCTCGAAGGTCGTCCCGCCGGAGCAGCCAGAGGTGACAGTGGCGCGTTCAGGGACGTTGATCGCGTGACGCAGCCAGACATCTACGCAGCGCCCGCTGCCGCAGAGACGGCAATCGGCCACCTCGTCCATTCCGGCGATGAACCCCTCATTGAAGAGGAAACCGAGCGCCAGCTCCTCCAGCAGCACCGGGGTGCACATCAGGCTGACCAGGTCGCGCGCGTTGACGGAGATGGTGATCTCCTCTTCGCGGGGCAGCGGCCCGACGACTGGCGCGGCGCCGTGCTCATCCACGCGGATGTAGGTCAGGTCATGAGTGCCGGCAATCTCTGTCCGTCGTCTGTTCACTCCGCCGCCTCAGGGATGCCCCCACCCTCCCGTGCCGTCAACCGGTTCGACGCGCACCGCGCAGACCTTGTATTCGGGGATCTTGGCCACCGGGTCAATAGCCGCGTTCGTCAGCGCGTTGGCGGCGGCCTCGGCGAAGTGGAAGGGGATGAAGACGATGCCAGGCCGGATGCGCTTCGTCACGCGCACGCCCAGTTCGATCTGTCCCCGGCGGCTGCTGACGCGCACGCGCCGCTTCCTGCCCAGGCCGATACGCTCCGCATCATCGGGGTGCAGTTCCACATACGCCTCCGGCACCTCCTGTTGGAGTTTGGGCGAGCGGCGGGTCATGGTGCCGGTGTGGTAGTGGAACATCAGCCGTCCGGTGGTCAGCGTGAAAGGATACTCGTCGTCAGGCAACTCGGCCGGCTCCTTGAACTCGATGGCGTGGAAGTGACCCAGGCCACGCGAGAACTTGCCCTTGTGCAGGTAAGGCGTGCCGGGATGATCCTCCGTCGGGCACGGCCACTGCAAGAAGCCCAGGCTATCCAGGCGGGCATAGTTGATCCCGCCGTAAGAGGGGGTTAGCCGGGCGATCTCGGCCATGATGTCGGCGGGGGAGGCGTATTGCCAGGTTTCAGGTTTCAGGGTTTCAGGTTCACCTGAAACCTGAAACCTGAAACCTGAAACCATCCTCTGGGCCAGATCGCAAATGATCTCCCAATCTGCCCGCGCCTCGCCGGGCGGCTCAACCGCCTTGCGCACGCGCTGCACCCGCCGGTCGGTGGCAGTGAAGGTGCCGTCCTTTTCCACGAACGCCGCGCCGGGCAGGACCACGTGAGCCAGTTGCGCTGTCTCCGAGAGGAAGATGTCCTGCACCACCAGGAACTCCGCCTGCTCCAGGCAGTGACGGGCGTGATTGATGTCGGGGTCGGCCACCATCGGGTTCTCGCCCATCACGTAGAGCGCCCGCACTGCGCCCTCGCCGACGGCGTTGACCATCTCCGTCACCGTCAGGCCCACCTTCAGGTCGGACGTGCTGCCCCAGGCCTGGCGGAACTTCTGCTGCACGTCCGGCGAGGTGACCACCTGATAACCGGGGTAGACGTTGGGCAGGCCGCCCATATCACAGGCGCCCTGGACGTTGTTCTGACCGCGCAGCGGATTGACCCCGCCGCCGGGGACGCCGACGTTGCCGGTGAGCATGGCCAGGTTGGCGCAGGACTTGACGTTATCGGTGCCGGTGGTGTGCTGGGTGATGCCCATCGCATAGATGATCGCTGCCGGCTTGTGGGTGGCGTACATCCGCGCCGCGGCCTGCAGGCCGTCGGCGGGGATGCCGCTGATCTGCTCCACCCGCTCCGGCGTGTACGCCGCCACCACCGCCTTCATCTCCTCATACCCCTCGGTGCGTTCGGCGATGTAGGCCCTGTCCTCCAGCCCTTCGCTGATGATCACGTTCATCAGTCCGTTGAGGACGGCCACGTCCGTGCCGGGGCGGAAGGGCAGATAGAGGTCGGCCAGGCGGGCCATCTGGGTGTCGCGCGGGTCAATGACGACGATCTTCGCCCCGCGCGTCTCCTTCGCCTTCATGATGCGGCTGGCGATCAGCGGGTGCCCCTCCGAGGTGTT
>DAOTYX010000172.1:0-26767 GCA_034434635.1 Anaerolineae bacterium | reverse complement strand
ACGCATTTCCCCTATGAGCAGGTGGTACTGTGGACGTGACAAGCCCCGTAGCCGCTTGAGCGAAGTCAAGTCACCCAGACACCATAGGGGCGGGTTGAGCAGAGGCGCAACACCGCTGCGCCCCATCGCCGCCGGAGCCAGCGCAGACAAAATGTCAGGTGGCCAGATCACGCCTTACGGGGTGAACGTGCGATAGTAATCGCAACCGGAGAGGTTGGCCCGGATTGCCCGCCCATCGAGCAGCGTGTCGAAGCGGAGACGCTCAGGGCTGTGCTCCTCCTCTCCTACCCGAAAGCGGCCTTCCCCCAGCGGGATCAGCCGATGTTCGGCCCCCCACGGCTCAATTAACAGCAGTTCCCCTTGCCGCAACACGACGCGGAAGTTGCTACGCCAGGGGTTGTGCGCCCGATAATGGCCGGTATAGGCGGCCCACTCCGCCGGACTGTCCACCCGAACCGGCGCTCCACCGTGCTGACCGACGTACACGTCAGGCCCGTGAACCGCTTCCACCACCTGTCCATCCGCCCGCCTGAAGCGCAGCAGAAAGCGGTCGAAGTCGGGGTGCGGGGCGTAGAACGCGTCGTCGCCGCGCGGTTCGAGGAGGACACAGCCGCCCCTGTACTCCATCTGCAGCCGTCCCGCATGCGCCGTGAGGCTAAAGGTGCGCCCTTCCGCCCGATAGGTGCCGACGTAGTCAGCAACCGGAACGGGCTCCTCCGCTGGCGGCGGGATCGGGCGCCCGTGAAGGGCTGTGCCGGTCACCTGTAGCGCATAGCGGGCGATCCGATTGAGCGTGCCCGGCCCGTTCGCCAGCAGGACGGCACCCACCCCGTCATCCAGGTCCGCCAGCATCGCCGCGTAGTAGCCGACCATGCCGCCTTCGTGGCCGAGCAGGGTATGATCCCCCTCGCGGCGTATGACCAGGCCGTACCCGTAGTGGGCCGCCGGGTCATCGGGCAGGGGTATCCAGCCGTGGGTCATCTGCTGGAAACTCTCCGGCGCGATCAGCGCGCCGCCTGGCCCCATCCCCTGGTTCATCAGCATACGCAGGTAGATAGCCATATCCGCAGCAGTGGCGGCGATGCTGCCGTCGGCGGTGGCGGTCTCCAGCCAGGTGGCCGGGGCCAGGGGACGGTCGGGCGGGACGGGACGGTCGTCGTAGAACGGCTCGTACCCCACCGGCATGCGCCGACGGGTCTCGTGGGTGATCGCCGCGACGCTGGCGGTCATCCCCAGAGGCCCGAGGATGCGCTCCTGGATGATTGCGGGGTACTCCTGCCCCGTCACCGCCTCCAGCACCAGTCCCAGGGCCTTGTAGCCCACGTTGGAGTAGTGGAAGGTCGTGCCTGGCGCTGCGCTGGTCTCCGTCTCCCGCAAGGCCCAGACCTCGAAGCGGGCTTCGCCGCTGAACTCCGTGCCCATGATGATGCCGGCCGAGTGGGTGAGCAGGTGATGGAGAGTGATGGGGTCATAACGCGAGGGGAGGTGGAACCACGGCAGATAGCATGACAGCGGCGCGCACAGGTCAACCCGACCGGCCTCCCGCTGCTGCATCAGCGCCAGGGCGGTGAAGGACTTGCTGATCGAGCCGATCTCGAAGAGGTGGTGCGGCTGAACAGGGGATCGGGCGGCCAGGTCGGCGTAGCCGTAGGTGGCGACGTGCAGCAGTTCCTGGCGATCGGTCAGTGCCAGGGAGAGGCCCGGCAGGTTGTCCAGCCGCATCTGGCGCTCGACGAAAGCATCCAGCAGCGAGAGGGCCGGCTGGAGGGTGCTCCTGCTCATCTTCAGCGCTCCAACGCCGCAGCCAGGAAGGCCACCCGGCGTTGTTCCGCGTCCACAAGGTTCTCAGTCTTGAGGAAGCCGTGCCCCTCGTCGTTGTAGAGCACCAGTTCGCAGGGTTTGCCCAGGGCGACCAGCCGGTCGCGGGCCTGAAGCGACTCGCTGGCCGGGCAGCGGGGGTCGTTCGCGCCGCAGATCAGTTGTACCGGTGCGGTGATGCGGTCGAGGAAGAAGAAGGGGGAGCGTTCGTAGAACCGTTGACGGTCTTTCTCCGGATCGCCGAAGTTCTCGCGGTCCCAATGTTGCAGGTCGGCGCGTTCCTCTTGCGCCTCGCTGAACCAGTTGAAGAAGGGGATCACCGCCGAACCGGCGGCCCAACGGTCAGGATAGCCGGTCAGGCTGGTCATCGTCAGGTAGCCGCCGAAACTCTCGCCAGTGACGGCGATGCGCGACGGGTCGGCCAGCCCTGCCCGCGCCAGATAGTCTGCCCCGGCGACGACGTCCGCCGTATCCCCCCCGCCCAGGTCGAAGCGGTTGGCGGTCTGCCACTCGCGGCCGTAGCCGGTGGAGCCGCGGTAGTTGGGAGCCAGCACCACCCAGCCGCGGCTGACCATGTGCTGGATGAGGGGGTCCCAGGTGAACTGCGAGAGCCAGGTGGGCCCGCCGTGGATGTGGATGACCGCGGGCGGCAGGGCGCCGGTGGGGCGCGGACGGTAGAGGAGGGCGGGCACATCCCGCCCGTCGAGGCTGGGGTAGCGCACCTCCTCCGGCACGGCGAACGGGGTCTCTGCGAACCCTGGCGGCAGCGAGCGGGTCAGCGGCTGAAGGGAGCCGTCGGTGAGGGAGAGCCGCCACAGGTCACACGGCCGGCGGGGACTGTCGAAGGGGAAGACCAGACCGGTGCCATCGGGGGTGAAGCGCGGCTGGTGGTGCACCCCCGGCTCGACCTGGTAGCGGGTCAGGGTGGCCTGCGCCACGTCGAGCACCGCCAGAGTGGTTACCGGGCCGTGGCTGAGGACGAAGGCCAGCCGCTGACCGTCGGGGGACCAGGCTGGCAGGTCTTTATCCCCCGCCCCTTCGGTCAGCCAGGTCACCCTCCCTGTTGCCGGCTCGTACAATCCGAGGTTGAAGTAGCCGTCGCGGGGCGCGGCGAAGGCGATGAAGCGGCCGTCAGGCGACCAGCGCGGGGAGACCGCGTGCAGGGGGGTGCTCCCGTCGGCGATGGGACGCGCGTCCCCCCTGTCGGCGGGCATGATGAAGGTCTCGCTGTCCTGTCCGCTGCTGGCGCTGACGATCGCCAGCCATTGCCCGTCGGGTGACCAGTAGACCTCGGCGTCGGGGTGCGGCGCGCTGAAGACCGGGCGGGCGGGCCCGCCGCTGGCGGGCATCACGTAGGTGTCGAAATGGCCCGACCGGTCGGAGATGAAGGCCACCCGCGCGCCGTCGGGGGAAATGGCGTAGTGGGGCTGAATCGCGTCCGGCGTGTCGGGAGTGAGATTGGTGTGCTGCCCATCCGTCAGGTCGCAACGCCACAGGTCGAACGCTTCCCCTCCGGTCAGGTCGAGCGTGTAGCCCAGCGAGCGGCCGTCGGGCCACCAGCGGGGATTGCTCTTGCTCCCCGGCCCGCCGGTGACGCGGCGCGGTGGGGACGAGCCGTCCAGTGGCGCCAGGTATACTTCCCACTGGCCGCTGGTGTTGTGCGAGAAGGCCACCTGCGTCCCGTCGGGCGACAGGTCGAACGCGCCGTCGGGGTCCACATACGGCACCCTGAGCAGCGCTTCCAGGTCCAGAATCGTGTGAGCCATACGAACCTCCAACGTTTGCAACTGTTCAAACTGGCGGCGAAGTTGCCTTCCAGCGACTCCACCCAACCTGCACAGGCGGGCTCTGTCGGCGGCGGCTGCGGGGTGCAGCCCCTTTGGATTGCGGTGACCGTGTCACCGCTTTGGAAGGTCGGCTGCGGGGCGCAGCCCTTTGGATTGCGGTGACCGCGTCACCGCTTTGAGAGGTCGGCTGCGGGGCGCAGCCCCTTTGGATTGCGGTGACCGCGTCACCGCTTTGAAAGGTCGGCTACGGGGCGCAGCCCCTGTGGATTGCGGTGACCGCGTCACCGCTTTGAAAGATCGGCTACGGGGCGCAGCCCCTTTGGATTGCGGTGACCGCGTCACCGCTTTGAAAGTTCGGCTGCGGGGTCACACCGCAGGGTGGCTCCCGATGCCGCCCCGCGAGTCATCGGAGCGGAGCACTGCTTCGTCCGTACAGAACCGGACTGTAACCGTCTGGCAGGCACAGGCTGGGGCAGATATATTCTACTCCTCATTGGCTGGCAGGCAACAGTTGCCGCCAGAGGCGTCTGGGGCTATAATTGTATTGTCAGTGGTTTCTGTTCTGGTGGAGGTAGAGGATGGCACAGTCAACCGTCAGTAGCAGCGCAGCGGGTGGCTTCATTCCCCGCGTGCCCAGGTCGGTGGAGGAGACCGGGCTGAGCCTGGGGTTTCTGTCCGACCTGGCGCTCAAGGTCTTGTACTACGAGGGATATCTCTCGGGTTATGAGATAGCGGAGCGGATGTGCGTCCCCTACGCCGGGGTAATGGACCAGGTGCTGGAGTTTCTCAAGCGCGAGAAACTGGTCGAGGTGAAAGGGGCTGGCGGATTCGCCGAGGCAGCCTATCAGTATGCCATCTCCGACAAGGGCCGCCTGATGGCGCGGGAAGCGCTCGACCGCAACCGGTATGCCGGCCCGGCTCCCGTGCCCCTGGACGTCTACAGCGAGTCCATCGCCCGCCAGCCGCTGGGACAGGTCGCCGTGCACCAGCGCACGATGCGTCAGGCCCTGGCCCACCTGGTCATCAGCGAGGAGACCTTCGCCCAGTTGGGGCCCGCGGTCAACTCCGGCCGTTCCATCTTCCTCTTTGGCCCGCCGGGCAACGGCAAGACCGCCATCGCCGAGGCCATCGGGCAGATGCTCCTGGGCAATGCCATGTACATCCCCTATGCGGTGGAGACCGGCGGACAGATCATCAAGGTCTTCGACAACGTCAACCACCGACTCATCGAGGAGGAAACGGCGAAGTCGGTGGACCCGCGCTGGGTGCACATCCGCCGACCGGTTATCATCACGGGCGGCGAGTTGACTCTCGAAGCGTTGGATCTGGTCTACGACGAGACCAACAAGTACTATGAAGCCCCCTTTCAGATGAAAGCCAACGGCGGCATGTTGCTGATTGACGACTTTGGCCGCCAGCAGGCCCGTCCGCGCGACCTGCTGAACCGCTGGATCGTGCCGCTGGAGAAGCGGGTGGACTACCTCACCCTGCACACGGGGCGCAAAATCGAGGTGCCGTTCGACGTGCTGATTGTCTTCTCCACCAACCTGGCCCCCAAGGACCTGGTGGACGAGGCTTTCCTGCGGCGCATCCGCCACAAGATCGAGATCGGCAACCCCACTTTTGAGGAGTACCGGGAGATCTTCCGCCGCGTCTGCAACTCCCGGCAGGTACCCTACGACGACCGGGGGCTGGCCTACCTGTTGCAGGAGCACTACATCAAGCCGCGCCGTACCCTGCGCGCCTGTCACCCGCGGGACATCGTGGACCAGTTGTGCGATATCGCCCGTTACATCAATGTCCCGCCGGTGCTGAGCAAAGACCTGATTGACCGCGCCTGCGCCGCCTATTTTGTGGAGTTGTGAAGTTGGGCGGTCTCCCCGTTGGGTGTTGCTCACGGTCCAGGATGCTGAAGACGGGCGAATCGTCAGCGGATTGAGCAGATGGAGCGGATTTCACCTGCCGAATCCGCTGAATCTGCTTAATCCGCTGACTTTTCCCGTTCGCTTCGAACGCGATCCTCGATCAACACTACAGCGGGGGACTACCTGAAGTCGCCCGCCGACGTGTGGGGACGCGTCGGCTACGGGGTGATGCGGATAGGCCCCTGGAGGAGGCGGATGGCGCCGACGGGGTTCATCCCGGCCCAGCCCAATCGGCCGCTGGGGCTGCTGGCCCGCTATCGGCCCGCCGAGATGGCGGACGCCGCGCGAGGCTTCATCGCCCAACTGACCGCGCCAGGTGACCTGGTGGTGGACCTCTTCTGTCACGGCCCGGCGTTCGTGCGCGAGGCGGTTCTCGCAGGCCGACGGGCCGTAGGCGCCAGCGTCAACCCCCTCGCCCTGCTCGCTGCCGGACTGGCCCTGGAACCCCCTTCCCCTGCTGTCACTCCGGCCTTCACACGCCTGGCGGATAGCCCCAAGGGCGCAGTGCCCCTCCACCGCCACATGGCCGACCTGTACCGCAGCCGCTGTCCCGACTGTCAAGGCGAGGGTGTCGCCGTCTGGTTCGCCTGGGACCGCGACCTCCGTACCCCCTACGCCAAGGCGGTGCGCTGCACGCGGTGCGCCGGGGTGCGTGAGGGGCCGGCAGACCCGGAGGACGTGGCCGGTGCGGGCCGTCTTGCCCCGCGCGGCCTGGCTTACCACTACGCCCTCAACCGTGCCGTTCCTGCTGATCACCCTGACCGGGAGCGGGTGGCAGAGTTGGTGGATATCTACACCCCGCGCAACCTCTCCGCGCTGATGGATGTGACGCTCAGGCTGGAAGGGTTGAACCTCGAGCGCCCGGTCCGCGCGCTGCTGCAGGGGGCGCTGGTCGAGGCGTTCGACCACGGCACCAGCCTGGACCCTCATGGCGAGGTGCGGTCGCGTCCGCGTTCGCTGCGCCCGCCCGCCCGCTTCCTTGAACGCAACGTCTGGCTGCTGCTGGAGCAGGAGGTCGCTGACCTGGCTTCTGCGGAGCCTCCCCCTGTCGTGCCGCGGGCCGAATCCCTGGCCGTGCTCCTGGCCGAACGCGCGCCTGGCTACACACTGCTGCCCGCCGCTGCCCGTGAGGTGACGGCCCGCCTGCCGGCCTCCGCTGTCTCGCTCATCCTGGCCGATCCCCCTCGCCCTGATGGCGTCTTCTGGGCGCTGTGCGCGTTGTGGGCAACCTGGCTGTGGGACTCGCCGGCCGCCCATGCCCTCCGCCCCTTCCTGAGCCGCCGCCGCTTTGACTGGGAGTGGCACAGCGAGATGCTCCAGCGGGCCCTGGCTGCCGTCGCTCCGCTTCTGGCCCCTGATGCCTGCCTGGTGACCCTCTTCGCGGCTTCGGACGAGATGCTGATGGAGTCGGTATGCCGCGCAGCCCCCCGCGCCGGCTTTGTCCTTTCGGGCTGGGGCGCGGACCCGACGATGGGGTACCAGTTGGTCTGGCAACGCGTTTCTGCGAAGGCCCGCCCCGTCCCCGCGCTCGCTGAACCCGCCGCCCTGGCGCGACAGTGCCTGGAGGCACGCGGCGAACCGACCCCCTGGCGGGTGCTCCACGCCGCCGCCTGTATCGGGCTGACCCGCCAGGAGCCTCCCCTGTCCACGCTGCCTACCCAGGAGGTGGCGCAGATGCTGGAAGGGATGGGACTGGAGCCGTTGGGCGGGCCGCGCTCGTTGTACTGGCTCCCTGTGCTGGACGAGCAGCAATTGGAGCCCCTGGCCGACCGGGTCGAACTGTGGGTGTGGGAAGCGCTGCGCTCTCGGCCAACCTGGAGCGCGTCGGATTTCCTCGGCGCGCTCTACCGCCATTTCTCCGGCCCGCTCACGCCTGACCTGCCGCTGGTGCTCACCTGCCTCGACTCCTACGCCCAGTGGGACGGGGAGGTCTGGCGGCTGCGCGAGGAGGACCGTTCGCGGAGCCGCGCGGAGGAGATGCAGGCGCTGCAACGCGACCTGCGTGTGCTGGGCAGGCGGCTCGGCTTTCATGTGGCGGCTGGCCAGGGTTGGGACGTGCGCTGGCAGGAGCGGGGGAGCGACCGGTTCCTGTTTACCCTCTCCCCCACCGCCGCTCTGGGCCGTCACCTGTTGGCCGGACCGCCGATCCCTGCCGGGGCCCGCCCCTGTCTGGTCTTCCCTGGCGGGCGGGCGGAACTGCTGGCCTACAAACTTCAGCGGGACCCCCGTCTGGCGCAGGCCGCACAGGCGCACGGCTGGCAGTTCATCAAGTTTCGCCATCTGCGTCGTCTCATCGCCGAAGGGTTGGATCGCCAGTCCTTCACGGTCTTGCTCGGGCTCGACCCCATCGTCGGGCGCGCCGAGGTTCAGATTCCTATGGTTATGGGAGGTGAAGGGTGAGTCGCATCCTCAAGATCGCGTTCAATGTGGTCATTCCCCTTGTCGCCGTGGCAGCCCTGGCGCTCAGCATCCTGGCCTTCTACGGGGTGATGCGGCTCCAGCAGATTGACCGTGTCATCGTGGGAGAGATCCGTGCCTCCCTGCCTGCCATCGCTGATTACACCATCGAGACGACGCTGCCGCTGAGCCAGACCTTCCCCATCAGCACCAGTTTCCCACTGCGTCAGGACTTCGTGGTGCCGATCCGGACGACCCTGCCCATCTCCACGGTGGTCCATGTGCCGATTGACCTGCCCCTGGTCGGCCGACGCGAGGTCTCCCTGCCGGTGCAGGCCGAGATTCCGGTCAACCTGCGGGTGGTCATCCCGGTCAGCCAGACGGTTCCCGTGCAGACGACCGTGGCGCTCGATGCCGACTTTCCACTGCGGTTGGAACTGCGCCAGTTGGGGTTGGCGGAGGCCCTGGAGACGGTGGACCTGGCGCTCCAGCAGATCGAGGAGAACCTCGATTGGCCCTGACGGGAGACTTCCACACCCTGAACCGGCTTCTTGGCGACCGCGAGTGGGTGCTGGCGCACTTCACCCTGGCTGCCGACCTGACGGCGTTGCGGGAGGAGTGCCGCTTCGCCGCCGACGGGGGGATGGTGGTGGCCCGCTATCTGGCTTTGCCCTTTCCGGCCCTGTCGTTCTTCGGGGAGGAGCCAATGCTCCTGGCGCAGTTGGCGGCGCGGCTGGTCGGCCCGGCGGAGTCCTTCTACCTGTTGGTAAATGAGCGAGAGGCGCGGCTGGTGGCGGAGGCCTTCGCCGTCGAGCAGGTGCAGGAGGAGTGGCAAATGCCCTTCGCTGGCGACCCGGCGCGGCTGGACCCCGGCGCGGCAGTGGTGCTGCACCCGCGCGACTTACCGGCCATGCAGGCGCTGGCGGCGAACGCCGGACTGACCGCCTTCGAGCAGGATCCCTTCCGGCACGGCCCGGCCTTCGGGGTGTGGGAGGGGACAGACCTGGTGGCGATGGGCGGCACACACCTGCAGGTGCCTGGCGCGGCGGAGATCGGTAACATCGCCACCCGCACCACCCATCGGCGAAGAGGGCTGGCCCGACAGGTCGTGGCGGCGCTGGTGCAGGCGCATGCCGCTGCGGGTGCAACGGTCTTTCTTATGGTTTTCCAGACCAACGAGCCGGCGGTGCGCCTGTATGAGAGCCTGGGCTTCGTCCGCCTGCGGCCGATGTTCCTGATGCGCTGCCGGCTGCGGTGACGGCGTGACTTGCAAAAGGGGCGGATGGGGGTATGATTGGGACGTGGAGACACGGAGACACGGAGGCATCGAGGAGGGATATGGCAAGAGGACTGGTCGTCATTGACGAGGATCGCTGTAAGGGGTGCGGATTGTGCGTCTCGGCCTGCCCGGCGCACGTCCTGCAGATCGCTGACGGGCGCTTCAACGCCAAGGGGTACCGGCCGGTGGAGGTGAAAGACCCCGACGCCTGCACCGGCTGCGCCATCTGTGCCACCATCTGCCCTGACGTGGTCTTCACAGTCTACCGGCGCAAGCGGGCTGCCGCGGCCAAAGAGGAGGGATGAGCATGGCGAAGGAACTCTGGGAAGGCAACGCCGCCATCGCCGAAGCGGCCATCCGCGCCGGGGTAGAGGCCTATTTCGGCTACCCCATCACTCCGCAGACCGAGGTGCTGGAGCATTTTTCCCATCGGCTGCCGGAGTTGGGCCGGGTCTTCATCCAGGCGGAAAGCGAACTGGCGTCCATCAATATGGTCTACGGTGCGGCCTGCGCCGGGGCGCGGGCGATGACCTCCTCTTCCAGCCCAGGCATCAGCCTGATGCAGGAGGGGTTCTCTTACATCGCCTGCTCCGAAGTGCCGGTGGTGATCGCCAACATCATGCGCGGCGGGCCGGGTCTGGGCAACGTCGCCCCCTCGCAGGGGGATTACTTCCAGGCGGTGAAGATGGCCGGCCACGGCGATTTTCATCCCATCGTCCTGGCCCCGGGCAATGTGCAGGAGGCGATTGACCTGATGGTACTGGCCTTCGACCTGGCGGAGAAGTACCGCACTATCGCCATGCTGGTGGCTGACGGCTCGCTGGGTCAGATGATGGAGCCGGCGGAGATGCCGCCGATGCGCCCCGTCCGCCCGCCGGAGGAGCGGCCCTCGTGGGCGCTGACCGGCGCCAGGGGGCGGCCGCCCAACATTATCACCTCGCTCTACCTGGTCGAAGAAGAGATGGAGCGGGTCAACCTGCGCCTGCAGGCCAAACTGCGGGAGATCGCCGCCAACGAGGTGCGCTGGAAGGAGTACTCCACGGATGATGCCGAACTCCTGCTGGTCGCCTTCGGCACCACTGGCCGGGTCTGCCAGACCGTGGTGCGCGAGGCGCGGGCGAAGGGCATCCGTGCCGGCCTCCTGCGCCCTATCACCCTCTGGCCCTTCCCCTCCGCCCGCCTGGCCCAACTGGCGGAAAAGGTGCGGGCGGTGCTGGTGGTGGAGATGAACGCCGGCCAGATGCTGGAGGATGTCCGCCTGGCGGTGGAGGGTCGCTGCCCGGTGCACTTCTATGGCCGCATGGGTGGCATCATCCCGTTGCCGGATGAGATACTGCCGGAGTTGGAGAGGCTGTAGTTGCAGGCTGCAGGTTGGAGGTTACAGGTTACAGGTTGACTTGAGACCTGAGACCTGAGACCTGAAACCTGAAACCGAATAGAGGGAGTGGAATGTCAACCGTAGAGATTCCTGCTGATATGGAACTGGTCTATCAGCGCCCGGAGAGCCTGACCCTGGCGCACACGCACTACTGCCCCGGATGCACCCATGGCATCATCCACCGGCTCATCGCCGAGGTGTTGGACGAGTTGGGCGTGCGGGAGCGCACGATCGGCATCGCTCCGGTGGGCTGTTCGGTTCTCGCGTACTACTACTTCAACGTGGACATGGCCGAGGCGGCGCATGGGCGCGCTCCGGCGATGGCCACTGGCATCAAGCGCACCAGCCCCGACAAGGTGGTCTTCACCTATCAGGGGGATGGCGACCTGGCTGCCATCGGCACCGCCGAGATCATCCATGCCGCCAACCGCGGGGAACTCTTCACCACCATCTTCGTCAACAACGCCATCTACGGCATGACCGGTGGACAGATGGCACCGACGACCCTGCCCGGGCAGAAGACCACTTCGACGCCTGCTGGCCGGGATGTGGAACTGGCTGGCTGGCCAATCCGCATGGCCGAACTGATCGGCCTGCTGCCGGGGGCGGCCTATGTCACCCGCCAGGCGGTGCTGGACGTGCCCGGCATCCGCCGCACCAAGAAGGCCATCCGGCTGGCCTTCCAGGCCCAACTGGCGGGCCTGGGCTTCTCGATGGTCGAGATCATCTCCACCTGCTCGACCAACTGGGGGCTCAACCCGTTGGAGGCGTTGCAGTGGGCCCAGGAGAACATGGTGCCTTTCTATCCCCTGGGCGACACGAAAGTGAGCGATGGCGTGCGTGCGCTGATGGAGAAGTAAAGCAGCGATTTGCTGATCCCGAAGAGGAGGACAGGCGTGCAGGAAGAGATCATCATCTCTGGTTTTGGCGGGCAAGGGGCGCTTTTCGCCGGGCAACTGTTGGCCTATACGGCGATGGAGGAAGGGCACCACGTCACCTGGATTCCCTCCTATGGCCCCGAGATGCGCGGCGGGAAGGCCCGCTGCACGGTCATTATCTCGGATGAGGAGATCGGTTCGCCACTGGTGCGCCATCCCAGTGCGGCTGTGGTGCTCAACATCCCCTCGATGGAAGCCTTCGAGCCGGCGGTCAAACCGGGGGGCTTACTGGTCGTCAACTCTTCGCTCGTCCCGCAGCGCAGTGCACGGCAGGACATCCGCACCGTCTACATCCCGGCTGCTGACATGGCCATCGCCTTGGGCAACCCCCGCCTGGCCAACGTCGTCTGCCTGGGAGCGCTGGTGCGGGCGCTCGGTACCATACCGCTGGACGCCGTGGAGAGGGCGCTGGATCGTCACCTGCCGGAGCGGCATCGTAAGTGGCTCTCCCTGAACATCGAGGCGCTGCATCAGGGGGCGGCAGGGGTGACCGGGTGACGTGGTGGTCTCCCTATCGGAGGGTGTTCACAGTCCAGGATGCCGAAGGCAGACGAATTGTCAGCGGATTGAGCAGATGAAGTGGATTCAGCAGGCAAAATCTGCTCAATCTGCTCAATCCGCTGACCTTTTCGTCTGCTTCGACCGCAATTCTCGGTCAACACGACAGCGGGAGACTGCCGCGATGGGCGATACGTGATCAGCGATGTACGAGAAGGTGGTTGTTCTTCTGGATGGCTCTGACCTGGCCGAGCAGGTCCTGCCGCACGTGACGGAGATCGTCGCCGGACGCGGGGGAGAGATACATCTGCTCTCCGTGACGCCGGTCATCGCGCCGGTCCTTGCCGCTGGCGTCGAGGTCCAGCCGCTCACCCTGGCCGCTGACTTTCTGGCCCTCGAGGTGAAGGAGCAGGAGCGGATCAGCAGAGACCTGCAGACCTACCTGCAGGGAGTGGCTCAGAGGTTGTCCCCCACCGTCGGCGCGGTGCAGACCGTTGTGCGCTCCGGCCAACCGGCGGAGGAGATCCTCCATTACGCCAAAGAGGTGCATGCCGACCTGATCGCGCTGTGCACGCACGGCCGCTCTGGGCTCAGCCGCTGGGTCTTCGGCAGTGTGGCTGACAAGGTGCTGCGCGGGGCCACCGTCCCGGTGCTGCTGGTGCGGGTGCGCGCGACGGTCGAGCCGGGGCCGGTCAGCCATCAGCGCATCCTGGTGCCGCTGGACGGGTCGGCGCTGGCCGAGGCGGCCTTGCCGCATGTCCGTGCGCTGATCCGCCCCGGCCAGACGCAGGTCTGCCTGGTCTCGGTGTTGACCACCGGCCTGGGCGACCGCACCGTGGCCCTGTTGACCACGTCACCACCAGGCTTGCGGCTCTCCACGACGGCCCTGTCGCGCGCCCAGGTGGAACTGCAGTCCTACCTGCGCGGAGTGGCCGCCCGTCTGCGTGAAGCGGGCGCGGCGACGCAGATCGAGGTGCGCGAGGGCAACCCGGCGGAGGAGATCCTGGCCTGCGCCCAGGAGATCCAGGCTGGCCTGATCGTGATGAACGCCCACGGCCTCTCTGGCATGAGCCGTTGGGTCTACGGCAGCGTGGCGGACCGGGTGCTGCGCGGTGCTTCCTGTCCGGTGCTCCTGGTGCGCTGAGCACCAGTCGCCGGCATGATCAACTACGACGAGGTGTTTCTATGAACATCGGTATCCCGAAAGAGCGGCGCGACCTTGAGATGCGCGTCGGTCTGACTCCGTACGGCGTGGGACTGCTGACCCGCGCCGGGCATATCTGCTATGTGGAACGCGGGGCTGGCGAGGGGGCCGGCTTCAGTGACTACGACTACGAGCGCGGCGGCGCCCGTATCGTCTATTCGACGGAGGAGGCTTACCTGCGCGCCGACATGGTGCTCAAGGCCGTGCGCCCCACCCATGAGGAACTGGAGTGGTTGCGTGAGGGGCAGATTCTGTGCGGTTTCCTCCATCTGGCCGCGGCGCGCCGGGAGACCGTCCGCACGCTGCTCGAGAAGCGGGTCACCGCGATTGCCTACGAGACCATCCAGGAAGATAACGACAGCCTGCCGGTCCTGTGGACGATGAGCGAGGTGGCCGGGCGGATGGCCCCCCAGCTGGCGGCTACTTATCTGCAGAGCAACTACGGCGGGCGCGGTGTCCTGCTGAGCGGGGTGCCAGGCATTCCGGCCGCTCGCGTGGCGATCCTGGGCGCTGGTGTCCTGGGCCTCAACGCCGCCCGCACCTTCTACGGCCTGGGGGCTGCTGTCTACGTGCTCGACCACAACCTGGAGAAACTGCGCCAGGTGGATGACCTGTTCCAGGGGCGCATCACCACGATGGTGGCCCACTCCTTCAACATCGCCCGCGTCGCCCGCTTTGTGGAAGTGCTGATTGGCGCGGTGCTGGTGCCGGGGGCCCGCGCCCCTGTGCTGGTCACCCGGGAGATGGTGCGTTCGATGAAGAAAGGGGCGGTGATCCTGGACTTCAGCATTGACCAGGGGGGGTGTGTGGAGACCAGCCGCCCCACCACCCTGCGCGACCCCATCTTCATCGAGGAAGGGGTGGTGCACTACTGCGTCCCCAACGCCCCTGGTGTCCTCCCGCGCACTTCGACCCACGCCTTCAACAACGCTGCCTGGCCTTACATCCGCGCCATCGCCGAAAACGGCCTGGAGCGTGCGATGGCCGAACTGCCGGCCCTGGCCCGTGGTGTCGCCACACACGAGGGCAGGATCGTCAACGAAGCCCTGGCAGCCGCCTACGCCGCAGGATCTGAGGAGTAAGACATGAGCTGGACCCGAATCTACGAGAGCAAAGTCACCACCGCTGAGGAAGCGGTCAAGGCCGTCCAGTCGGGCAACCGTGTCTTCCTCACTGGCAACTGTAGCGTGCCGCGGATGATCCTTTCGGCGCTCGTCGCGCGCGCCCAGGAACTGGAGGGCGTGGAGATTTGCCACGCGCTCACCATTGGCGCCAGCGACTACGTCGCACCGGAGATGGAGGGGCATCTGCGCGCCAATGCCCTCTTCATCGGCCCCAACGTGCGCAAAGCGGTGCAGGAAGGACGGGCCGACTTCACGCCGGTGCTCCTCTCCGAGTTTCCCCTGCTGTTCAAGAAGGGGATCTTGCCGCTCGATGTCGCCTTCGTCCACCTCTCCCCCCCGGACGAGCACGGCTTCTGTTCCTATGGCATCGAGACCGGGTTGACCAAGACCGCGGCGGAGTCGGCCAGGATCATCATCGCCGAGATCAACCCGCACATGCCGCGTTGTCTGGGGGACAGTTTCATCCACGTCAGCCGGCTCAGCGCCATCGTGCCGGTCAGTTACCCGCTGCAGGAACTGCCGATGTCGGAGGGGGAGCCGGGAGAACTGCACACGCGCATCGCCGAGCACATCGCCGAACTGATCCCCGACGGGGCGACGATGCAGATGGGTATCGGCGAGATTCCCGACGCGGTGTTGAAGTTCCTCTACCACAAGAAAGACCTGGGTATCCACACCGAACTGTTCTCCGATAGCGTGATTGACCTGGTGGAGGCGGGGGTGGTGACCAATGCTCGCAAGACCCTGCACACCGGCAAGATCATCGCCGGTTTCATGCTGGGGACGAGGCGGCTCTACGCCTGGGCGGACGACAACCCGATTATCGAACTGCGCCGTACCGAGTACGTGAATGACCCCTTCGTGATCGCCCAGAACTACCGCCAGGTGGCGATCAACTCCGCCATCGAGGTGGACCTGACCGGGCAGGTCTGTGCCGATTCCATCGGTCCGAAACTCTACAGTGGGGTGGGCGGGCAGATGGACTTCGTCTACGGCGCGTCGCGCTCCGAAGGCGGAGTGCCGATCATCGCCCTGCCCAGCACGGCCAAAGGGGAGGAGTTCAGCCGCATCGTGCCGATGCTCAAGCCTGGCGCGGGGGTGGTTACCACACGCAACCACGTCCATTACGTGGTAACCGAGTACGGTGTTGCGGACCTTTACGGCAAGACGATCCGCCAGCGGGCGCAGGCGCTGATCAACATCGCCCACCCCAAGTTTCGTGACGAACTGACCCGCGCGGCGCGGGAGCTCAATTACCTGTAGAGATGGGTAGACCTCCGAGGCCTTCTGGGGCCTCGGAGGCCCGGCGGTCCGAGAGGGCAGACATCCGAAGTCTCAGAGGCTTCGGATGTCTGCTTCATTGCAGTCCGCTACAGATGCCCTACTGTGCGACGGATCTCCAGGATATTGGCCCAGCGGTCGGCGGTCACTTCGTAAACCACGACGGCTGCCGGCTGCTCGAGCAGCGCAAAGTCCCCCCGGTAGGGCCCTACGCACTCCTCACTACGGGCACGCATTAAGATACCACCCCCTGGCAGGCGTTTCATCTCCTCCCAATTCCAGCCACCAGAGTGCTCATTCCGCTCAGCCCACCGCTCGAGCCCCGCTATGTCGGAGCGGTTGACTTGGGCCAGGGGGTTACCAGAGAATACGGAAACAGAAGCGCCGATGATACGCGGTTCGGAAGGCGGCCCTTCTGGATGTTTCAAGATTTGCCCGACTTCGCGAACGCGGCCCTGTGCGATGCGTCTACGGAATCCACCAGGCCGCGCCAGTGCTCTCTCTGCCTGCTGTTGCACTATCTGTGCCAGCAGGGCATCGCGCATAAAGATCGGCAGAGGCAGATTTCTGTTCATCTCCCGGGCGTAGCGCAGCGCCAGGAGAAGGGCGGAGGAATAAGAAAGGGAAAGCATCAGGGCAACGTACAGGCCCATTGCAATAAGCGGCATAGCCTGCTGGATTCTGATCTGCCACTCTCCACCCTCGGCATCTGTGGCCTGTCCTTCTCCTGTCTGGGTTGGCCTGCTCTGTAGAGCAAACATAGAGACGATACTCCAGACCAGATCGTCCGTGACTAGGAGAAAAGCCAGGAAGAGCACCAGGGATATTGCCAGGGCAGGGGCGATGATTGAGCGCCATCGCACCGTCAGGGCAAAGCGGCGACGTAGGCTGTGGGAGCGATCCAGGAGGTCCTGTACACGCAGGTCGTGGCGGCTTTCATAGACCGACAGGGGGATGATCAGACATCCTGCTGTGGTGGCGACTGCCGCAAGCAATTGAAAGCCAGGCACGATGCCTGCCCATAACCCGGCGATGCCAAGGATTCCACCCAGCAAGGCCAGGCCTGCGACGATGAACGGCATGCAGAGATGGGGTCGGGAAAAGGCAAGCAACCCGCGCCATCCGCCCCTCTCTCGCTCATCATTATCCTGCCAGTTCTCCCAACTTTCATTATCTGCGCCACAGCGGTGGCATTGGCATGGTTTATGGCCACGCGCGTACTCTCCCCGGCAGACGATGCACTCGGCCATTCTCCTGCCTCCATTACTAGGGCGAAGCACAAGGCAGACCAATCAGCATGCCTAGTGTAGCACAAAAGCAACCGGGTTACAAGTTGTATTGCCTACAAGTGACTACTCAGGCCTCACTTCTGCCTATCATTGCTGTCTGCAAAGTCCGTCTGCGCGGGCTGGTTGGGTCGCTGTGGGGTGACCCAGGGTGTCGGGCGCCAACCTGCCGGGCTGTGGCCCTCACCCCGCCCCCGGCGGTTTCGTCGCCATCTCTTCTCCTCTTCCGCGCAGCACAGCGGGAGAGGGGTGGTGACAGGGGGAGGGGTGGCGGTAGAGATGGGTAGACCTCCGGGGCCTTCTGGGGCCTCGTAGGCCCGGCGGCCCGAGAGGGCAGACATCCGAAGTCTCAGAGACTTCGGATGTCTGCTTCGTAGGCAAACAGGGCTGGTGTGCCGCCGGTGTGCCAGAAGAGCACCCGCTCCCCCGGCGCGAAGGCTCCGCGCCGCACCAGGTCGAGCAGGCCGCCGAAGGCCCGCCCGGTATAGACGGGATCGAGCAGCAACCCCTCGTGGCGCGCCAGCGTGTGGATGGCCGCGCGCTCCAGGTCACTCACCACGCCATACCCGCCGCCCAGATAGCCGTCCTCTACCGCGAAATCCTCGGCGGCGAAGGAGAGCGTCAACCCCAGCCGTTCCGCTGTCTCCGTGGCCAGGGGGAGCAGAATGGCGCGCAGTATCGCAGCCGGGGGGTCCACACTGATGCCCAGCAGCCGACCGGCGTACCCCAGCGCCCGCGCCCCTACCGTCAGCCCGGCCTGCGTGCCGCCGCTGGAGGTGGCGAACACGATCGCGTCGAAGCGCAGGTCCCGCTGGGCGGCCTGGGTCAGCAGTTCCTCCATCGCGGCGGCATACCCCACCGCTCCGATCAGGTTGCTGCCGCCGTAGGGAACGATGTAGGGTCGCCGCCCCTGAGCGCGCAGCCGCTCAGCGACCTCCGGCATGCGCTCGTGCGGCAGGTCCCTGCCCGACCAGACCACCTCCGCCCCCAGAAGACGGTCGAGCAACAGGTTGCCGGTAGTCGTCCCGGGCTCCTCGCCGCGCAGCACCAGCGTGCAGCGCAGGCCGAACTTCGCTGCTGCTGCGGCTGTCTGACGAGCGTGGTTGGACTGCGCGGCGCCGCAGGTGATGAGCGTATCGGCCCCCTGCGCCAGCGCGTCGGCCACCAGAAACTCCAGTTTGCGGGTCTTGTTTCCCCCGCAAGCCAGGCCGGTCTGGTCGTCTCTCTTGACCCATAACTCTGGCCCGCCCAGTGCGGCGGAAAGCCGCGGCAGCGGCTCCAGCGGCGTGGGCAGGTGGGCGATGGAGACCCGCGGTAGTCCGTCGGTCAACATGTGCTGTACCTCCTTCGGTCAAGGGACAATGGACAATGACCAATGAGTAATGGTCTGCCGTCATCAAGGGATCGTATGAGAGTATACCATGTTTTCCACGGGGCGCTTGTTCACCACACCTCCAAACAACGCTAATGTGTTTCTAATTCACCTCTAACATCTTTCTGTCGGGGGGATGGTAAGATGTGAGCACTGTGCGGAAGGACAAGGTGTCCTCCCACGCCTGCGGCTACAAGCGCGCAGAAGGAGCACTCAAAGAGACAGGAGGTTTTCAGTTATGGGCAAGATCGTGGGCATTGACCTGGGCACGACCAACTCGGTGATCGCTGTGTTGGAGGGTGGCGAGCCGGTGGTGATCCCGACCGCGGAGGGCGGACGGCTGTGCCCGTCGGTGGTGGCCTTCACCAAGAACAACGAGCGGCTGGTGGGGCAGACCGCCCGACGGCAGGCGGTGGTCAACCCGGAGAACACCATCTTCTCCATCAAGCGGCTGATGGGCCGGCGTTACGACGACCCGGAGGTGGAGAAGGCGCGCAAGGTGCTGCCGTACCGCATCCAAAGCGGGCCGTCGGGGGACGCGCGCGTCTACATCCCGCAGACCAACAAGGAGTACACGCCCCAGGAGATCTCGGCCATGATCCTGCGCAAACTGAAGCAGGACGCCGAGGCTTACCTGGGCGAGCCGGTCACACAGGCAGTGATCACCGTCCCGGCCTACTTCAACGACAGCCAGCGCCAGGCGACCAAGGACGCCGGCAAGATCGCCGGCCTGGAGGTGTTGCGCATCATCAACGAGCCTACCGCATCCTCCCTGGCTTACGGCCTGGACAAGAAGGGCGCGGAGACGATCCTGGTCTTTGACCTGGGCGGTGGCACCTTCGACGTCTCCATCCTCGAGGTGGGCGACGGCGTGGTCGAGGTGAAAGCCACCAGTGGCGACACCTTCCTTGGCGGCGATGACTGGGACCAGCGCATCACCGACTACATCGCCGACGAGTTCAGGAAGGAGCAGGGGATTGACCTGCGGCAGGACCGCCAGGCGCTCCAGCGGCTGAAGGAAGCAGCGGAGAAGGCCAAGATCGAACTCTCCTCGATGCTGGAGACGGAGATCAACCTGCCTTTCATCACCGCCGACGCCTCCGGTCCCAAGCACCTGCAGATGAAGCTCACCCGCGCCAAACTGGAGCAACTGACGGAGGACCTGGTGCAACGCTGCCGCGGTCCCTTCGAGCAGGCACTGCGCGACGCCAAACTGACCGCCAGGGACCTGGACGAGGTCGTGCTGGTGGGCGGCGCGACGCGCATGCCGATGATCCAGGAACTGGTGCGCCAACTGACCGGCAAGGAGCCGCACAAGGGGGTCAACCCCGACGAGGTGGTCGCTGTGGGCGCGGCGATCCAGGCCGGTGTGCTTGGCGGCGAGGTACGGGATGTCGTCCTGCTCGACGTCACCCCGCTGACCCTGGGGGTGGAGACGCTGGGTGGGGTGCGGACGCCCCTGATCGAGCGCAACACCACCATCCCGGTGCGCAAGAGCGAGATCTTCACCACCGCCGCCGACGGTCAGACTACCGTCACCATCCACGTGCTGCAGGGGGAGCGGCCCATGGCCGCCGATAACATCAGCCTGGGCCAGTTCAACCTGGAGGGCATCCCGCCCGCGCCGCGCGGCGTCCCGCAGATCGAGGTCACCTTCGATATTGACGCCAACGGCATCCTGAACGTCACGGCGAAAGACAAGGCCACTGGCAAGGAGCAACGCATCACCATCACCGCCACCACCAACCTGAGCAAGGAAGAAGTGGACCGGTTGCTGAATCAGGCCAAGCAGCACGAGGCGGAGGACCGCAGGCGGCAGGAACTGGTGCAGGCCCGCAATGAGGCCGACAGCCTGATCTACCAGACGGAGAAGTTCCTGCGCGAACTGGGCGACAAGGTCTCTGCGTCTGACCGTTCTCGCATTGAGCAGAGCATCAGCGACCTGAAACAGGCGCTGTCGGGAGAGGATGCTGCGCGCATCCGGCAGTTAACCGAGCAATTGCAGCACGCCAGCATGGCCCTCGGTCAGCAGATGTACGCCCAGCAGCAGGCGGCGGGCGGTCCCGCCGGCCCCACGCCAGGGGCGACGGGCGGCCCCTCCGGCGGCGAGGACGTGGTCGAGGGCGAGTTCCAGGAAGGCTAAGGCGGATGAGCGGCCGGGTGAAGATTCCGATCCGGGTGGTACGGCAGGATATGGAAGACAAAGAAGAGTCGCCCGCCACAGCGGTCGCACCGCTGATCTCGGAGGCCAGGCCGCCGGTCGTCGAGGCCGTCGAGTCGGTTCCCCCTGCCCCGACGGCAGAGGCCGCGCCGGTTGAAAAGAGAGTCGCGATGGAAGAGGAACAAGAGATGTGGCGCGACCGCGCGTTGCGCCTGGAAGCGGAGATGGACAACTTCCGCAAGCGGCAGCAACGCCTGGCCGAAGAGCGCATCCTGGCCGACCGTGAACGGCTCCTGCGCGGCTTCCTGGCCTTGACCGACGACCTGGCTCGTGCCCTCGCCGCTGACGAGGCTGACGTCGCCGCGCTCCGCGAGGGCGTGGCCCTGACCTACCAGGGGATGCTTCGATTGCTGGGACAGGAGGGAGCGGAACCTGTCCCGGCAGAAGGGGAACCGTTCAACCCGGAATGGCACGAGGCCGTGGGCACCGTCCCCCACCAGACCGCGGGCGTCGAGCCAGACCGGGTCGCCGAGGTGGTCCGGCCGGGGTACCGCATCGGCGAGCGACTGTTGCGCCCGGCACAGGTGATCGTCGCCACGTGAGATGACGGACGACAGACCTCAGACCACAGTCGGGGCGCGGTCTCTGACCGCGCCCTTACCGTGGGGAGTTCAAAGTCCCAGCAGAGGTTAGAGTATGAAGAGAGCCTTTGTCATTCTGACCGCGATCGCCGTCCTTCTAGTGCTGGCAACGGTGGCCTGCGGGACGCCTCTGGCAATCACGCCCACGGCAGCCCCTTCGCCGCAGCCAACGCCAACGGCCGCGCCAGCGGTGCTGCCCACTGTGCCGCCAGAGGCGTTCAACGCCCTCGAGAGCCAGATCGAGACCGTCTACGCCCAGGCATCGCCTGCCGTGGTGCAGATCACCACCCGCGCCACGGCCTACAACATCTTCATGCAGCCCGTCCCGCAGGAGGGCACCGGCTCTGGTTTCCTGTACGACACCGAGGGGCACATCGTCACCAACTACCACGTGATCGAGAACGCCGAGTCGGTGACGGTGGCCTTGATTGATGGCCGGGTCTTCCCGGCCACCATCGTGGGCAGTGACCCCTCGAACGATCTGGCCGTGCTGAGCATCCCTGCGGACAGCCTGCCCGCGCCTCTGCCGTTGGGCGATTCCGACCAGTTGCGGGTGGGGCAGTTCGTCATCGCCATCGGCAACCCCTTCGGCCAGGAGAGCACGTTGACCGTGGGGGTCATCAGTGCCTTGGGCCGGGTCATCGAGAGCCCCGACGGGCGCTTCATCGGCGAGGCCATCCAGACCGACGCCGCGATCAACCCCGGCAACTCCGGCGGGCCGCTGTTGGACCTGCAGGGGCGGGTGATTGGGGTGAACTCGCAGATCATCAGCCCCAGCAATGCCTCGGCCGGCATCGGCTTCGCCGTATCGGTCAACACCGTGCGTCAGGTGGTGCCGCAGTTGATCGCTACCGGTCACTATCCTCATCCCTGGTTGGGAATCTCCATCCTGCCCATCAATACCGAGACAGCGAAGGTGTTGCGGCAGGCGGGAGCGAACGTGCCGGTCGAAGAGGGGTTGCTGGTGCTGAACGTGGTCGCAGGGAGCCCCGCGCAGCAGGCGGGCATCCGCGGCGGCAACCGGGTGGTGCGCATCGGTGGCTCCAATATTCCCCTGGGTGGGGATATCATCACCGCTCTGAACGGTCAGAGCATCGCCACCTATCGGGAACTCAATGTCTACCTTGAGACACGGACCCGGGTGGGGGACACGGTAGAGGTCTCTATTATCCGCGACGGTCAGCCGATGACGATCCCTGTCGTGCTGGCCGAGCGGCCGTAGTCCCCGCCACTGCCAGGAGCCTATCCGAATATAAGCCTGTTTTCGCTGGGCCTGAGAGGTAGCAAGAGCCCGCCAGTTGGGTGCAGTGGTAGGCCGCGCCCAACTTTGGCATTCTCGGGTGTTCGAAGCAGAAGAACGGGGCGCCCCGCCCGCGCTATTCCCGCCGGGTCTGTGACCCGCCCAGTTCGTAGGACAACTGCAAGCAGTTGTCCTACGCCGCCGAGCAATGAGGCACCCCACGCCAGTGTTCTGCTTCGAACACCCTTCTCGGGATTTCGAAGCAAATCCCAATCCGGGGACGGAATCGAGGCTTTAGCCGGTGCAAACGTGGCTCAAACCGGCTGAAGCCTCGACTCTGAGCGGGAAAAGCGGCATCGGCGCAGCCCAAATCGCTTCTGCTTCGAACACCCTTCTCTGGCGTCATTTGCCCAACTTCGGGTAACAGGGTAGAATGTGACCGCCAACCCCGCGTAGGAGAGAACGTCTTGCGCACGTTGATCCGCCACGTCACCGCGATCACCCTGGATGAGGAGGACCGCATCCTGCCGGATGCCGAGATCGCCCTGGAGGGGCACACCATCGTCGCCGTGGGGCAGGCTCCGCCGGATTTCCGCGCCGATGAGGAGATAGACGGGCGGGAGATGGTCGCCCTGCCGGCCTTCTTCAATGCCCACACCCATGCCGCGATGACCCTGGAGCGTGGCTGGGCGGAGGACCTGCCCTTCGAGCGCTGGCTGAACGAGAAGATCTGGGTCGCCGAGTCGGCCCTGGAAGAGGAAGATGTCTACTGGGGGACCGCGCTGGCCTGTTGCGAGATGATGCACGCTGGCATCATCGGCTTCGCGGATCACTACTTCTGGATGGACCAGGCCGCCCGCGCCGTCGAGGAGAGCGGCATGAAGGCGCTGCTGGCCTGGTGTCACTTCGGCATCGGTACCGCGCACGAACTGGGACAGAAGAGCCTCGAGGAGACTGTCGCCTTCGTCGAGCGCTGGAAGGGTGCCGCCCACGGACGCATCCGCACGACGATGGGACCGCACTCGCCCTACATGGACCCTCCAGACGTGTTGCGCCGCTTCGTCGCGGAGGCGCAGCGTGTGGGAGTGGGTGCCCATTTCCACTTGAGTGAGTCCCAGGAGCAGATGCAGAACTCGCTGGAGCGATATGGACGGACGCCGGTGGCGCACGTCGCGGCGTTGGGCCTCTTCGACCTGCCCGAGCCGACGCTGGCGGCCCACTGCAACGTTGTCACGGCGGAGGACCTCGACCTGCTGGCCGAGAAGGGCGTCTGGGTGGCGCACACGCCCAAGACCTACCAGAAGATGGCCATGGCGATGCCGCCGCTGTTGCGGATGGTGGAACGAGGAGTAAACGTGGCCCTGGGCACCGATGGCCCCGCCTCCAATAGCGACCTCAACCTTTTGGAGGTGATGCGCCTGACCGGCCTCTACCAGAAAGGGCTCTCCGGCGACCCACAGGTGCTGCCGCGCACGCACCTCTTGCGTCTGGCGACACAGTGCTCAGCCCGTGCGCTGGGCTTTGCGCAGAGCGGCATCCTGGCGGCGGGCCGCCCCGCCGACCTCATCCTGTTGGACACGACCGCCCCGCACTGGATTCCCCGTCACGACGTGGCTGCGGGCGTGGTCTATGCCGCCCACCCGGGGGATGTGGCCTTTGTCTGGGCTGACGGTCGGCTGCTGTACCGCCGGGGAGAGTACCTGACCCTGGATGTGGAGCGCATCCGCTGGGAGGCGGAGCGCCGCGCCTTCCGCATGGCCGGCCAGCCCATGCAGTCTATGCGCCAGTACCAGGGATAGATTTCGCCAATGACCAATGGACAATGACCAATGAACAATGGACAATGTCCAACCTCCAACCTCCAACTTCCAACTTCCAAACTCTAATTAGCGACTTCCAGGAGCGGATCGGTTGGCAGTTCCGGAACCTGGGCCTGCTCCTGCGCGCCCTCACGCATACCTCCTACGTCAACGAGCACCCGGAGGAGGGGCTGGACAACCAGCGGCTGGAGTTCCTGGGGGATGCGGTGCTGGGACTGGCCGTGGCTGACTGGCTCTTCCAGCACTACCCGGAGTTCCAGGAAGGGGAGATGACGCGGCTGCGCGCCGCACTGGTCTGTGAGCGGAGCCTGGCCGATCTGGCCGCTCAGATCGGGCTGGGCGAGGTGCTCCGCCTGGGGCGCGGCGAGGCGGAGAGCGGCGGCCGGGAACGGCCAGGTATCCTGGCCGACGCTTTCGAAGCGTTGATGGCCGCTCTCTACCTCGATGGAGGTCTGGAACCCGTACGCCGCCTGGTCGAACGGCTGGTCGGCCCTGCCGCCGAGGCTGTGCTCTCCGCCGAAGCGGACCGTGACGCCAAGAGCCGCTTTCAAGAGTGGGCGCAGGGGACACTGGGCATCACCCCGCGTTACCGCATCGTTGCCGAACTCGGCCCAGAGCACGCCAGGCGCTTCATCGCCGAGGTGCTGGTGGGCAAGAAGGTGGCCGGTCGCGGCGAAGGGCCCTCGAAACAGGTCGCCGAGCATGCCGCCGCTCAGGATGCCTTGCAACACCTGGAGGACAACACAAATGGATGAGAAGCAGAGGATCGCTGCAGAACGCAAACGGTGGGAGGAAACAACGCTGAAGGGAACGCTGGAGCGCCAGCCCGAGCGCGCCTCGGAGTTCATCACCACCTCCGGGGAACCGGTCGAGCGGCTCTACACCCCCCTCGACGTGAGCGAAGATTACATGGAGCGGCTGGGATTCCCCGGGGAGTACCCCTTCACCCGCGGGGTGCACCCCACGATGTACCGTGGCCGGTTATGGACCATGCGCATGTTCGCCGGCTTCGGCACCGCCGAGGAGACGAACGCCCGTTTCAAGTACCTGCTGGAGCAGGGCCAGACCGGCCTCTCCACCGCCTTCGACCTGCCCACGCTGATGGGATACGACACCGACGCGCCCGAAGCGGCAGGGGAGTTCGGCAAGTGCGGTGTGGCTGTCTCCTCACTGCGGGACATGGAGGTGCTGTTCGACGGCATCCCGCTGGACAAGGTGACAACCTCGATGACGATCAACTCCCCTGCGGCGATCATCTGGGCCATGTACATCGTCGCGGCGGAGAAGCAGGGCGTGCCGATGCGCGAACTGGGCGGGACGATCCAGAACGACATCCTGAAAGAGTACATCGCCCAGAAGGAATACATCTTTCCCCCTGCTCCCTCCATGCGCCTGGTCACCGACACCATCGAGTTTGGCACCGCCCATCTGCCCAAGTGGAACACCATCTCCATCTCCGGCTACCACATCCGCGAGGCTGGCGCGACGGCGGCACAGGAACTCGCCTTCACCCTGGCCGACGGGATGGAGTACGTCCGTTGGGCATTGGCGCGCGGCCTGCCGGTGGACTCCTTCGCCCCACGCCTGTCCTTCTTCTTCAACTGCCACAACGATTTCCTGGAGGAAATCGCCAAGTTCCGCGCTGCCCGTCGCATCTGGGCGCGAGAGATGCGCGAGACGTTCGGCGCCAAGGACCCGCGCTCCTGGTGGATGCGCTTCCATACCCAGACCGCGGGTTGTAGCCTGACCGCGCAGCAGCCGGAGATCAACGTCGTGCGCGTGGCGATCCAGGCGCTGGCGGCGGTATTGGGCGGCACGCAGTCGCTGCACACCAACAGCATGGACGAGGCGCTGGCCTTGCCCAGCGAGTTCGCCGTGACGGTGGCGCTGCGCACGCAGCAGATCATCGCCCATGAGTCGGGGGTCGCCAACACCGTGGACCCGCTCGGCGGCGCCTATGCGGTCGAGGCGCTGACCGACCGCATCGAGCGCCAGGCCTACGACTACTTCGAGCGCATCGCCGCGCTGGGCGGGGTGCTCCCGGCCATCGAGGTAGGCTTCTTCCAGAAGGAGATCGCCGACGCCGCCTACCGCTATCAGCGCGAGATTGACGAGCGCCGACGGATCATCGTGGGGGTCAATGAATACGTTGCTGATGAGCCGCTGCGGGTACCGCTGCTGGAGATGGACCCTCAGGGGTACGAGCGGCAGTGCGCGCGGTTGGCCGCGGTGCGTGCGGAGCGAGACAGCGGGGCGGTGGGCCAGGCGCTCGACCGGCTGCGCATCGCCGCCCAGGGGACAGAGAACACGATGCCCCACATCCTCAACGCGGTGCGCGTCTACGCGACGCTGCAGGAGATGATGGACGTCTTCCGCGAGGTGTTTGGGCTGTACCGCGAGCCGATGATCCTGTAGAGGCGCGGCTGGCGGGCCGTCTGAGCGGAGCGGCCGTGTCCCTGCGGGCGCGGCGGCTCTTGGCGGCGGCATGGGATGCCGCCGCTACGGTCCCCCTCTCCTGGCGGCGGCATGGGATGCCGCCGCCACGGGATGGGATGCTGGGGCGGGCGCGGCGGCTCTTGGCGGCGGCATGGGATGCCGCCGCTACGGTCCCCCTCTCC
>DAOTYX010000171.1:0-13886 GCA_034434635.1 Anaerolineae bacterium | reverse complement strand
AACAGCGCGAAGAGCAGGTGGGTCAGCGGGTTCTCCAGGCCGGAGGTGGAGTAATCCACGAAGGCCTTGGAGAGCGTCAGGGCGGCTGCGCCCAGCAGCGCGCCCGGCAGCGTGCGCGCTCCCCGGGCCATCACCAGGGCAAGGGTGACCAGGGAGAGGAGCAACGACAGGCCCAGACTGGAGAAATAGACCTCGCGGGTGAAGAAGGAGACGGCGGAGAGCAAGAACATCCAAAGCGGGTGGGTATAGACCTGCACCCGTTCGGCCACGTTCCAGGTCAGCCCATAGCCATTGAGGAAGTTGTCTATCGTGCGGAAGGTGATGTAGGCGTCATCGGAGAGCCAGGCGTTGCGCACGACGACCAGGGCGAAGAGGACCAGGCACAGCAGGATGAGCGCTACCCGGAGACGACGGGAGCGGTCGCCCGTTCGGCCTGTCCCACGAGGAGGTGAGGAGGCTACGTCACCGAGGGGCGGGCGATGGCGAGGATCTCCTGCACCAGGTAAGTGGAACCGATCTCCTTCAGCAGGTAGCGCGCTGCGCCGGCCGTCAGCGCCATCTGGCGCTCCTCGGCGTCGGAATAAGAGGTGAGCACGACCACAGCAGTGCGGGGACATTCCGCCCTCAGTCGGCGCAGGGCGGCCAGGCCCTGGGCATCCGCCCGCTTCGTCTCCAGCAGCACCACGTCTGCAGCGCGCTCCGCCGCCAGGAGCACCCCCTCCTGCCAGGAACCGGCGGAGCCGACGACCTCGACTTCGGGAGACGAGCGCAGGCGGGCCTCGAGCGCCTGGCGCACGGGCTCGTGCTCGTCAATGATGACCACCCGGACCTGTGGCACGTTGAGCCTCTCCATAAGGTACCCACAGTATAGCCGGGCGCGCTGGCGCGGTTTAGTGTCATCCTTCCACGATTCCTGCTGACATTCGTAATCGGGCGCGGTCAGGGATCAACAGGATAGCGCTGACCAGCACCAGAGACATGCCCAGGATGTACACCACGAACCCCCATCCCACCCCCGGCGACGCACCGTAGAGACGGGTGTAAAGGGGATAGGCCCGGGCAAACGCCCCCAGCGGCAGAATGAGCCCCACCACCGCCAGCAGACCGGTCATCGCTGCCAGCAGCCGCCGTGGCAGCCGTCGCGCCAGCGGACTGGCGACGCTCAACACCAGCGTCGCCGCTGCCAGCAGGAGTTGACCGCGATACTCCGGGTCGTGGTGGGCGCTGAGGATGGCCGGGTAGGGGGGCAGCGCCGCCAGGGCGATCCCCACGGCCAGCAACGGCAGAAGCCAGCGCCAGGGGCGATGGGAGAGGGCCGACCAGGCCGGCAACAGCGCCAGCAGCAGCGCAGAGATCAGCAGGGGAAGCAGGAAAGCCTCACGCCACAGCGGGACAGCGCCGGAGCGCACCGCCGGCAGGAACTTACTGACCTCGAACAGGTCGAAGCCGCCGATGTTCAGTCCGGCGGCGCGATGGGGAATCCACGGGGCCACCGCACCCACCAGCCCGGCAAGCGCGCCAGCCACGGCCAGGGCGAGGGGGAGCGAACGTCTGCTCACGCCGAGGGAATCCTGCGGTAGAAGAGCGGCAACGGCCCGACTCGCCGGGGGCCGATGGTATGGGCCTGTAACAGCCGTTCGCGCGCCGCAGCCAGCCGCCCCTCGTCATTGGCGTAGATGGTGAACAGCGGTGTCCTCTCCGTCACGCGATCACCCACCTTGCAGTGTGTGATCACCCCCACGGCGTAGTCTATGGGATCGCCCTTCTTCTCCCGTCCGCCTCCCAGGTCGACCACCGCCAGGCCCACCTCCGCCGCGTCCACGGCTTGAAGGAAACCGCTGGCCGGCGCAGCCACCGGCTCGACCAGCCGGGCGTGGGGCAGACGGTCGGGATCCTCCACGTAGGAGACGTCCCCTCCCTGCGCCTCCACCAGCGCCACGAACTTACGCCACGCCTCGCCCGAGTTGACGGCGGCGTTGACCAGTTGCACGCCGTGCTTCACGTCGCGCGCCTGGCCGGCCAGGTGGAGCAGTTCGGCGGCAACCACCTGACAGTGCTCCCAGAAGTCGGCGGGGCCATCGCCGTGCAGGGCGGCGATCGCCTCGCGCAACTCCAGCGCGTTGCCCACCGCCCAACCCAGCGGCTGGTTCATGTCGGAGATCAGCGCCAGCATGCGGCGCCCCAGCCGCGTGCCGATGCGCACCATCGCCTCGGCCAGGGCTACCCCTTCCTCGACCGTCTTCATGAACGCCCCGCTGCCCACCTTGACGTCGAGCAGGATGACGTCGGCCCCCGCAGCCAGTTTCTTGCTCATGATCGAACTGACGATCAGCGGCAGCGATGAGACGGTTCCGGTCACATCGCGCAGGGCATAGAACTTGCCGTCCGCCGGAGCCAGGTCGAGCGTCTGGCCGCTGAGGACGAGGCCGATGCGGGCCAGTTGGGCCTTGAATTCCTCGGTGGAGAGGTCGCTGCGAAAGCCGGGGATGGATTCCAGTTTGTCGAGGGTGCCGCCGGTGAAGCCCAGGCCGTGGCCCGACATCTTGCCCACCGGCAGGCCACAGGCGGCAAGCGTCGGCGCCACTACCAGGCTCACCTTGTCCCCCACACCACCCGTGGAGTGCTTGTCCACCACCAGCGGGGCCACATCCTTGAGGTCCAATGTCTCGCCCGACCGGGCCATCGCCAGGGTCAGGTCTTCCGTCTCGCGGTCACTCATCCCCCGCAGGTAAACCGCCATCAGCCAGGCGGCAGCCTGGTAATCGGGGATCTCTCCCCGCGTGTACCCCTCGACGAAGAAGGTGATCTCCTCCGGTGAGAGCTCTTCGCCATCCCGCTTCTTGATGATGATGTCCACTGCTCGCATGATGCACCTCTCTGGTAAGGGGCATTGTAACTCATACTGACGGTGAGGACAAGTCCGGCTTGACGAAAGCGCCCAGTTGGGCTAAAATGCACTCACCAGACCAGGCGGGTCCAGCCCGCCTTTTTGATGGACAGAAGTGAGGCAAGAGGATGGATCAGATTGTGCTGAATGCTGAACCGAGGACGGTCACCGGAAAAGAGGTGAACCGTCTCCGACGGGAGGGGTGGGTGCCCGCCGTCATCTACGGCCCCGCGGTCGGGAGCCGGCCGCTGCAGATTGAGGCCCGACAGGCGGAGGCGGTGCTGGGCAAGGTCGGCACCAGCCACCTGCTCACCCTGCATATCGCCGGAGAGAAGGCCCCCGTCCAGGTGCTGGTGCGCGACCTGCAGCGGGACCCGATTCACAGGCAGATGGTGCACATTGACCTGTATCAGGTGGAGATGGGCAAACCCATCACCGTCGAGGTTCCCCTGGTGTGGGTGAACGAGTCCCCTGTGGTGGTGCGCCGGGACGGGGTGTTGCTGCAGGGAGCGGAAACCGTCGAGATCGAGTGTCTGCCTGGCGACCTGATCGACAGCATCGAGGTGGATCTCAGCCTGCTGACTGAGGTGGACCAGCAGATCACGGTGGGCGACCTGGCGGTCCCGGCCAGGGTGCGCGTCCTCTCCGACCCCGCCGAGATGATCGTGCGGGTAGCCCCGAGCGAGGAGCGGGCGGAAGAGGAAGAGGTGGCGGCGCCACCGATGGAGGGCGGCGCGGAGCCGGAATTGGTCAGACGGCGGAAGGCTGAGGAAGCGGAAGAGGAGTAGCGCTGAGCCTTTGCATCGGGTCAGGTGACGGTTGGCGTTGAGGTGACCGTCACCCGACCTCTCTCCTCGCTGGGCGCGGTCGGGGGACCGCGCCCAGCCGTTTCACCCACCATCCCCGCCGGGCGCCACTGCTGGTCGCGGCGGCTGACCCCCCGGCCCACAGTTTCAACCGCCGGGGTACCCTCCGCTCAGAGCGCTACCCTCGAGGTCAACGGATGACCGCATCCGCGGGCATCCCTGGACGAAGCGCGTGGTCGGGGTTGGGGATGGTCACCTTGACGGCGAAGACCAGATTGACCCGCTCCTCCTGGGTCTGCACGTTGCGCGGGGTGAACTCCGCCTCGCGGGCAATGGTCGTCACATGGCCGACGAACGTGCGGCCGGGGAAGGAGTCCACCTTCACCTCCACCGGCTGGCCCACCTCCACCTGGCCGATCCGGTTCTCCGGGATGTAGAGCACCAGCGTCACCTGATCGAGGTTGGCCAGGGTGAGCAGCGTGCCCCCCGCGACCGCTGTTTCCCCGGCGTGGATGCTGCGGCTGGTGACCGTGCCGGAGATCGGCGCGGTGAGGGTCAGTTGGGCCAGTTGGGCGTCCACCAACCCCAACGCGGCCTGGGCCTGATGGAGTTGCGCCTGGGCCAGGGCAACCTCCTCCGGCGTGGGCCCGGCTTCTGCCTGGTCCACCGCCGCCTGCGCGACGGCCACCGCCGCCTCGGCAGCCTGGGCGGCGGCCTCGGCGGCGTGGAGCTGTGCCTGAAGCGCGAGGGGACGGGCCCGGATACCGTACAGGGCGTTCAGGTAACGGTTGGCCCCGTCCAGGCGGGCCTGCGCGGCCTCCACCGCGGCGCGGGCGGCCTGGACGTTGAGCGACCAGGTGCGCTCGACGTCGCCTCCCTGGTCGTCATAGACGGTGTAGAGCATCTCCGTCTGGTTCAGGTCGGCGCGGGCCGTCTCTAACTCTTGCTCGGCCAGCGCGACGTCGGTCTCGGCCTGAGCGATCTGGGCGTTCAACTCCTGGGGGTCGCTGAGGGCCTGGCGAGCGTGCTCCAGCGCGCGCAGCGCGCCGTCCCGCTCCGCTTCAGCCTGCGCCAGCGCGGCGCGGGCTGCCTCCCGCTCTGCCGGACGCGCGCCGGCCCGGACACGGGCCAGGTTGGCCTCGGCGGCGGCGACGGCGGCGAGCGCCTCCGCCCGCTGGGTCTGCAGGAGGGCATCATCCAGGCGCACCAGCACCTGCCCGGCTGCCACTTCATCCCCCTCCTCCACCAGCACTTCGGCCACCCGACCACCAACTGCTGAGGCGATGACCACCTCATCTCCCTCGATGAAACCGGAGGCGGTGATCGAACCGTTCGCTGGCCGGGCCGTGCAGGCGGTCAGCCAGAGACCGATCGTGACGAGCATCAGGCAAACGGTGAGGCGATGTCGGCCGGTCACGGTTCACCTCCTGCGGTCGAAGGGAGGATGCGGGCGTCGGCGGGCATGCCCGGCTTGAGGGCATGGTCGGGGTTGGGGATCAGCACTTCCACGGCGAAGACCATGTTGACCCGTTCCTCCTGTGTCTGAACGTTGCGGGGGGTGAACTCCGCCTCATTGGCGATGGCCACCACCCGGCCGGTGAAGGTGCGGTCGGGGAAGGAGTCCACCCGCACCTCCACCGTCTGGCCCACCTGCACCCGGCCCAGACGGTTCTCCGGCACGTAGACGGTCAGCCGCACCTGGTCGAGGTCGGCCAGGGTGATGATGGGGACGCCGGGCGCGGCCAGTTCGCCAGCGTGGCCCGCCACTTCCAACACCCAGCCGCCCGCCGGGGCGGTGAGGGTCATCTTGTCCAACGTGACCTGGGCGCTCTCCAGCCTGGCCTGGGCCTGCTGCACCAGCGCTTCAGCAGCGGCGATCTCCTCCGCAGTGGCACCGGTCTCCAACCCCTCCAACTGGGCGCGGGCCAGGGCCACCGCGGCCTCGGCGGCACGGTACTGCGCCTCCGCGGCGTCGGCCTGTGCCGCGGCCTGCTGAGGATCGTCGCGCATATGGTAGAGCAGTTGCAGCGCCTGCTGAGCCCCCTCGTAGGCGGCCTGGGCGGTGTTGACCCCCACCCACGAGCGCCAGTAGGCGTTGGGGAGGAGCATCGCCTGGAGGGGGTAGTCCACGGTGATCCAGCGGTAGACGGTGATGCCAGAGGCGGCGACGACGAACTCCCAGTCCTCGTAGGTGTACGTGCCCGGCCCCTTCCCGATGAGGAACTGCACCACATCCGCCGGCAGAAGGGGAGCCAGGGCGCTCAGGGGGCCGCTGGCGACAAAGACGCGGTGCCGCTCACCCGCCGGGTGTTGCTCGTAGGCGTCGTTGAACCGGTCGGCGGCGATCTGCGCCGCGTCGCGCAGGGCACTGGCCTGGCGCAGTCCCGCTTCCGCCTGGGCCAGTTGGGCCTCGGCCAGGGCGATCTGGGCCTCCAAATCCTGGGGGTCGGCCAGCATGGCCAGGGCATCCTGCCAGGCCTGATAGGCGCCGTCGCGGGCGGCTTCCGCCTGGGCCAGTTGCGCCTCGGCGGAACGGAGGTCCTCCGGGCGGGCGCCAGCGCGCACCTGGTCGAGCGTGGCCTGGGCGACCTCCAGGTCGGCGCGGGCCAGTTCGACCTGCGCCTGAGCCAGGGAGTCGTCCAGCCGCACCAGCACCGCCCCCGCTTCGACCAGGTCCCCCTCGGCCACCTCTACGGCGAGGATACGCCCGCCGATCTCTGGAGCAACGCTGATTTCCTCCGCTTCGATGAAGCCGGAGGCGGTGATGACCTCCTCCGACGGGGCTTCGCGGCGCCAGGCGCCAGAACGGAGCAGAAAGTAACCGCCAACGGCCAGCGACAGGCAGACCAGCGCCGCGATGACGATCAGGGCACGTCTCTTCATTGCGCTCTCCTGACGCTTGAGATGAACACATCTTCCAGAGAGGGAAGGATCACGTCCATCGTGTGGACACGGATGCCATTCTCCTCCAGGGTCTGTTGGATGACAGGTTGATGCGCCGCCACCCCCTCGACAACGACGTGGATGAGGGAACCGTAGAGGGCGACCTCGTCGAAGCGGCTGGTGGCGCGCAGCAGTTGGATGGCCCGCTCCGGCTCAGAGCAATCCACCTCCAGCACCTGGCCGCGCATCTGCAGCCGCTTGATGTCATCGGGGGAACCGTGGGCCACCAGGCGGCCGTTGTAGATGAAGGCCAGTTGCTGGCAATGCTCCGCCTCGTCCATGTAGTGCGTGGTGACGAAGATGGTCGTCCCCCCCGCCGCCAGTTCGTAGAGCAGGTCCCAGAAGGCGCGGCGGGAGATGGGGTCCACCCCGGCGGTCGGCTCGTCGAGGAAGAGCATGGCCGGCTCGTGGAGGATCGCCGCGCCCAGGGCCAGACGTTGCTTCCAGCCGCCGGAGAGGTTGCGGGTCAGTTCCCGCTCCCGGCCGGTCAACCCGGCCATCTCCACCACGAAACGCTTGCGCTCGCTCAGCCGGGCGCCGCGCACGCCGTAGGTACGCCCGTAGAAGTCGAGGTTCTCGCCCACGGTCAGGTCCTGGTAGAGGCTGAAGCGCTGGGACATGTAGCCGATGCGCTTGCGGATCTCCTCCGGCTGGCGCGCCACGTCGAAGCCCAGCACGCGCGCGGTGCCCGACGTGGGCCGCAGCAGTCCCAGGAGCATGCGGATGGTGGTGGTCTTGCCTGCCCCGTTGGGACCGAGGAAACCGAAAATCTCGCCACGGCGGATGCTGAAGGTCACTCCGTCCACGGCGGTGAAATCGCCAAACTTCTTGGTCAGACGGTCGGTGATCACCGCGTAGTCATCCATTTCGCCCATCGCCTATCGCCCATCGCGTGGTTCATCACCCGCAGTCCGTGGTCCGTGGTCCGTCGTCTGTCGTCCGTCGTCCGTCGTCTGCCGTCTGATCAGCGAGATGAACGCCTGCTCCATCCGTGGCCGGGGGAGGCGCAGGCCAGTCACGGCAATCCCGGCCCGCGACAGGGCGTCCATCACGGCGGCCCGCCCCGCCTCCGCGTCGGCGACGAAGATGTGCAGCAGGTCGCCGTAGGTCTGCACTTCCAACACCTCCGGCAGCCCCTGCAACAGCCGACTGGCCTCGCGCAACCGGTCGGGGCGCAGTTCGAGCAGGTGGCCTGGCACCCGTTCGCGGATGCGCTCCGGCGTGTCGCAGACGATGACACGCCCCCCGAACATCAGCGCCACCCGCGAGCACCGCTCCGCCTCGTCCATGTAGGGCGTGCTGACGAAGAGGGTCACCCCTTCCAGGTGGAGTTCGGTCAGGATGTCCCAGAACTCGCGCCGGGAGATGGGGTCCACGCCGGTGGTCGGCTCGTCGAGGAAGATGATCTGCGGGCGGTGGATGAGGGTACAGGCCAGGGCCAGTTTCTTCTGCATGCCGCCGGAGAGTTGGGCGGCGCGACGGCCCTGAAACTCGGTCAGGCGGGAAAACTCCAGCAGGGCGGGGATGCGCTGTCGCCGCTCCTCCTGGCTCACGCCGAAGACATCGGCGAAGAAGACCAGGTTCTCGCGCACCGTCAGGTCGCCATAGAGGGAGAACTGCTGAGCCATGTAGCCGATGCGTTGCTTGATCTCCTCCGGCTGACGCACGGTATCGAAGCCGGCCACGCGGGCTGTGCCGGAGGTGGGGTTCATGATGGCGCAGAGCATGCGGATGGTGGTCGTCTTACCCGCGCCATCCGGTCCCAGCAGGCCGAAGACTTCCCCACGTTGCACGTTCAGACTGAGCCGATCCACCGCCACGGCCCCTCTGAACCGTTTGGTCAGGTTCTCCGTCTCAATAACGCTTTGTTCATTGGCCCATTGTTCATTGTTCATTGGCTCATTGTTCATTGTCCATTGGCTCATTGTTTCCATTGGCCCAAGTTTCACTCCAGCCGCTTGCGGAACCGCGTCGCCGCAGCGACCATGATCACGGCCCCGAAGATAGCCAGCGCCACCACCTGACCGGAAAGCGCATCCAACCCCACGCCCTTCAGGATGATGCCACGGATGATGATGAGCATGTACCGCAGCGGGATCATGTAACTGATCGCCTGCAGGAAGCCAGGCATCGCCTCCAGGGGGAAGAAGAAGCCGGCCAGGAAGATGGAGGGCAGCAGGGTGAGCCAGACCAGCAGCATGGCCTCCTGCTGCGTGTTGGCGACGCTGGAGACGAAGATGCCGATGCCCAGCGAGGTCAGCAGGAAGACCACGGAGAGCGCCAGCAGGAGCAGCAGGCTGCCGTGGATTTGGACGCCGAACCAGAAGACGCCGATGGCCAGCACCTCCAGCACGTTGAAGAAGGCGACGATGACGTACGGGGCCACCTTGCCCACCACCAGTTCAATGGGCCGGATCGGGGTGACCATCAGTTGTTCGATCGTCCCTCGCTCCCGCTCGCGCACGATGGCCAGCGCGGTCAGCATGGAGGTGAGCAGGAAGAGGATCATGGCGATGAGGCCAGGAATCATGAAGTTGACGCTCTTCATCTCCGGGTTGTACCAGACGCGTGGGCGGACCTCTACGGGCATCATCTGTGCCAGGGAGAGCCCCATGCGCTGCTCGATCAGGCGCAGGCTGTGCGCCGTCCCCACCTGCTGCGCCGCCGCGTAGACGACGTTGGCCACATTGGGGTCGGAGCCGTCAATGGCCACGGAGATGGCTGCCTGCCGGCTGGCCGCCACGTCCGAGCCGAAGCCGGCAGGGATGATCAGCCCGGCGCGCACGACGCCGCGATCCAGCAGCCGCCCCAGTTCCTCCGTGTCGGCCACGTAGGTCACGATATCGAAGTAGTTGGAGGAGCGGTAGGCCTCGATCAGCGCCCGGCTTTGCGGCGTGCGGTCGGCGTCGAAGACCGCCGTGCTCAGGTGTTCGATGTCGGTGGTGGCGGCGTAGCCCATGAGGAAGAGCTGCACGATGGGGATGAGAAACATCACCACCAGCGTGCGTCGGTCGCGGACGATATGCAGCAGTTCTTTGCGGGCCACGGTCAGGGTGCGAGCGATCATCCCCCTGCCTCCTGCGGAGATGACAGCAGCCCATAGAGGTATAGGCGCGAGAGTTCCTCCACCAGTTCGTCCTCAGAGAGGCCTGCCAGAGGGGAGTTGGGAGCGACGGAGCGCAGCAGGGTGAGCATGAGCAACCCACCGACCGCGTTGGGGAGGACGATCTCTGGCCGGGCGGGACGGATCTTCCCTTGCGCGATGCGCTCGTTCATATACACAGCGCCGGCAGCCACCAGCGGAGCCACAACCTGGGTGAGGAACTGGGTGAGCAGGGCCTGGTCGGTCCAGACCTCGGTGGCCAGCGCGCGCAGCAGGGGCAGGTTCTGACGGGCGAAGCGCAGGCGATCATGGAGGACGGTGGTGATGTACTGATGGACGTCGTCCAGTTGAGCGGCCTGGCGCAGCGCCTCCTCCCCGGCGCGGCGCACGAGACGGTCGGCGATGGCGAAGAGCAGGTCGCGTTTGCCCGCGAAGTAGAGATAGATGGTGCCCGGGGCCACTCCGGCGCGGGTGGCGATCTCTTTCATGGTGGCCCGCTGGTACCCCTTCTCCCCGAAGACCGCCGCCGCCGCTTCCAGAATCTGTGTCCGGCGCGCCTCGATGGGATTGGATTCCTCCATCGGCCCTCTCACTGAATGAACGTTCATTCATATTTTACCACAGCAGCACAGGAATGTCAAGCAGCGAGAAGCGTGGGTGCCCACCGTTGACTTCCGAGGACGGCATGGTATACTGCTCCCCGCCCACCCGGGCAAGGAACGATCGAGATGGCCTTGTCGCACAGCGCCAACGCGCCCGGCGGCGCGCCACCCTCCGTTACCTGGCGTTGGCCTTCCTGGGCTGCCGTAGCCCTGCTGGCGCTCCTCTTTGCTCAGACCCTCGCCGCCGCGACGTCGCTCTCCGCCACCGTTGACGAGGGCTTCCACATCACCAGCGGCTACGAGTACCTTCGCACCGGCCACATGCGCCTCCTCGACGAGCATGTCCCGCTGGCCAAGGCGTTGCTCGCCTGGCCGCTCTTCTTCGTGCCCGACCTCCTGCCGCCCGAGGAGGCCGCAGGCTACGCCGCGGGCGACCTTATCAGTGTAACCCAAGAGACGGTGTTGGCCTACCGTCCGCTCGATCGCGTCATCGTCTCCTGCCGCATCCCGGTGGCGCTGCTGGCGGTGCTGCTGGCCGCCACCGTCTACCGCTGCGCCGCCGACCTCGCCGGTCATGTCGCCGGACTGCTGGCGCTCTTCCTGCTGGCCTTCGACCCCAACCTCCTGGCCCACTCCAGCCTGGCCACCACCGACCTGGGAGCGACGGCGTTCATCTTCTGGGCGGTTTGGGCCTTCGCCCGCTATCTCCGTCATCCGCGCGCCGGCCGCTGGTGGAGCGCGGCGGTCCTGCTGGGGCTGGCCCAGGGGACGAAACTGACCGCGCTGCTGCTCATCCCGCTGCTGGGCGCGCTCACCCTGACCGATGCCTGGCTGACAGCCTCCTCCGCGCGGGCACGGGCGCTACTCCGCCGGGCGCTCTCCTACGCCGCGATGGTCGCCGTCGCCGGGCTGGTCGTCTGGGCGCTCTACGGCTTCGAACTGCGGCCGGTGGCCGGCCTGGCGGGCGGCCTGCCGCTCCCGGCGGCCAGCCACATCGAGCGCTGGCTCCGCCTGCAGGAGAACATCGCTTACGGACGAGAGGCCTTCCTGCTCGGCCAGAACCGCATGCACGGCTGGGCGCTCTACTTCCCGGTGGCCTTCCTGGTCAAGACGCCCCTCCCCACGCTGCTGCTGCTGGTGGTCAGTTGCTGGTTTCAGGTTTCAGGTTTCAGGTTTCGGATGGCCGCGGGCAACCTGCGACCTGTAACCTGCAACCTGAGACCGCCTATCCGCACCTGGACTCCCCTTCTCCTCTTCCCTCTCCTCTACGCCCTCTCCGCCCTCTTCAGCAGCGTGAACATCGGCTACCGTCACCTGCTGCCGGTGCTGCCGTTCCTGTTCGTCCTTGTCTCGCGCATGACGTATGGCGTATGGCGTGTTCCGTCTTACCCACGCACCACGCACCACGTTTCACGTTTCGCGTTTTACGCTTCACGCCTCGCCCTCTCCGTCCTCCTTGTCTGGCTGGTCGTGGGGACTGTGGGCGTTGCCCCCCACTACCTGGCCTACTTCAACGAACTGGTCGGCGGGCCGGATAACGGCTACCGCTTCCTGGCCGATTCCAACACCGACTGGGGGCAGGGGCTGCGCGCGCTGGCACGTTACCAGCAGGAGCATCACCTGGGACCGGTACGCCTCTCCGTTTTCACCTTCCTGGATCCGGCAGCCTATGGCGTGGTGTACGAGCCCATCGCGCCGATGCGCGGCGCGCCGCCGGTGCTTCCCCGTCGCTTCAACCCCGCGCCGGGTCTCTACGCCATCAGCGCAACGACGCTCGACGGCGTGCCCCTGCCACTTCCTTCCACTTTCGACTGGTTCCGCCACCGCGAGCCGCTGGCCCGCGTGGCCCACGCGATCTTCATATACGAGGTGACAGCCGATGAGGACGGGACGTGGGTCGCGCAATGCACCACGCCGACGGTCCCGTTGACGACGGAAGCACTGACCGAAGGGTTCGGCTCCACCACCTTGCGCCAGGTCACCTTCGACTGCGCGCAGGCGTGGCTCTTTCCCGCTGACGGCGCCGGATGGTACGTGCGCGCCACGCCGGGCGTAGACCGGCTGCGCTGGCCCTCCGATAGTCAGCACCTGGAATGGTGGCCAACCTGGGTGCAGCGGATGTCGCTCGATGGCCTGCGCCTGGGTTACGTCCAGCCTATGGCGACCGAACTGCCCGCTTTCGCCATCTGGCGCTGGCCGGGTGGGGCCGTCACGCCACCGGAGCGTGTGGATGAGGGGGAAGTGTCACTGGAAGGGGTGCTGACCTTCCTCGGCTACCAGGCCCCCTCCACCGCCCGCGCGGGCATTTCCGTGGAGGTGCTGACCTACTGGCGCGTGCTCCGCCCACCGGCCCGCCCCCTGTCGCTGATGCTTCACCTCTCGGCCAGCGATGGTGTTCCCCTGGCGGTAGGGGACGGCCTGGGCGTGCCGATCGAAGGGTGGCGGCCCGGCGATGTGATCGTGCAACGGCACGTGCTCGACATCCCCGCTGATACACCCCCCGGCGCCTACACCCTGCGCAGCGGCGCTTACTGGCTGGACGACATGACCCGCCTGACGGCGGGCGACCGGAGTGACATCACGTTGAGAAGCCTGACGGTGCCCTGAGGTCAAGACGTGCAGGGGCGTGATCGGGAGAGAGGCTGCACCATCGCGGGAGAAGCAGTTCTTGATCAGGGCTTCCGCCGGACCGCCCGGTGCCCGCCGGATCGCAATCCGGCGGCCCTGGCGGCCAACCTTGCGGCGGGAGCGCGGATGGCGACCCGCGCCGCACCCGCAAGAACTGCGCCGATAGGGCAGGTGTACTGGACTGGAGATAGTAACAGTTACGAGGAATGACTTATGAGCAAGACTCCGATCGTCGTTCTCTGTCTCTTCCTGGTGACCCTTCTGGTCGCCAGCACGGCCGCGCTGGCGTCGGCGCGGGCTGCCCCGGCTGTCGGGGCTGAAGAGAGCGCCGCTGCCTCCGGCGCCTCCCTGCCCGTCTACCTGGCCTACGATGCGGCCACCTATGCCTTCTACACCGCATCCGGCGACGTGCAGGGCCGCTTCGCCCCTGACCGGGTGGTGCTCACCACTCCTGGCGCGCGTCTTGGGTTTCGCCTGACCGGTGCCAACCCGCAGGCACGCCCTGTGGAGAATGAGCCAGCGTCTGCGGTCGCGCACTACTATCTGGGCAACGACCCCGGCGGCTGGCGCGAGAACGTGCCGCTGACCACACAGGCGACCTACCAGGATGTCTACCCTGGCGTCCACGTCACCTATCAGGCGAGCGACCGCGCCCTCACCTCCCGCTTCGTGCTCGAACCCGGCGCCACCCTTGACGCCGTGCGCCTCGAATATGAGGGGGTCTCTTCACTGGCGCCGGATGAGAACGGCGGCCTGCGGCTCGGCCTGGCAGACGGAGGTGTGCTGCGCCAGACCGTCCGAGCCGCCTACCAGGAGGTCAATGGCCGCCGCGTGCCCGTGGACGTGCGCCTGCGGGCCGTTGACGAGCGCACTTACGGCCTCGCCGTCCGCGGCCGATGGGAGCCCCGCCTCCCCCT
>DAOTYX010000170.1:0-30095 GCA_034434635.1 Anaerolineae bacterium | reverse complement strand
CCGTCAGGCCCCAGCATGCGGATGTAGGTATAGGCGCGCACCAGCACCCCGAACTGGCCGTAGAAGGCCTTCACCCGGCCGATGGACTTGGGGGGGAAGTACAGGTCGTAGAAGTAATCGTCCGCCTCTGAGCGCAGCGGGTCCACGCTGACCAGGGGGCCGGGCAGGAAGTCGGCCAGGTGAGCGGCGACGCCGACAGGGCCGGAACCAGGGCCACCGCCGCCGTGGGGGGTGCTGAAGGTCTTGTGCAGGTTGTAGTGCAACACGTCGAAGCCCAGATCGCCAGGACGGACGATGCCCAGCAGGGCGTTCAGGTTCGCTCCATCTCCGTACATCAACCCGCCATGCTGGTGCACCAGCGCGACGACCTGCTCCAGGTGTTCGTCGAACAGGCCGAGCGTGTTGGGGTTGGTGAGCATCATCCCGACCAACTGCTCGCCGTGCCTGGCGCAGGCCGCCTCCAACGCCGCCAGGCTCACGTTGCCCCGCTCGTCGGAAGGAATCTCCACCACGCGCAGGCCGCTCATCGTCGTGCTGGCGGGGTTGGTGCCGTGGGCGGAGTCCGGCACCAGGATCACGTCACGCTGGGTGTCGCCCCGGTCGTGGTGGTAGGCGCGCATGATCAGCACGCCGGTCAACTCCCCGTGCGCCCCCGCCGCCGGCTGCAGGCTGACGGCGGCAAACCCTCCGATGGCCTTGAGGAACTCCTGCAGGCGGAACATCAGGGCCAATGCTCCCTGTATCGTCTCCACATCCTGGTAGGGGTGAAGGTGGACGAAGCCGGGCAGGCGGGCCATTTCCTCGTTGATCTTGGGGTTGTACTTCATCGTACAGGAGCCAAGCGGATAGAAGCCCGTGTCCACGCCGTAGTTCATCTGGGAGAGGCGGGTGTAGTGGCGCACCAGGTCGGCCTCCCCCACTTCGGGCAGGGGGAGGTCGTCCCGCAGCAGGTCTGCGGGCAGGTCAGCCGGCGGCACATCCAGGGCCGGCAGCGTGGCGGCGCAGCGACCGGGGCGGGAGATCTCGATCAGCAACGGTTCGGGCATATTCGACCTCATCATTACGGGCGGGCCAGGTCGGCCTCGCCGGGGATGTTGTCACTTCGCTGTGGGTGTTGGTTATTCTTGGTATAGGCGACGACCCGCGAGTACAGGTAGTCGTGGGCCTCCTCGCCGGAGATCCAGCCGTTGGCGTCGTGGGTGTCGGCGCTGGAGGTCTCCAGCGCCTGCAGCAGGTAGAAGGTGTAGACGCCGTGCTTCAGGACCGAGGACTCCCAGGAGGACTCGTTCTCCGCGCTGGCGGCGAGCACCAGACGGCCGTTCTGGTTGATGTGGCGGATGAACCCGCCGTCGCGAGGCGCGTCGGTGCCGCTGTCATCCAACGGCGGCAGGCAGCGGCAGTGCATGCCCTCCACCCCCGCCGTGCCGATCAGCCCACCGCTGAAGCAGGAGTCGGCGATGACGATCACGCGCCCCGCCTCCAGCCCATCCAGCCAGCCGTCCAGTTCGTCATCGCGGATCGCGGTGTTGGCGTAGCCGTTGAAGTTGTACGGGACGAGGTACTCGTCGTAACCGTCCGGTTCGCCGGAAGGGTAGCCCCTGGTGCCGTGGCCAGCGAAGAAGATGACCACCACGTCGGTCTCATTCTCGCGGCTGTCCAGCCAGTTGAGGATAGCGTCCTGGATGGCGGTCTTGGTGGCCTGGCTGTTGAGCAGCAGGCGCATGTTTCCGGCAGCGAAACCACCGTCGGCCAGAAGTTCCTGGTAGAAGGCGTTGGCGTCGTCGTCCGGGTAGTCCAGGTCGGGGATGGCCTGGTCCTGGTAGTCGGAGATGCCGATGATGACGGCGAAGCGGTGCTCGCCGTAATCGCGCGTGAGCAGTGGCAGATAGGTGTGCAGGGCGGGGGTGAGGCTGAGGCTGCCGTTGATGTCGTGTGGGGTGCTGCCCGCGCCCGTGCCCGAGAGCGCCCAGTTGACCGTCTGGTTGCCGGTTGCGCTTCCGGGCACGGTCACCGAGAGGGTCGCCTGCCAGTCGCAACCGGGGCCGATGGCCGAAGTGCTGAAGGTGATCTGGTTGCTCCCGCTGCCGGAGACGCTGAAACTGACCGGATGGCCACAGGAGTCCTGCGTGTCCTGGCTGACGACGCTGGCCGTCCAGCCGCCGGGGAGAGTCACCTGTACCTGATCCAGCCACTCGGTATCGGTAGAAGCATCGTGGGCGGTGAGGGTGAAGGTGTGGGGCAGACCAGGGCTATAGAAGGACGGGGAGAGGGTGAGGGTAGAGCCAGCGATGGAGCGGTACGGTTGGGCGTGGGCATCTGTGGGCGGGCGCCACAGAAGCGCTGTTGCTGCCAACAGAAGCGCAAGCATGAGGGGGAAGATCGCCCTCCCGCACTTGTGGCGTCTCGCAGGGTTGAGCATGAAGACCTGCCTTTCTCAGCGAAGCGTGGCTGAGCGGATGTGGTCAGACAGCAAAGTCTTCCAGCGCCTCGACGAGCGTGTCAATCTCCTCTCGCGAGTTCATCTCGGTCACGCAGAGCAGCATGTGGTCCTTCAGGTGTGGGTAGACCTGTCCCAGGTCGTATCCGCCGATGATGTCCCATTCCGCCAGCAGCGTGTCGTTGATCTCGCTTACCGCGGTCGGGCAACGGACGACGAACTCTTTGAAGAAGGGCATTTCGTGCAAGACGGTGAAACCGGGGAGTATGTTGATGCGTGCGGCGGCGTAATGGGCTTTGTGGTAGCAGAGTTCTGCCACGCGGCGCAGGCCGCACCGTCCCAGGGCAGCCATGTAGATCGCTGCGGCCAGGGCCATCAACCCCTCGTTGGTGCAGATGTTGGAGGTGGCCTTGTCGCGGCGGATGTGCTGTTCGCGGGTGGAGAGGGTGAGGACGAAGCCACGCTTCCCCTCCGTGTCCACCGTCTGCCCGACCAGCCGGCCAGCCATCTTGCGCACGTGCTCCATGCGCGTGGCGAAGAAGCCCAGGTATGGCCCGCCGAAGTTCAGCCCGCCGCCCAGGTTCTGGCCTTCGCCGACCACGATGTCGGCGCCGAACTCGCCTGGCGGCTTGAGCAGCCCCAGGGCGATGGGGTCGGCCACCACGATGAGCAGCGCCCCGACGGCGTGTGCGGCCTCGGCCGCTGCCCGCAGGTCGGTGATGCGGCCCAGGAAGTCAGGGTACTGGACGACGAGAGCGGCGGTGTCATCATCGAGCCGGTCGGTGGGCTCTGCGGCCCCCTCGTCCCCTGAGATCTGCAACCCCATTCCCTGCGTGTACGTCCGCACCACCGCGCGGTACTCGGGATGGACGTAGGGGGAGAGCAGCACCTTGCGCCGCTTCATACGGGCGACGTTGATCGCGGTGATGACCGCTTCTGCGGTGGATGTCGCGCCGTCGTAGTGGGAGGCGTTGGAGACCTCCATGCCAGTGAGGGCACAGATCATGCTCTGGTACTCGAAGATGGCCTGCAGGGTCCCCTGGCTGATCTCCGGCTGGTAGGGGGTATAGGCGGTGGCGAACTCGCCGCGACGCAGCAGCGCGTCCACGACGGCCGGCACGTAGTGACGGTAGGCGCCCGCCCCCAGGAAAGAGGGGCGCCCGGAGGCGGTGATGTTCTGTGAAGCCAGAGCCTCCACCTCCCGGCGCACTTCCATCTCGGAGATGGCGGGGGGAAGGAGCAGTTCGGGGAAACGGACGTGTTCCGGCACATCCTCGAACAGTTCCGCCATCGAGCCTGCGCCGATGGCGGCCAGCATCGCCCGACGGTCTTCATCCGAGTGGGGGATGTACGGCATATCGGTTATCCCTCTTCGGCCACGAGAGCGGCGTATGCCTCGGCGTCCAGGAGCTGCTCGAACTCCTCTGGGCGGCTGGGGCGAATGCGGATCATCCATCCCTCGCCATAGGGGTCCTGGTTGACCAGTTCGGGGGTCGTTTCCAGGGCCTGGTTGACGGCGACGATCTCGCCGCTGACGGGGGCGTACAGATCCGAAGCGGCCTTCACCGACTCGACGACGCCGAAGGACTCACCCTGCTCGAAGACATCTCCCACTTCCGGCAGTTCGACGTAGACGATGTCGGAGAGGGACTCCTGGGCGTGGTCGCTGATGCCGCAGACGATCTCACCGTCCTCTCGTCGCGCCCACTCGTGCGTTTTGGCATAGCGTGCCTGCTGATCCAGTTTCATCGTGTCTAGTTCTCCTTTCCCCAGAACTTCTCTGCTTCCTCTTCCATCTCGTAGAGGCGGGTATAGTAGTCGGGGAACTCCTTGAGATGGGCCCAGGCGATCTTGCCGGTCAGGATTGGGTCGTTATGGGTGACGTCCGTGTCGGGGTCGTGGCTGCCGTGTTCCATTTCGACGTCCAACCCCATGCGGAACTGCTCCACGTCGAACTCGTCCCAGGTGATGCCGATGGTCTCGCCGATCCTGCGAGCCTCTTCGATGGTGAAACGCTGCTTGGGCATGACAACCTCCTTAATGTGAGTCTATTTTTTCGACAGGGATGCGTGCTGCTACCGCTTCTAGCACCTGACGGGCGAGATCGGAGGCCGCAATGGCTTCGTCAGCATCTTTGTAGAAGCGGGAGGGTATACCTCCAGGCAGACCGTTTGGATAGCGAGTGGGGATGTAGTACTGGTCGAGTCGTCCTGCTCTCTCCAGAGCGACCAGGGTTGGATCAATCTGGGCGGCTGCCTGGGCCAGTTCCAAGACGGAGTGGGTGAAGAATACCCGTCGGTCATCGGTCTGGGCATATAGAAAGGCTTTTAGCGCCTTCTCAGCGGCCTGTTGAAAGTGGAAAAGAGCCAGGTAGAACCGTCTGCGCCCCCGCAGGTCCTCTGCGTCCTGGTACTCATCCTGGGCATGGGCCAGCCAGCGACGAGCCTCGTCAATCCGATCGTTCATAGAGAACTTTCCCTGTGCGCAGAGCGTGGCGCACCGTGCGGCTGTGTCGGGAGACCTCGGCGAATTCCCTTTCGTTGTAGGGCAGGAAGTCCACAGCCACACGGCGGACGATCTCGTCATACAGACGATGCGACCAATAGGCAAAGCCCTGTTCCCCCGGCATCACGACGATGAAGTCCAGATCGCTGTGGACGCCAGCCTCGTCACGTGCAAACGAGCCGAAGAGGATGATTTTCTTTGCCCCCAGCGCCTTCAGTTGCGCCGTGATGCTCGCAACCTCTTCACCTAACAGGGCGTGGCGCTCCGCCTTCTCGGAGAGGAGCCGACGAATGTCCATTGTCGTCCGTTTTCTTGTGGTCTGTGGTCTGTGGTCTATCGTCTGTCGTCCGCGATCATTATAGCACATTTCCGCCTGGCTACACAACTCGCGGCACGCGGGCCAGGATCTCGGAGACGACCTCGTAGTTGACCGTGCCCAGCCACTCGGCGACCTCCTCGGCGCTGATGGTATCCTCTCCCTGATGGCCGATGAGCACCACTTCATCCCCGACGCGGACGTTGGGGATATGCGTCACGTCAATCATGGTCTGGTCCATGCACACCCGACCCACCACTGGCGCTCGCTGACCGCGCACGAGGACTGCCTGCCAGTGGGTGGGGGCGCGACGGAAGCCATCGGCATATCCCACCGGGATGACGGCGATGGTCTGTTCTGTGGTGGTCTGATAGGTGTTGCCATAACTGACGAACCGGCCGGGTGGGAGGCGCTTGACCTGGGCGATCGTCGTTTTCCAGGTCAGGGCCGGGCGGAAGCCAGCAGGTAGCGGCACAGATGGCGATGGCTGCAGGCCGTACATCGCCAGGCCGAGCCGCACCATGTTGAAGCGCGATTCGGGCAACCGCAGGAGTGCGGCCGAGTTGGCGCAATGGATATAGCGGGGGGCGGTTCCGATCTGGGCCAGATCGCTCAGCACCTGCTGAAAGCGGCGGAGTTGCCAGAGGGTATAGTCCAGGTCTGGGGCGTCGGCCACCGAGAAGTGAGTGAAGATGCCCTCTATCTCGAGTGCGGGCAGATCGCGCACCTGTTGCACGAAGGGGGCGACTTCCTCGGGTTGCAACCCCAGCCGGCTCATGCCGGTATCCACCTTGATGTGCACGCGAGCGACGCGGTGGAGGCCGCTGGCAGCGCGGCTGAAGACGCGGGCCAGTTCGGCGTCGTAGAGGGTCAGGGTGAGGTCGTGCAGCAGGGCTTCGCGGACCAGCCAGGCGGGGGTGTACCCCAGCACCAGGATGGGGGCGTCCACACCGCCATCGCGCAGTTTCGTCCCCTCGTTGACCGAGGCCACGCCGCAGAAGGAAGCGCCGTTGTTGAGTGCGGTGCGGGCCACCGTCAGCGCGCCGTGGCCGTAGGCGTCGGCCTTGAGCACCGCCAGCACCTCCACTTCTGGGCCGACGATCTCCTTGACCTGCCGGACATTGTACGCCACGGCTTCCAGGTCCACCTCCATCCAGGTGGGGCGGGATGGGCGGGCGGTGAGCACGCCCCGCCGCTCCGTTGGTCGGCGCACCAGGTGGGCACTGTCGGCGGGGTTGGCCAGCAACCGCTCGATCACCTGCTCCATGTGCGCTTCGACGTCCCCCTTCACCAGTACGACGTCCCCCGATTTGAGCCGCGGCCGCAGGTGACGAGCGACGTCCTCCGCCGTGTAAGTGACCAGGATGCGGTCGCAGGGCAGGCCGGCCTCCTTGGCCCCTTCGGCAATCCACGCTGCACGTTCCCCCTTCACGATCAGCAGGTCCACTGCCGCTGCTGCGGCCTGCCCGACCAGCCGGTGGCCCTCCACGGCATAACCGCCGAGTTGGGACATATCCCCCAGAACGGCGATCCGCCGCTGGGCGGGGTAATGGCTCAGGGTGTCGAGCGCCTGCAGGGCGCTGGCCGGGCTGCAGCTGGCGGAACCGTCGAGCAGCAGCGCGCCGCCGATGGCGGGCAGTATCTGTAATCGCCCCGGCCCCGGACGCAGTTCTTCCACGGCGTCCAGGATGTCCTCCCAGGGAATCTGGCAGGCCAGGCCGACGGCGATGGCGGCCAGCACGGTGTAGGCCTGATGGCGGCCCAGGAGGCGGGTGCGCACCTCGGATTTCGCCGGGTAGCCCGGCGTGCCCATGCCGCTCACACCGGGGAAGTGCACCACGAACTGCAACCCCTCGGGGTCGGGCCGCAGGTCTGAGGCGACGATATCGGCGTTGGGACTCAGGCCATACGTGAGGACGCGGGCGGAGGTGCGTGCGGCCATCTGTCGCACGCGGGGGTCGTCGTAGTTCAGCACAGCCACGCCCTCCGGAGGAAGCGCCGCTACCAGGTGTCCCTTCTCGTGGGCGATGGCTTCCAGGCTGCCCAGGTAGGCCAGGTGGGCATGGTTGACCGCCGTGACCACGCCGATCTCCGGGCGGGTCAGTTCGGCCAGTTGAGCGATCTCGTCGAAAGCGCTGCAGGCCATCTCCAATACAGCGGTCCGATGGTGTGGCTCCAGGCCCGCCAGCGCGATCGGCAAACCAAAAAGGTCGCTCAATTCGGGGGAGTTGGAGAAGACTGGCTCGCGGGTAGAAAGGACCGCGGCGATGGCCCGGCAGGCGTCGGTCTTGCCGGTGGAGCCGGTGATGCCGACGACGTGAGGGGTGTGGCGGCGCATCACCAGTCCCGCCCACTCGGTCAGGGCGATCTGGGTATCGGGGACCACCACGCAGGGGATGGGCGGGTCTTCTGGCGGGAAGCGGCAGAGCAGGCCGCCAGCCCCTTTCTGGATGGCGTCAGTGATGTAGTCGTGGCCGTCCCCGCCCTCGGTCTTGACGGCGACGAAGACCTCGCCGGGCTGGAGACGGCGGGAGTCGTAGCAGAATGCGGGGAACTCGTTGGGTGTGCTCGGTCCCAGAAGTTGCCCGCCGGTCGCGTTCAGCAGGTCCTCCAGCAGAATCATCTTCTCAGTACCCGGCTTCTGGGTCCACCACGTTCAACAGCGGCTCGCCGGCGACGTAGCGGCGCAGGTTCTCCAGGAAAAGGGAGACCTGTCGAGCCTCCAACCGTGGCGAACTCCAGGAGTTGTGTGGCGTGATGATGACATTGGGGAGGTCCCAGAGAGGGTTCTCGGCCGGCAGTGGCTCTTCGGCGAAGACGTCCAGGCAGGCGCCACCGATGCGCCCCTCGCGCAGCGCGGCGATGAGGGCCGCTTCCTCGATGACAGCGCCCCGGGAGATGTTGATCAGCCAGGCATCGGGCTTCATCGCTGCCAGTGCGGCCTGGTCAATCAAGCCGCGGGTCTGAGGGGTCAGCGGCAGGGCGATGACGACGAAGTCGGCACGGGCGAGCAGGTCGTGCAGACGGGCGGGTGGCAGCACCTCATCGGCGTCGGTGTCCGGGCCGGCGTCGCGGCGCAGGCCCAGTACCCGCATCCCCAGAGCCCGGCAGCGTCGCGCCACCTCGCGGCCGATGTCCCCCAGGCCGACGATGCCGACTGTCAGGCCGTCCAGTTCGCGGAGCTCCAGTTTGTGCCAGCGATGGGCTTGCTGCTGGCGCAGGAACTCGGGTAGCCGTTTGACGACGGCCAGCATGTAGGCCAGCACCGTTTCGGCGATGGGCACGCTGAAGACCCCCCGGGCGTTGGTCAGCACCACGTTGGGGGCAGCCAGGGCAGGCAGCAGGATGTGATCTACCCCCGCGCTGATCGTATGCACCCAGCGGAGGCGGGGCAGGCGAGCCAGGAGAGGCTCCAGGCTGCTGTGATCGAAGCCCCAGGGAAGGAACAGCACCTCCGCGTCGCTCAGGTCGGCGGAGGGGACCTCTGCGGGGTGGACGGGGACAAGCGTGCAACCCGGGGCAATCTGGCTAACCGGGTCGCGCAGCGTTTCCAGCATATGGGCGGGCAGAAGAATCTTCATCGCGATCCCTACAGTCAGGTGCCGGGCACTCCCGGAGCACCCGGCACCGATGATGGGCGGTACAGGATTCGAACCTGTGACCTCTTCCTTGTAAGAGAAGCGCTCTAACCAGTTGAGCTAACCGCCCTGGGGAGGAGCATGATAGCCGGAAGGGGGAGGTTTGTCAACCGTGGGGCGGCGGTCCGTCACAGGCGGGGCAGGATGATCGCTTCCTGGCGCTGGTACTTACCTTTCTTGTCGGCGTAGGAGACCGCGCATACTTCGTCCGCTTCGAAGAAGAGCACCTGGGCGATGCCCTCGCCGGCGTAGATTCTGGCCGGCAGCGGCGTGGTGTTGGAGATCTCCAGCGTGACATACCCCTCCCATTCTGGCTCGAAAGGGGTGATGTTGACGATGATGCCGCAGCGCGCGTAGGTGGATTTGCCCAGGCAGACGCACAGCACGTTGCGGGGGATGCGGAAATACTCCACCGAACGGGCCAGGGCAAAGGAGTTGGGGGGAATGACGCAGACTCCGCCCTGAAAGTCCACCATGGCCCGCGTGTCGAAGTTCTTGGGATCCACGACGGTCAGGTCCCCCAGGCCGGGGGTGAAGATCTTGAACTCCTCTGCCACGCGGATGTCGTAGCCATAGGAGGAGAGTCCAAAGGAGATCAGCCCGTCGCGCACCTGGTGGTCCACGAACGGCTCGATCATCCGCTGCTCGATGGCCATGCGGCGAATCCAATGGTCAGGTTTGAGTCCCATGGTGGTTGGCCTCCCTGGAGGTTGGAGGTTGGAAGTTGGAAGTTGGAGGTTGGTGGTGTCTTTGTCCTCCGTGTGGTCTTGTCCGTCGTCTGTGGTCCGTCGTCCGTCGTCCGTCGTCTGTGGTCCGTCGTCCGTCGTCTGTCGTCCGTCGTCTACATGCGCTCTGGCGCGTTCATGCCCATCAGGTGCAGGGTGCGGGCCAGGACGAGCCGGGCGGCGCGCACCAGATGCAGTCGCGCCAGGGTGAGATCGGCCTCGCCAGGCTCGGTGGAGACCACCCGGCAGTCGCGGTAGAAGGCGTGGAAGGTGGTCGCCAGTTCCTGAGCGTAGAAGGTCAGGTAGTGGGGGCTGAGTTTCTCCGCCGCCTGCTCGACGATCTCGGGCAGGTCCAGCATCTTGCGGATGAGGGCCAGTTCGCCCGGATGGCGCAACAGGCGGAGGTTGGCCGGCGCTTCGGGATCAAAACCCTGCTCGATGGCGTGGCGCAGGATGCTGCAGATGCGCGCGTGGGCATACTGGACGTAATAGACCGGGTTGCGGTCCGACTGCTCCACCGCCAGGTCAATGTCGAACTCGATGGGGGCATCGGCGGTGCGGGAGAGGAGCATGAAACGGATCGGGTCAGGCCCCACCTCGTCCAGCAGCTCGCGCAGGGTGACGAACTCCCCCGCGCGGCGGGACATGCGCACCTCTTCCCCGCCGCGCCGCAGCGAGACGAGTTGGTACAGGATGAAGACCAGCCGCTCCGGGTCGAGTCCCAGCGCCCTGGCTGCGGTCTTGACGCGGGGTACATCGCCATGGTGGTCGGCCCCCCAGACGTAGATGGCGCGGTCGAAGCCGCGCTCGACCAGTTTGTCCCACAGATAGGCCACGTCGGAGGCCAGGTAGGTGGGTCGCTCCGAGGGCTCCGGCACGACCTCGGCGGAGCGGATGAGGACAGCATCCTTGTCCAGGTCCGGGTGGCGGAACCAGACTGCGCCGTCGTACTCCACCACGAAGCCGCGTTCGCGCAGCATCGCCAGGACGCGGTCGAACAGCCCCTCCTGCCGGAAGTCCCGCTCGTGTCGCCAGGTGTCGAAGTGGATGCCCAGGTCAGCCAGATCGGTCTCGATGTCCCGGAGGGCCTGCGTCATGCCCCACTCGGCCACCTCCCGCACGGCGGCGGAATGCTCCATCTCCAGGTAGCGGCGTCCCACTTCCGTGGCCAGCCGCTGGCCAGCCTGTGTGACGTACACGCCCTGGTAACCGTCTTCAGGGAAAGGCACCTCCTCCCCCAAAGCCTGGGCGTAGCGGGCGAAGATGGATTCCCCGAAGCGCCGTACCTGAGAACCGGCGTCGTTGACGTAGTACTCCCGCTCCACCTCGTAACCGGCCGCCTCCAGCACTGAAGCCAGAGTGTCGCCGATCACCCCGTTGCGCGTCGAGCCGATGTGCAGCGGCCCGTTGGGGTTGGCGCTGACGAACTCTACCTGAACTCGCTGGCCACGGCCCTTCTCCAGGTTGCCGAACTGCTCACCGGCGTCGAGGATGTGGGCGACCTGCTCTGCCAGCCATCCCTCGTCCAACCAGAGGTTGACGTAGCCTGGGGGGACAGCCTCCGCCCGACCGATGATGGAGGAGGTGGGGAGATGGGCCACGATCTGCTGCGCCACCTCTAAAGGGTTCAGGTGCGCCTCGCGCCCCAGGCGCATGCTGATGGATGAGGCGTAGTCGCCGTGTTCCGGCTTGCGGCTGCGCTCGACCGCTGCCCCGGGCAGGCGAATCTGCGGCAATGCTCCCGCCTCCTGTGCCCGCCGCACCGCCTGGTCGAGCAGTTCAGCGATTTCCTGTTGCAACGTCCCCACCTCTATTAGCCTCCTTCAATTCCCAATTCCCAGTTCCCAATTCCCAACCTCCCTCCACACCGCGAACTCCTCCAGAAGCCGATACCGTTCCTGGTCAGGCAGGAATGCTGCCTCCACCGCGTTGAAAACCGCCTGGCGGATATGCCGCAGTTCCAGGCCGATGGCTTTTGTGGCGACCAGGTACTCATCGGTGAGCGTGGTGTCAGAGACGCTGGGGTCGTCGGTGTTGATTGTCACGCGTAACCCCAGCGCAAAGAGGTCGGGCAGGGGGTGCTGCGAGAAGGTGCGCACGACGCCGGTCTGCAGGTTGCTGGTCGGGCAGACTTCCAGCGTCACACCCTGCTCGCGGACAAAGCGCACCACCTCCGAGTTCTCCACCACGCGCACGCCATGGCCGATGCGGCGGGCGTGCAGCAGGCGGATGGCGGCGCGGACATTCTCCGCACTGCCGACCTCTCCGGCGTGCACGGTCACACCCAGCCCTTCCTGCGCGATGCGCGTGAAGAGCGGGGCAAAGCGGTGGGGCGGGTAGTTGAACTCATCCCCAGCCAGGTCCACGCCGACCACGCCCTGCTGGCGGTAGGCCAGGGCCAGTTCGGCGATCTCCGTGGCGGTGTCAAGCGACTCGTCGCGGCCGATCTGCAGGATCAGTCGGACGCAGATGTGGTGTTCGGCCTGCGCCTTGTTGACCGCGGCGCACACCCAACCGGTGACGTCGTCCAGGGGAAAGCGTTGATTCCGCGCCAGGGCGACCGGATTGAAGCGCAACTCCAGGTAGCGGATGTTGTCTGCGGCGGCATCGGCCACTGCCTCGTAGGCCACCCGCTCGACCGCTTCCCGGGTGCGGTAGAAGCGGCGCAGCAACTGGAACTTGGCCAGGAACTGGTGAAAATTGTATGCCCCTTCGGTGACCTGCACGTAGGGGCGCAGTTCTTCGATGCTGTAAGCGGGCAGGTCAATGCCGTGCTCTCTGGCGATCTCCGCCAGTGTGTCCAACCGGAGGGAGCCTTCCAGGTGGCGATGGAGGTCCACTTTGGGCAGTTGCCGGAACAGCGCCCGCGAGATTTCTTGCGGGGTGCTTCGGACAACTCTGTTGTTCGGTGACGTGTTGTGCATGGGGTGCTCCAACCCGGGATTTTCTTCTCTACTTCACTTCTTTTTCTCCGTCAACAACCACGCCCAATACCGGATGACCAGCAACACGTCCAGGAGCACGCCGAAGAAGAGCGGGAGATGGAAGCAGAGGAAAGTGGTAACTGGTGAGAGGAGCCACGGCCAGGGCTTGTTGGCAGACAGATACGCAGCGTTGCGGATGATGTAGAAGATCAGTGCCCCGGTGATGAACACCACGGCCACCATGAAGCCACGGAAATAGGGCTTCATCTTGGTCACAGCGCCCAGCCGCCGGCTCAGGTTCATATAGAGCAGGGTGGCGAAGATCACCGCCACCAGGCTCACCGGTCCCCATGGTGCGGTCAGGACGTTGCTCACCGCTCTTCCACCATGGCCTGTTGCAGGAGATAAGAGGCCAGCAGCAGCGTCACGCCGCCACCCAGCAGCAGGAGGTCACCAACGGGAACCCCCACGAAAGCCGTATCTTGGTAGAGGTAGACGAACGCCCCTGCCGACAACAAGAGCATGGGGATGGGGAAGATCCAGGAGTGGACCGTCTCGCCGGAGGACTGCTCGTAGAAGCGGGCGATCTTCCAAAGAAAGAAGACCAGGATGGCGATACCGATCCAGGTCAGTGCGGCAATGAGGAGGATCAAGACGCCCATGCCGCCCTACCTTCTCACAAATGCCTGGACAAAGGACTCGGCCATCCGCCGTGGGCTGCCACTGAGGATGCCCTCTCGCCCTTCGAAGCGGGATCGCACTTCCAGGCCGCTGGAGGTGATGGAGTACTGGCGGATGTCCTTGTCGTGGTCGCTGCCGCGCATCTTCAATACCAACAGCGCCTTGTGGATGGCGCTGTCCATCTCCACATACCGCAGTTGGATGTAGGTGTCCACCAGGAAGGCCAGGCCCTCATCGAAAGCCTCAGCCTCACCCAGCAGGGCGGGGCTTTCACGGGTCAGGACTGCGGTCAACCCCTCCCGTTTCAGGCCGTTGATAAAGGCGAAAATCATCTGACGCAGGTGGACAGGGTCCTCACTGAGCCGCTCGAAGTGCGAGATGCTGTCCACCAGGATGCGGCGCGCCCCCATGGTCCGTGCCCGCTGTTCGATATGCCCGCCCGTCCGTTCCAGATCGGCGCGGGAGACCTCGGGGCTGGACATGATGATCTCCAGTTTCCCCTCCTCTTCCAGCCGACGAAAATCCCACCCGAATGCTGCGGCGTCCCGATAGTACTGCTGGGGAAACTGTTCAAAAGTAAGAATCAGACCAGGCTCATTGCACTGGGTGATGCCGTGGTAGATAAATTGCATCCCCAGAGTCGTCTTGCCGGTTCCTGGTGCTCCCTCGACCAGGGTAGCGGTCTGGCGCAGCAGGCCACCGCGTAGCATCGCGTCCAGACCCGCAATGCCAGTCGTCACGATATCATCCATGCCTGTCTCCTTTCGCTCGACGTCGTTCTGGTTGGGGGGCGGCCCCTCACCGCATCCCGCGGATGATATGGTAGATGGCCTTGACCCGGAACTGCCGGTCATCGGACGCCTCTACAAATCGGCGGATCATGTCCCTGATTTCCGGGTTGGTGCTCAACGAGTAGACCACCATGTCTCCCAGGCGGCTTTCGCTCAGCACGCCGGCAGCAGCCAGTTGGGTCAGTTCGCTTCGCGTCACTTCGACGTTGCGGCCGGCGTAGCGCGCGATGTTCTCGGCTGTGTCGGTCGTGTGAGGGTTGTCGTGGAAGAAGCGGATGAGGTCCCACTTGACGAACGAGTTGACTTTCGTGAGCAGGAAAGCCAGCATATCCGGATCCATGTCCGTCATCAAGCGGCCTACAAGGTCATGTTCCATGCCTTGCCTCCTGTCTTGTTGCCCTGGCTGATAGTCGTTCTCCATTAGCGGTGCCTCCGTTTGCCCCGGCTGCGGGCGCCTGGTGGGCGTGAGGCCACCTTGGGGGCTCCCCGCGCCTCCATGTCCTGCCGCATGTGGCAGAGTTTGTACTTCTTGCCGCTCCCGCACCAGCAGGGGTCGTTACGGCCCGGCGGGCTTGTGCCGGGGCCGCTCGGCGTCTGAGCGGGCTGTGGCGACAGAGGGCGCACTGGCGCGGCGAGCCGTCTGGCTGCTGGCGGCTGCCGCCGTGGAGCCGGTGCGGTGGTGGCGAACAGGAAGATCGTGCGCGCCACCTGCGACTGAATCTGGCCGAGAAGGTTCTGGTAGAGTTCGTGTGCCTCCTTTCGAAAGGCCACCAGAGGGTCCTGCTGACCGAAAGCGCGCAGGCCGATCCCCTCCCGCAGGATGGAGAGGTCGGTCAGGTAGCGCACCCACAGGCTGTCCACTGCCCGCAGGACGATCTGGCGGTCGCGCAGGCGGCGCAGTTCGTCGGCGAAGGCCGCCTGAACGTGGAACTGCACCTCCTCGGGCAACCGTCGTAGTGGGCGGCTGAGCATCTCGTCGTCCGGTGGATCTCCCATCTGCTCGATGACGCGCCGGTAGATGGCGCGGCGCAGCGGGTCGGCACCGTCACGCAGTGCGGCGAGCGTCTCCTCACGCCCCTCGGCTTCCTGGTAGACCTGCTGGCCCAGGCGCTGGTAGAGAGCGTCGTAAAGGTCATCGGTCACAGTGCAGAGTTGTTGCTCGATCTCCCGCGCAGAGAGTGGTTCCCACGACTCTGGGGACAGGGTAGGGGGCAGCGGAAGGAAGGTTCGCAGAGCGGCGTGCAATCCCTTCAAGTCCCATTCTTCCCTGGAACCGGCGCAGTGGGTGGCGACCAGTTGCCCGATCTCCTCGTGGAGCATGCGCAGCACCTGATCGCGCAGGTCGGGCTCGCTGAGCACCTGGCGGCGCTGGGCGTAGATGACCTCGCGTTGTTTGTTGACCACGTCGTCGTACTCGAGGACGTGCTTGCGCAGGTCGAAGTTATACCCTTCCACGCGGGTCTGGGCCGACTCGACGGTCTTGCTGAGGATGCCGAACTCCAGAGGCGTGTCCTCCATGCCGGTGCGGGCCATCAGGCCCTGCACCCGTTCACCGCCGAAGCGGCGCATCAGGTCATCCTCCAGGGACAGGAAGAAGCGGGATGAACCGGGGTCCCCCTGGCGACCGGCGCGACCCCGCAACTGGTTATCAATGCGGCGCGCCTCGTGCCGTTCGGTGCCGATGACGTGCAGTCCACCCATCGCCCGCACCCGTTCCTGATCGCGGCGGCAGTCGTCACGGATCTGGCGGATCGTCTCCAGGACTCCCGGCGGGAGTTCCGGATAACGGGCCATCAACGCGCGGGCCTCGTCCTCCCGACCGTTGACCGCCAGGCGGATGAGGGCCATAAGCAGGTTGTGGTAGGTGGAAGAGAGGCGCATGGTGACGTACTGCTGGGCGTCCTTCGCCTGCTCGAACGGCTCGCGCAGCCGCTGAATGTCGGAGATGAGGGAGAGGCCGAGGCTCTCCTGGGCCAGGTGACCAGCCTGCTCCCAGTCTCCTTGCAGGACGTACCGGGCCAGGCGGATGCCGTCGGCGCGGCTGGTGCGCGGCAGACTACCCTGGGCGATCAGCATGTCGGCCAGGAAGGTGGGGAGAGCGCTACCTCCCTCCGCCCGCGCCCGTTCGTAATCGGCGTACTCGCGCATCAGAGTCCGCGCGGTGGTGAGCGCCTCTTCGGACATCGCCGGGGAGGGGTTGCCGACCTGCCCGCTGGCAACCTGCTTCAGGATCGTGGAGAGGCGGGCCTCCAGTTCCTTCTGCAGGGTGCGCGCGGCTAGCGCCAGTGGGTCGCCGCCCAGGATGATGTCCACGCCGCGCCCGGCCATGTTCGTGGCGATGGTGACCGCGCCGGGCCGCCCGGCCTGGGCGATGACCAGCGCCTCCTGCTCGTGCTGCTTGGCGTTGAGGACGTTGTGCGGGATGCCCTGCCGTTTCAGCCGCCGGGAGAGCGCCTCCGAGGTCTCCACGGCGATAGTGCCCACCAACACCGGCCGACCAGCCTGATGCAGGGTCTCGATCTCCCGCACGATCGCCTGGAACTTGCTCTCGCTGTTCAGGTAGATCGCGTCTTCGAGATCCAGCCGTCGGAAGTACCGCTCCTCTGGCGGGTCGCCCCGTTCGTAGGTGGTGATGGTGACGTTGTCCTCCCGCCCATTGAGGACGCCGACGAAACTCACCTCCGGGATCTCCGTCGCCCGTCGCCGCCGCTCGACCAGGTCGCCGTAGTGGGCGCGGTATTCCACGTTGGTCGGCAGAACGACGACGTCCAACCGATAGATGGTGTGGAACTCCTCTTTCTCGGTTGCGGCAGTGCCGGTCATTCCGGCCAGGCGGCGGTACATGCGGAAGTAGTTCTGTACGGTGATGGTGCCGTAGGTGAGGCTCTCCCGCTGGACAGCCAGCCCCTCTTTGGCCTCGATGGCCTGATGCAACCCTTCCGCGTAGCGGCGACCTACCAACATCCGGCCGGTGAATTCGTCCACGATGATCACCTGGCCGTCCTTGACGATGTAGTCCCGATCCCGCTTGTAGATGGCGTGGGCGTGCAGGGCGTTGTCCAGATAGGGCAGCATATGGGCGTGTTGGGGGTCGTAGAGGCTTTCTCCTTTAGGGATGCCCAGCAGCGACTCCAGGCGGCTGATCCCCTCATCGGTCAGGGTGACCACCTGAGTGCGCTCTTCGACCTCGTAATCCTTGTCCGGCTTCAGGCGCCGGACGATGTCGGCGAAGCGGCGGTACAGGTCGGATGGCTCGTCAGAGGGGCCGGAGATGATCAGCGGGGTGCGCGCCTCGTCAATGAGGATGTTGTCAATCTCGTCAATGATGGCGAAATTCAGTTCCCGCTGCGCGCACTCGCTGAGGTCGTGCACCATGTTGTCCCGCAGGTAGTCGAAGCCGAACTCGCTGCTGGTGCCGTAGGTGATGTCAGCGTTGTAGGCCTCTCGACGGGGTGCGGGTCGCCAGTGGACCAGCCGGTCGTCCTGCAGGAGGGCATCCTCGGCGATGTACTCTGGGTCGTACACTGCCGAAGCCTGGGGAATGATCAGCCCGACACGCAGTCCCAGCAGGTGGAAGGCGGGACCGTTCCAGCCGCCGTCACGACGGGCCAGATAGTCGTTCACCGTGACCAGATGGACGCCGCGTCCCACCGGTATCCCATCCAGCGGCGCGAACTCCCATCGGTCTGGGTCCTTACCCCACCGCTCCTCAGCCCGCTCGACCCACTCGGGGTTGAGGTCAAGCCCGTTCAGGTAGAGCGGCAGGGTGGCGACCAGCGTCTTGCCTTCGCCGGTCTTCATCTCGACGATCTTGCCCTGATGGAGGACCATGCCGCCGATCAGTTGGACGTCGTAGTGGCGCATGCCGATGGTACGGCGGGTGGCCTCGCGCATGGCGGCGAAGGCTTCCGGCATCAGGCTATCCAGCGACTCGCCGCGGGCCCTGCGGCGGCGGAACTCGTCGGTCTTGGCGCGCAACTGCGCGTCGGAGAGGGCCTGGTAGGCCGGCTCCAACGCGTTGATCTGCTCGACACTTTTCCGCAGTCGGGCGATCTCGCGCTCCTGACCATCACCGAACAGTTTTCCGAACAGTCCCGCCATAGGCTCTCGTTCCAGGTTGTGTAGTCCCAATTATACCACAGGTGACCGGGCGCGCTACGTTCCCTCAAGCAGCGAACGCAGGGCGTAAGTGATCCGTCGTGGGCGGGGGGTGAGCAGTCCCAGTGCCTCCCATTCCTGCGCCAGCCGGCTCAGGCGCTGGCGGGAGATACGCCCGGCGAACGCGCCGCTCAGCCGCGCCAGGTCAAAACGCCCGTCAAGATGCTCCAGCGCGTAGTGCGCCAGGTCCCGTTCCAGGGTGTCGAGATAGGGGAAAGCGGCCGGCGGGGCGACGTGGGGAGCGATAGCGACGGCGTGGAGCGTCTGTAGCCAGCGCGCCATCTCGGCGATGAGATGGCCCATGTTGAAGTAGAGCCGATTGGCCCACTCCGCCAACCCGTCCAGGTCGTGGATGTAGGGTGGCGAGGTGGGGGAGGTGGCATAGGCGGCGAACGGGAAGTCGGCGGCGCTGAACATCCCGGCGCGGGGGTTGCTGGCCTGACCGCGGATCACGTCCCAGCGCTGCTCGGTGACGGTGTAATCCAGACGGAAGGTGACCAGGTTCCCGCCGGAAAGCATCCAGTACCAGCCGGCCCCGATTCGCCCGACATAGCCCATCACGCGATCGGCCACTTCCCCGAAAATCTGATCGGCCAGATGCAGGCTCTGAAACGAAGGGTAAAAAGGTGCAGTCATCAGCAACCTCCATTTGCGTCGGCGGGCGGCATCCCGATGCCGCCCTACGGCGTTGGCGGCAGCGTCGGGATACCGCCCACTACAGCGCACCTCATACTCGCGCCCGCCGGAGCGCAGTCCGGCGGTTTGGCCTCATTGTGGCGGTGCGAAGTGACGCGCGACATATCGTTGCCCTTCCGGCCCCAGCACCCATTCGACAAAGCCGCGCGCGTCCCCTTCGGGCTCGCTGCGGGCAGCCAGGAACAACCCGTAAGCCAGGGGGTAACGATCGAGGGCGGTGAGAGTGGGAGTGACCCCCTCCACGGCGAGCACATGCGCGGTGGGTGAGAGCCAGGCCATCGAGACGTAGCCGATGCTCCCCGGTGTAGCGCCTACGTATTCGAGAATCTGGCGGTCGTCGGACAGAGCGACGGCGGTCATGGTCGTATGATGTCCGTCCATCACGGTCTGTTCGAAGGCGCGGCGCGTGCCAGCCCCCGCCTCGCGGCTGACCACCTGCACTGGCGTGGTGTCCTCCCATTCCCCAACTCGTCCACGGAAGACCTCCTGCAACTGGAGCAGGCTGAGCCCGGAGACAGGGGCGGCGGGGTGGGCGATGACGACGACGCCGGTGGTGGCGAAGGGGACAGACCAGAGGGGTGGGGGGGAGACACCAGGCTGAGCCAGAAGGGCCAGATCGGCGGCCCCAGCACGCAGTCTCTCCTCCGCTACACTGCTGTTGAAGATCTCCACCTCCACCGTTACCCAGGGGCGCTCCGCCTCGTAGGCGCTGGTCAGTTCAGTGACCAGGGGGGCTGCGTCATCTGCTGCCACCAGCCGCAGAGTGACCGGCTCGCGAGTGACTGTGAGCGGTTGAGGAGCGCACGCCGCCAGCAGCAGGGTGCTCAGGAGCCAGGCGGAGATTCGAGCGGGTCGGATGCGCATAGGTGGGATCTCAGGAACGGAGCAGGGCCAGCGTCAGCCCTGCCAGGCCGATGACCGCGCAGTAAATGGCGAAGGGGTAGAGGGGGCGGTGCTGGAGGTAGCGCAGCAGGAAATGGATGGCAGCGAGCCCCGTGAGCAGCGCGATGGCGAAACCGACGAGCAGGACCATAACACCTGTGACCGGTTCGCTTCCTCCGACCGCGTGCGCCACCTGCAACAGCCCGGCGCCCAGGATGGCCGGCGTGGCGAGCAGGAAGCTGAAGCGAGCAGCAGCGGGGCGCTCCAACCCACACGCCATCCCGGCGGCGATGGTCGCCCCGGAGCGGGAGATGCCGGGGAGAATGGCCACAGCCTGCGCCCCGCCTATGACCAGCGCATCCTGCCAGGTCAGGTGCTCCAACCCGCGCTGGCGGCGGGACAGGTGCTCGCTGAGGGCCAGTATCGCCGCTGTGACCAGCAGGAACGCGGAGACTGCCGCCGGCCGGCCGAACATCGCCGTGAAGAAGTCCTCCAGCAGCACCCCGGCGACCGCGGCGGGGAGACAGCCCAGGACGATGAACAGCGCCAGGCGGGCCTGTGGGTCGGCCAGGGAGCGCGTGCGCAGCGCCTGCCAGGCGCCGTGCAGCAGGGCCATCCAGTCGCGCCAGAAATAGCCGACGACAGCCACAGCGGTGGCGCAATGGAGAGCCACGTCGAAGGCCACGCCGGGGTCTGGCCAGCCCAACAGCCACGGGAATAACACCAGGTGAGCGGAACTGCTGACCGGGAGGAACTCGGTGGCTCCCTGCAGGAAGCCTAACAGAACAGCCTGGATCAGGGACATGTACTTTCTCCAGCAAGACAGGTGCGGGTATGGTAGCACGAGCGGACGGTTCGGTCAAGTGGACAGCAGACCACAGACCGCGGACGACAGATGACCGTGGTCCGTCGTCCGTGGTCCGTCGTCCATGATCGGCTTGTCTTTCGCCGGGGAGCATGATACCATGCATTTATGCGCTTTCACACCCCGACGGCCCTTCGGGAACGGGCGCTGCTGGCGCTGGCGGCGCTATTCGTGACCTGCGGGGCTCTCACCCTGTCTCTGTGTCCGCTCCAACCCTCTGTCTGCGGCAGCGGTCTGCCTGCCCGTACGGCGATTTTCGCCTTGTTGGGTTGGTTGCTCTGCTTCGCCACGGCCCACGTCACGCTGTGCCGTGTGCTGCCGGAGCGGGACCCCCTGCTGTTGCCGGTGGCGGCCCTGTTGAGCGGCTGGGGATTGCTGGAGATTGGGCGGCTGGCCCCGCCGTTCATGCCCCGTCAGACGACGTGGCTCATGCTTTCCACGCTGGCGATGCTGGTCATCGCGACGGCGGGGCGTGACCTGCGCTGGTTGCGGCGCTTCCGGTATACGTGGCTGTTTGCCGGACTGTTCCTCCTGGCACTGACGTTTCTGGCCGGGGTCAACCCATCCGGTCAGGGCCCGCGTCTATGGCTGAGCCTGGGTGGTGCGTTTCTGCAACCCTCGGAACCGCTCAAACTGTTGATGGTGGTCTTCCTGGCCTCCTATCTGGCGGAGCGGCGGGACCTTATCTTGGGTGCAGCCGGGCAGGACGGGCGGATGGCCCGTCTCTCGCTCCTGGCCTACGGGGGGCCGTTGCTGGCGATGTTCGGCCTGACCCTGCTCTTGCTGGCCTGGCAGCAGGACCTGGGATCGGCGATGTTGTTCTGCTTCACCTTTCTGGCCCTGCTCTACATGGCGACTGGTCGGTGGGGTTACCTCGCGGCGGGTCTGTTGCTCTTCCTGGTCGCGGGTGGCGCGGGATATGCGCTCTCGGCGCGGGTGGCCTCACGGGTGGATGGCTGGCTCAACCCGTGGCCGGGGGCGGCAGACCGCGCCTTCCAGATCGTGCAGAGCCTCATCGCCTTTGGCACGGGCGGGTTGGGCGGGAGAGGGTTGGGGTTGGGGCGTCCAACCTTCATCCCTGCGGTCCACACCGACTTCGTCTTCGCTGCGATCGGCGAGGAGTTTGGCCTGATGGGCGTGGTGGGCCTGGTCGCGCTCTATGGCGTGCTGCTGCTGCGCGGCTTCCGCGCCGCCCTGCGCACCCCCCGCTCGTTTGACCGACTGCTGGCCGCTGGCCTCAGCGCTGGCCTGGCGATCCAGGCCTGGATCATTATGGGGGCCAACGCCCGTCTGGTGCCCATCGCTGGCGTGCCGCTGCCTTTTCTGTCCTATGGCGGATCCTCCTTGCTGGTCACCTTTCTCACCATGGGGCTCCTGCTACGTATCTCCGCTGCCCCTGCCGAGGTTCCGGCTTCCCTGCATCGGCTGGATGAGCGTCCCTTCCTGCGTGTGGCGGCGACCCTGGCTTTGGGGCTGGCGCTCCTGGTGGCACTCTGCGGTTACTGGATGGCGGCGCGGGGGGAATGGCTGCAGGCGCGGGGGGACAACCCACGACGCGTGGAGTACGAGCAGCGTATCCTGCGGGGGCAGATTCTGGATCGCGACGGGGTGGAACTGGCCGGCCTGCAGGTCGGCCCAACCGGACTGGTGACACGCACCTACTCACTGCCGGCGGCCGCTCCGGTTATCGGCTACGCCAGCCTGCGTTACGGCACCGGCGGCGTCGAGGCGGCTTTCGATGACCTGCTGCGCGGCGAGGTGGGCCGCTCCTCATGGGAGGCGGTCTGGGCGGATCTGCTACATCGGCCGCCGCAGGGGGGCGTGGTCCGTCTGACCCTGGACGCCGACCTGCAGGTCCAGGCGATGCAGGTCCTGGCGGGGCAGCGCGGGGCGGTGGTGCTGTTGGACGCCGAGACTGGTGACGTGTTGGCGATGGCCTCTTCGCCCACCTTCGACCCCGCCCGCCTGGAGGCCGACTGGGACCTCTTGCGTGCCAACGCGGCTGCCCCACTGCTCAATCGGGCGACACAGGGCCTCTACCAGCCCGGCGCGGCGCTGGAGACGGTGGTGCTGGCCGAGGCATTGTCGCAGGGCACACTCTCGCTCTCCGATCCGCTCTCTGCGGTCACCACGACCCTGCGCGTGGACGGCGTGGCATTGACCTGCCTGGGGCAGGTCTCCGATGGCGGCGACTGGGCCTCCGCCTATCGTGCGGCCTGCCCGGGGCCCTTTGCGGCTTTAGGTGCCCAGATGGGCGAGGAAGCGTTGCGGTCGGCTGTGGTGCGCTGGGGGTTGACATCTGCACCTTCGCTGGAGATACCGACGGAGGCAGGAGAATGGGCATCGCGCGGGGCGGCGCTCGAGGCGGTGGGGCAGGGCGGGCTGACCGTATCGCCGTTGCAGATGGCGCAGGTGGCGGCAGTGCTGGCCAATGAGGGGCGGACCGTTCCCTTGCGGCTGGTGTCGCGGCTGGAGGATCATGCGGGCCGCTCGTTGCCGCTGGGGAGCAGTGGGGAGGCAAGGGAGGTGGTCTCGCCGGAGATAGCGCACGCGCTGTTGCTGGCCTGGTCACCGTACGAGGAGGACGTGCTGGGGCATCTGGCAACGGCAGTGGTGGGGCGTGGCGGGTTACCGCACGCCTGGTTCATGGGCGTGGCTCCAGCAGCGGCGCCACGGTACGTGGTGACGGTACTGGTTGAGTATGCGGTGGATCCCGAGTGGGCGGCGGAGGCGGGGACAGCGCTTCTTCGGGCGGCGTTGGCGCACGAAGGGGATTAGTTGATGGAGTGGACCGCTGGCGGTTCCTCCTCCTCGTTTTCCTTCGTGTCCATTTCCATCAGTTGGCCCGTTACGGTGAAGATCACCCGCTCGCAGATGTTGATCACCCGGTCGGCGGAGCGTTCCAGGTTGTGGGCCACCCACAGCAGGTGGTTGGCCTGTTCGATGTTCTTGGGATCGGCGAGGATGTAGGTCAGCAGTTCGCGGTAGACCTGGTTGTAGAGGCTGTCCACTTCGTTGTCCTCTTTGGGGATGGCGCGGGCCAGTTCCACGTCGCGGCGGACGAAGGCTTCGAGGGCGCGGTGGAGCATGCTGCGCACCTTTTCGGCCATGCGCGGGATGTCTATGAGGGGCTTGATCAGTGGTTCTTCACCGATCATCAGGTTGACGCGGGCTATCCCTTTCGCATAGTCACCAATACGCTCCAACTCCGTCGTGATCTCCAGAATAGAGGCCAACGTGCGCAGGTCGCCGGCCATCGGTTGCTGCGTGGCGATGAGCGCCAGCGTGTCATTCTCGATGGCAAAGCGACGCTCATTGATGGCATGGTCGCGGGCGATCAGCCGGCGCGAACCCTCCAGGTCCCGTCGCCGCAACAGTTCCACGCACTCGCTGACGGCATCCTCCACCATGCTGCCTAGAACCAGCATCTCGTCCTGAAGATACTGCAGTTCCCGATCAAAGGTGTCTCGTGGCATAATTCCTTCCTCCTTCCCCAGCACAGCGGCCTGTTCAGTTATCCTGCCCGGCCGGTGATGTAATCCTCTGTCCGTTTCTTCTGTGGGTGGGTAAACAGGCTGTTGGTGAGGCTGAACTCCACCAGTTCTCCCAGCCAGAAGAAGCCGGTCCAATCCGAAGCCCGCGCGGCCTGTTGCATGTTATGAGTGACAATGACGATACAGTACTGCTTCTTCAGCCGTTGCATCAGGTCCTCGATCTCCAGTGTGGCGATGGGGTCGAGCGCGGAGCATGGCTCATCCATCAGGATGACCTCGGGCTTGACAGCGATGACGCGGGCGATGCACAGACGTTGTTGTTGTCCCAGAGATAGATTCAACGCATCTTGCCGCAGGTTGTCCTTCACTTCTTCCCACAGGCTGGCATTGCGCAGGCTTTCCTCGACAATGTCGGTCAGGTGCTCGCGCTTGCGGGCCAGCCCCAGTACCCGTGGCCCGAAGGCCACGTTGTCGAAGACCGACTGCGGGAAGGGGTTGGGGCGCTGGAAGACCAGTCCCACTCGTTGTCGCAGCATCACCACATCGGTGTCAGGGCTGTTGATGTCCTGACCGTCGAGCAACACCCGCCCCTCGACGCGGGTGTCGGGGATGGTGTCGTTCATGCGGTTGAGGCAGCGCAGGAAGGTGGACTTTCCGCAGCCGGACGGTCCGATCAGGGCCGTGATCTGCTGATCCCGTATCTGGATGGAGATGTCCGTCAGGGCACGCTTCTCCCCGTAATAGAAGTTCAGCCCTTCGACCGAGATCTTGATCCTGTCCATCTCACCCGAACCGCCCGGTGATATAATCCTCCGTCTCCTTGTGGCGCGGAGTGGTGAAGATGTCCTTTCCCGGCTGGTACTCGATCAGACGGCCGGCCAGGAAGAAGGCGGCGTAGTCGGCCACACGGGCCGCCTGCTGAATGCTGTGCGGGACGATGACGATGGTGTACTGCTCCTTGAGCCGGGAGAGACTTTCCTCTACCTTGCCAGTGGAAATGGGATCGAGGCCTGAGGTGGGCTCGTCCAGCAGCAACACCTCCGGCTCCAGAGCCAGGCTGCGGGCGATGCACAGCCGTTGTTGCTGGCCGCCGGAGAGGGCGAGGGCTGGTTCGTCGAGGCGGTCTTTGACCTCGTCCCATAGCGCTGCCTGGGTCAGACTGTGCTCCACGATCTCGTCCAATCGGGCGCGCTCATGTACCCCTGCCAGGCGTGGGCCGTACTCCACGTTGCTGCGCACCGTGCCTGGCAGTGGGAGCGGCAGGGCAAAGACCATGCCTACCCGGCGGCGCAGGGCGGACAGGTCGGTGCCGGGGGCGTAGATGTCCTGCCCGTCGATCAGGATGCGCCCTTTCATCCTCGTCCCTTCGACCAGGTCGTTCAGACGGTTGATCAGCCGCAGGAGCGTCGTCTTGCCACTGCCGGCGGGGCCGAAGAAAACGGTAATGGCCCGCGCAGGCACGTCGAGGGTGACCTCCTGCAGGGCGGGATGACTCCCGTAGAAGTAGGAGACTTCTTCGATGCGGATCTTGACCGCTCTATCTTCCATCCAACCTGAAACCCTGAAACCTGAAACCCGAAGAATCAGGCCTCACCACTGCCGTCGCCGTCGGAAGCGGGAGCGGATGGCCGCTGCCAGGACGTTCAATGATAGGACCAGTGTCAACAGCACCAGGGCTGTGCCGTACTGGACTCGCAGGGGCATTCCCGGCACCTGCGTGCTGATGACGTAGAGGTGGTACGGCAGCGCCATCACCGGATCGAAGATGGAATGGGGCAGACGGGGCAGGAAGAAGGCGGCGGCAGTGAAGAGGATGGGGGCGGTCTCGCCTGCGGCGCGCAGCAGGCCGAGGATGATACCAGTGATGATACCGGGCAATGCCTGCGGCAGCACGATGTAGCGAATTCCCTGCCAACGGGTGCCCCCCAGGCTGGCGCTGACGGTACGGAACTCGGTGGGTACGGCGCGCAACGCCTCCTCTGCCGTGCTGATGATGATGGGCAGGGTCATCACCGCCAGGGTGAGGGAGCCCGCCAGTATGGAGGTGCCGAACTGCAGGAAGAGCACGAACACGCCCAGGCCGAACAGGCCGTAGACAACCGAAGGGATGCCGGCCAGGTTGATGACCGCCAGGCGGATGGTACGGGTGAGCCAGGTGTCGCGGGCGTACTCCGAAAGATAGATGGCTCCGCCCACGCCTATGGGGATGGCCACCAGGGCTGTGCCCAGGGTCAGCAGCAACGTCCCGACGATGGCGGGCAGGATGCCGCCGGCCTTCATCCCGTCGCGGGGCATGGCGGTGAGGAACTCCCAGTTGACCGCCCCGATTCCGCGCACGACGATACTGCCCACCACGAGCAGGATCGGCATGACGACAATGAGGGAGATCGCCCCCAGCAAGATAAACCCGGCGCGCTGGACGTGGTGGCGGTTCATCGCAGTCCTCCCCGGCGCCGTTTCTTGAAGATGGTGGCTGCGGCGGTCAGGTTAATCACGAAGGTGATCAGGAACAGGAAGATGCCGATGCCGAACAGGGCGTGGTAGTGCGTGCTGCCCTGAGCCACCTCGCCCATCTCCGCCGCGATGGTGGCGGTCATCGTCCGCACGGGGCGGAAGAGCGAGTCGAGTGTGAGTGGCATACGCGCAGCGTTGCCGGTGACCATCATCACCGCCATCGTCTCGCCGATCGCCCGGCCCATGCCCAACATCACCGCCGTGACGATGCCCGAACGGGCCGCCGGCACCACCACGTACCAGATCGTCTGCCACTTGGTGGCCCCCATCGCCAGGCCGGCATCGCGATACGCTTTGGGCACCGCGTCCAAAGCGTCCTCAGCCACACTGACGATGGTGGGTAGGGCCATGTAGGCCAGCACCAGCGCCCCCGTGAAGGCGGTCAGGCCGGTGGGTGCGCCAAGCACCTCTCGCACCAGGGGGGCGATAAAGGTCATCCCGAAGAAGCCCAACACCACGGAAGGAATGCCGGCCAGGACCTCGATCAGTGGCTTCAGGAGTTCCCGTATCCAGGTTGGGGCTACTTCGCGCACGAAGACCGCTGTCGCGACGCCCAACGGCAAGGCGATGAGAATCGCCGTGAGCGTCACCAGGAGGGAGCCCAGGATCAACGGCAGGCTGCCGAACAGGCCGAAGGTGGGGTACCAGTGTGTGCCGAAGAGGTTTTCGGCTGGAACCTCGCTGAAGGTTGGCAACCCCTCTCGCAGCAAGAAAATGAAGATGAGCAGCACAAAGCCGATGCTGGAGAAGCCCGCGATGCGCACCAGGCTTTCGATGAGGAACTCGGACCAGCGAAAGCGGTTCATAGGATGGTCAGCAGATTAAGCAGATTAAGCAGATTAAGCAGATTGAGCAGATTAAGCAGATTAAGCAAATTGGGCAGATTGATTTAAAGACATTGCTTTCCAGTCATCGCGACGGGACTGATAGGCTGCGCTGTGTTGGACGGCGAGGGGAGGAAGGATGCGCTTGTATGCGAGACTGGCTGCGCCGAAGTTGATCAACAGGGCCACCTCACGGCCGCTGGCAGTGAGATATGAGATCACCTGCTGCTCGTGATTGGCTGTCAGTTGGTCAACCGCCTTCAGTTCTACGATCACGCGGTCCTCAACCATGAAATCGAGATAGAAAATGCCGAGTTCAGCATCTCCGTAGAACACCTGGATCGGTTTCTCTCGCTCACACTTTATTCCGCGCCGGACCAATTCCACCGCCAGGGCCCTTTGGTAGAGATACTCGGGAAAGCCAGGTCCCAGTGCATTGTGTACTCTCATTGCTGCTCCAATAATGCGGTAGGTTAGCTCTCCGTACTCACGCTGAACGCGCTCTGCAAATCCTTCCCCTTGGTTCATCGTTGTCTTCTCCGTTGATGGGATCATCCGCTCAATCTGCTTAATCCGCTGACTCTCGCAGCGGCACAAACCCTAACTCCGGCACAATCCTCTGCCCCTCGCTCAATATCCAGTCCAGATAGGCGCGGACGTCGCCCGTCGGATCGCCAGCGGTGTACATGTAGAGCGGGCGGGCGATGGGGTAGGAGCCATCGTTGACCGTGTCCACCGATGGCAACACGTACGGGCCATCGGCGGTGCGGGCCACGGCGATCACCTTCTGGTCGGCCGTTACGTAGCCCAGCCCATCGTAACCGATGGCGTTGGGGTTCTGGCGTACCTCCGTGCTGATCCCCTCCGAGGAGGGCATCAACAGCGTATCGGGCGAGAAGAGCAGATCGCTTTCCGGGTTCCCCTGACGGATGACATTCTCCAGGAAGTAGACATACGTGCCAGAGTTCGACTCGCGGGAGAGAAGCACGATGGGGCGGTCTTCCCCTCCCACCTGGCTCCAGTTGCTGATCCGCCCGGTGTAGATGTCGGAGATCTGCTGCAGGGTGAGTCCATCCACCGGATTAGACGGGTGGACGACCACGGCGATCGCGTCGCGGGCGACAATGAACTCCCGCGGGGTGATGCCGTTGGCTTCTGCGGCGGCGATCTCCTCCGGCTTCATCTCGCGCGAGGCGTTGGCGATGTCGGTGGTGCCGTTGATCAGCGCGGCGATGCCGGTGCCGCTCCCGCCGCCGGTGACGGAGATGCGCACTTCAGGGTGTTCTGCCATATAGGCCTCGGCCCAGGCCAGCGCCAGGTTGACCAGGGTATCGGAGCCGATGTTGACGATGGTGTGCGTGGGCGCTGGCGTGGTCTCGGCAGATGCAGGCCGTGACCAGGCGCAGGCGAACTGCGCCCCAAGCACCGGGAGCAGGAGACTGACGGTCAGCAACAGCCGGAGCCGGGTTGTCGGTCGCGGGGACTGTGTAGCCATATGCAGTCATGGCTGATTGTACTCGATGCACGGAGCGCGTCAAGTCGTCCGTCTCCTGAAGCCGTCTCGTAAGAGGGTCTGGAGATGGTCTCGCTGTCCTTACGGAATGCTTCATCCGAACCTTCCGGTGATGTATTCTTCGGTCTGCTTGTGCTTCGGGTTGGTGAATATCTCCCTGGTCGGGCCGTATTCTACAAGAAAACCGGCCCGTTGCTCGTCCATCATCAAAAAGGCGGTGTAGTCGGATACTCGCGCCGCCTGCTGCATGTTGTGGGTAACGATGATGATGGTGTACTTCTCTTTCAGCGTCTGGATGAGCTCCTCGATGCGCAGCGTGGCGATGGGATCGAGCGCCGACGCTGGCTCATCCATCAGGATCACCTCTGGCTGGACAGCCAGGGCGCGGGCGATGCACAGCCGCTGCTGCTGCCCGCCGGAGAGCGCCAGTGCCGACCTGCCCAGATTGTCCTTGACCTCGTCCCACAGCGCCGCGTCGCGCAGGCTGCGCTCGACGATCTCCGCCAGGCGGGCCGAATCGTGCAGGCCATGCGCCCGTGGGCCGTAGGCGACGTTGTCGAAGATGGACTTGGGGAAGGGGTTCGGCTTCTGGAAGACCATCCCCACCTTCCGCCGCAGTTCCACCGCGTCTATCTGGAAGATGTCCTGCCCATCCAGCAGCACCTTCCCCTCCGTCCGCACGCCAGGAATCAGGTCGTTCATGCGGTTGAAGGTGCGCAGGAAGGTGGACTTGCCGCACCCCGACGGGCCGATGATCGCGGTGATCTGATTGGCCGGGATCTGGATCGTCACCTGGCGCAGGGCGCGGAAGTCCCGGTAGAACAGGCTGTAATCTATCGTCTCGATGCGGATCATACTATCCTCTCATCCCAGCGGACAACTTGCGCGAGAGCAGGTTGATCACCGCGTTGATCAGCACCATCGTCACGATCAACACCGCGCCGGTGGCCATGGCCTTGTCGAAAGCGCGGGTTTCCATAGCCAGATAGTAGACGTGCAGGGCCATCGTCCGCCCGCCTGACAGCAGCGAGGATGGAGCGCGCAGGCTGCCGCCGAGGGTGACGTAAAAGACCGCCGTCTCGCTGACCACCCGCCCCACGCTGAGGACGATGCCGGTGATGATCCCCGGCGC
>DAOTYX010000169.1:0-4725 GCA_034434635.1 Anaerolineae bacterium | reverse complement strand
GCGCTGACGGTCGCCATCCTGCTGGCGCTCCTCAGCCTGCTGGCTGGCTTCTGGCTGAGCCCCGGCTTCGCCGCGGTGCTGCTCGCCTACCTGATTCTGCAGATTGCCTACTCCTTCTGGCTCAAGCGCTGGGTCATCATTGACGTGATGGCCATCGCCGCCGGCTTCGTCCTACGCGTGACAGCGGGCGTCCCCCTGGTGGACGCGGAGCGGTTCTCGCCGTGGATGTACGCCTGCATAGCGTTGCTGGCGCTGCTCATCGGCTTCAGCAAGCGACGGCATGAACTGACCCTGCTCAAGGAGACCGCCGACACGCACCGCGAGAGCCTCCAGGAGTACAACCTGCCGTTCCTCGACCAGTTGATCAACATCGTCACCGGGGCGACGTTGCTGGCCTACACGCTCTACACCGCCCTGGCGCCCAACCTGCCGGCCAACCATGCGATGATGCTGACCATCCCCTTCGTCCTCTACAGCCTGTTCCGTTACCTCTACCTGGTGCAGGTGAAGGGGCTGGGCGGCGAGCCGGAGGAGATCGTCCTGCGCGACCACCCCCTGCAGGCCGGCATCCTCCTCTGGGGCCTGACCGTGGTGCTCATCATGTACTTCCTGGGCTGAGGCCCCGACAAGGTCCGCGATGGTCAGCGCTTCCGCTCCCGGCAAGATCATCCTCTTCGGCGAGCACGCCGTCGTCTACGGGCGGCCGGGCATCGCCGTGCCCGTCTCTCAGGTGCGGGCCACCGCCCGCGTGGAGGCCACCCCACCGGGCAGCGGGCTGACGCTGCTGGCGCTGGACCTGGAGCGGAGCGTCCACCTGCGCGCAGCGACGATGACCGACCCGCTGGCGGCGATCGCCTTCCTGACCCTGGCCCACCTGGAGGCGGACGAGCCGGACGCGCTGCTCACCGTCACCTCGACGATTCCCATCGCCGGGGGACTGGGCAGCGGGGCCGCGGTCTCCACGGCCGTCGCCCGCGGTCTCGCCGCCTTCCTGGGCTGCGACCTGGCCCCCGCCGAGGTCAGCCGCCTGGTCTATGAGGTGGAGAAACTGCACCACGGCACCCCCAGCGGGATTGACAACACGGTCGTGGCCTATGAGCAGCCGGTCTACTTCGTGCGCGACCGGCGGATGGAGACCTTCACGCCCGGCGCGCCCTTCCGCTTCCTCATCGCCGACTCCGGCCTGCCCAGCGCCACCGGCGCGGTGGTGGCCGCCGTGCGTGCCGCCTGGCAGGCGGAGCCGGCCCGCTACGAGCGCCTGTTCGACCAGGTGGGCGCCCTCACCGACGCGGCGCGTCAGGCGCTGGAGGCTGGCGACGTCCGCTCCCTGGGACCGCTGATGGACCGCAATCAGGCACTGCTGGAGGAGATGGGGGTTTCAGCGCCGCTGCTCGACCGGCTGGTCGCAGCGGCGCGGGAGGCTGGCGCGTTGGGGGCCAAACTCAGCGGCGCAGGACGGGGCGGGAACGTCATCGCCCTGGTGGAAGAGGCGACCGCCGCCGCGGTAGAAGCCGGGTTGGCCGACGCTGGCGCGCGTCGCGTGATCTCGACCACGGTGGGGTAGGCTATGGAGGAGACGGTATTCCTGAAACTCGGCGGGTCGCTGATCACCGACAAGGCCCGCCCTGCCACCCCTCGCTACAGGGTCATCCGTCGGCTGGCCCGCGAGGTGGGCCTGGTGCTGCAGGAGGCGCCCGGCTTGCGGCTGCTGATCGGCCACGGCTCCGGCTCCTTCGGCCATCAGGTGGCGGCCCGCTTCGGCACGCGCCAGGGGGTGGAGACCCCCGCGCAGTGGCGCGGACTGGCGGAGGTGGCCGCCGCGGCGGCGCGCCTGAACCGCATCGTCGCCGACGCCTTCCTCCAGGCCGGCGTGCCCGTCCTCTGCCTGCCCCCCTCCGCATCCGCCCGCTGCCGGGACGGCGCACTGCTGCATCTGGAGACCCACCCCATCGAGGAGGCGCTGGCCCACGGACTGGTGCCGCTGGTCTACGGAGATGTGGCGCTGGACGAGGTGCGGGGGGGAACCATCGTCTCGACCGAGGAGGTCTTCGCCTATCTGGCAGCGGTGCTCCGCCCGACGCGCATCCTGCTGGCCGGGTCGGCCCCTGGCGTGCTCGACGCGGCCGGTCGGGTCATCCCGCACATCGCGCCGGAGGGATTGCCGGCGCTGCAGGGCGTGCTCAGCGGCGCGCGGGAGACCGACGTCACGGGCGGGATGGCGGACAAGGTGGCGCGGATGGCAGAACTGGTGAGGCGTCAGCCGGGGCTGAGGGTGGAGATCCTCTCCGGCCTGAGGCCGGGGCGCGTGTATCGCGCGCTGACCGAGCCAGGCGCAGCCATCAGCACGTGTATCGCCTAGACAGGTTCGCCCCCCTACCCCGCTAACGCCTGGTGCACCCGGGCCAGCCACTCCACGACGGCGATGGACTGCGGGCAGCGCTCCTCACACTCCCGGCATTCGACACACCGGTCGGCCCGCTCCTCCTCCTTGAGCCAACCGTAGAACATCCGCGCCGAGTCCATATCGCCGTACACCTGGCCGTCGTTGTAGATCTCGAAGATGCGTGGGATGCTCACCCCGTTCGGGCAGGGCTGGCAGTACTGACAGTCGGTGCAAGGGATGGGACGCAGGCGGCGATAGACATCCCGCACGCGGGCAATCAGCGCCAACTCGTCAGCGGTCAGCGTGCCCGGCCCGGAGCGCTCAGCGCTGGCCAGGTTCTGCACCACCTGCTCCATCGTGCTCATACCGCTGAGCAGCAGCGAGACCTCCGGCTGGTTCCACACCCACTGCAGCGCCCAGTCGGCGGGGGTGCGGCGACGCTCCGCGGAGTCCCACAGCGCCTGCACCTCCGGCGGCGGCGTGCGCGCCAGTTGTCCGCCGCGGATCGGCTCCATCACCACCACGGCCAGCCCCTTGCCGGCAGCGTACTCCAGCCCCCGCCGTCCGGCCTGATTCTCCTCGTCCATGTAGTTGTACTGGATCTGACAGAAGGTCCAGTCGAAACTGTCCACGATCTCCCGAAAGACCTCATAGGAGTCGTGGAAGGAGAAGCCCAGATAGTGGATGCGGCCATCGGCCAGCGCCCGTTCGGCCCGCTCAAGCAGCCGCAGTTCCTTCACCTTGCCCCAGGAACCCGCGTCCAGCGAGTGGAGAAGGTAGAAGTCCACGAAGTCCGTCTGCAACCGCTGCAACTGCTCGTCGAGGAAGCGGTCGAAGTCCTCCGGCTTCTCCACCAGCCAGACGGGCGACTTCGTCGCCAGCCGCACCCGCTGGCGGTAGCCGTCCTGCAGCGCCCGTCCCACGAAGGGTTCGCTGTTCCCGCGGTGGTAGAGGTAGGCGGTGTCCACGTAATTCACGCCGCCGTCAATGGCCGTGCGGAGCATGCGCGTCGCCTCCGCCTCGTCAATCTGGCCACTGTCCCCGCCGATCGTCGGCAGGCGCATACAGCCGAAGCCCAACGCTGAGGGGTGCCAGTCCAGCCGTCCGAAATGCCGGTATTGCATCATTCCTCCTTCCCGGCGGACGAGGGGCGGGAGAAGCCCACCCCGCCCAGCCGCTCACCCACCCGCCAGTAGGCGCTGTCGAAGAAGACGAAGGGGTTCAGCTGCGCCATCTCGACCTCGCCGCGGTCGTCGAGCAGCGTCTCGTCCACATGCACTGCCACCACCTCGCCGATGAACAGGTCATGGGTGCCGAGGGCGAGCCGCTCACGGACGCGGCACTCCAGGTTGACCGGGCATTCGGCGATGAGCGGCACCTGCACCTGCGAGGCGGGGGCAGGGGTGAAACCGCAGGCGGTCCACTTGTCTTTGCGCCGCCCGGAGGCCACGCCGCAGAGGTCCACCCAACGGGCCTGCTCCGCGCTGGCCAGGTTGACCACGAACTCGCCCTGGTCACGGATCAGGCGGTAGGAGTGCCGTTCCGGCCGCACGGAGATGCCCGCCATCGGCGGCTCGGAGCAGACCGTGCCCACCCAGGCCAGAGTGATGATGTTGGCCTGCTCCCCTGTCCCACAACTGACCAACACGGCTGGCAGGGGATAGAGCATCGTCGTCGGTTTTCGGAGCACTTTTCCCATTTTCGCCTCCCTGGATGACGCCTCGTGAACATTGACAGCGCGACCTCACCGCAGAGTCCGCTGAGGGCGCAGAGACAAGTGTACCACAGACGAGAGGGGAGTGCAAAACAGGGACAGGTCAACCGGCTCAGAGGGTCAGCGCACGCCCGCGGAAGTCGGCCAGGCAGCGGTAGCCGTGGCGCTGCATGTAGTCGCGCATCTCGGCGCAGACCGCGTCGAAGACCTCCATCCCCCGGTAGAAGACCGCCGAGCCGATGCCCACCGCCGTCGCGCCGACCAGCACCATCTCCACCGCATCCCGTCCGCACGTCACCCCGCCCACCGCCACCACCGGCACGTCCACCACGCGGCAGATGTCGCGCACGCAGCGCACGGCGATGGGGCGCATGGCCGGCCCGCTCACCCCGCCGGTGCCATGGGCCAGCACCGGACGGCAGGTCTCGATGTCGAGGATCAGCCCCGGCCCCAGGCTGTTGACCGCGGTGATGCCGTCGGCCCCGGCCTCCACCACCGCCTGCGCCACCGCCGTGATGTCGGTGACATTGGGGGAGAGTTTGACCAGCACCGGCTGGTCGCAGTTCTGCTTCACCCGCCGCGTGACCTGGGCGGAGACATAGGGGTCAGTGGCGAACATGCGCAGGTA
>DAOTYX010000168.1:0-1522 GCA_034434635.1 Anaerolineae bacterium | reverse complement strand
CGTCGCCAGGACGGCGAGCGAGGCCTCTTTGCGTTCGCGATCGGCGCCGGCCTTCGGGCTGGCGTGATCTGACGTCGGCGGGACACATCTCGTCGGCGGTCCTGCTGAGCCTGCGGAGGGGGGCAGGCTCGCACGTCGGCAACAAAACGAAAGAAGGAGGTGGAAAAATGAAAAGAGCATACCGCTTGAGGTATCGCCCCTGGCGAGGGGCGCCGGAGGCCCTGTGCGACATCGCCGTCTACCGCTATCCACACGGGACGGTGGTCGTCATGACCGAGCCCCCCGACAACAGGGGGATGTCGGTGACGAACGCGGTGGAGACGATTGCCGCGCTTGTCGCCAATGCAGAAGAAATGGCTGATCCAGCCAGCGTGCTCTGGCTCGAACACTATCCAGACCGCCACCCGAAAGGGCGGAGGGGGGACCCGCTGTTCGAGGAGATCTATGACATGGTCGAGCTACGATGGAACAGGAACAGCCGTGGCTGGGTCCCGACAGGCGTGGAAGGGGCCGGCATGTTCGGCGCCTCGCCGGTCTGGAAACGCATCAGCCGCGAGGTCGCCGCCGCGCTGATCGCCGGCACCGCCTGGATCGACCCTGCCGATCCAGAAGGCACCGTGCAGCGCCCGGTTTACGCCTCCCCTGACACTATGGAAAGCGTCGTCACCGGGGGAGGGGAGAAATGAACACCGACGGTGTCTCATTGCACCTCCCCGGCCGTCTCCTGCGCCGCATGCAGGCAGAGCTGGATCGCTGGCGCTGGAGTGCAGCCGACGAGATCGACACCGACAACGCCATCGCCCTGGCCGATCTCGTCGGCGACGTGCTCAGCCTGGCGCTGGCGGCGCAGCAGGCACAGGCAATGGGAAGCGCAGGAGATAACATGGCCTTTACCATTACCATCCCCTGGCTTCCCCTGGCCCGCGGCTACCGCGGCTTCCTGGTCCTCGGCGTGGGGGTGAGGCCCCTGCGCCTCCGCCTGCGGCGGGTCTCTCAGAGGATGGTGCCAAAGCCGGCAGGCAGCCCGGCAATGGCCTGCGGCATGGTCAAGAGGCAATAGGAGGTGAAAGATGGATCTGGTCTACCTGTACCCGACGTACACCCGCGCCACACCCTGTCTGCTGTCCATCAACGGACAGTGCGACAGGTGGCGCTATGGCGCCTGCCCGTGCGCCGACTACTGCGATCCCGGCGGGCTGCCCGGTCAAGGCGGCCCAGGCAAGGAGCAGGCCGACGAGTTCATCGACGAACTCGCCCGGCAGAGCATGGCCCTGCGCAGCATTTGCCCCGAGGCCTGGGCGTAGAGGAGGTGGGGAATGAGCAACCGACCCGCCCTGCAACCTACCCTGTTCGACCTGGGCGAACCAGCCTCCGAGCCTGATGAGCAGCCTGACAAGGCCATCACCTGTGAAGCTGCGGCCCTGCTCCTGGGGCGCCCGTTGCGCGCGCACGAGCGCGCATACCTCAGCGGTCCGATCGTCGTCGAGCGCCTCGGGCAGAGCTGGGCGGACACCCTGCCCTC
>DAOTYX010000167.1:0-26641 GCA_034434635.1 Anaerolineae bacterium | reverse complement strand
GCAGTAGGCGCAGCCGGTAGCCGCGTCGGGGGTGGCGAAGACCGGGTTGAGGGTGGCGGTGCCGCTCAGCGTCCAGGTGATGTAAGTGGCGCCGCCCACGATGAAGACGTTGCCCCCGGCGGCGTCCACCACGCTCCACCCTGCCGGCACCCGGTCGGTGACGACGACACTGCCGACGATGTCACTGGCGTTCACCGTCACCGTGGCGGTGACGTTCTCGCCCCGGTAAACCTCACCGGGCATGGACTTGCTCACGCTCAACTGACCCGGCGCGTTCACCAGTTGCCAGGGGGCGGATTGGGGCAGTTCGGTATAGGGGTTGCCGCAGCGGTCGAAGTAGGTCAGGTTGAAGGTGAACGAGCCGCTGCGAGGCATGGTGCAGACCGCCGAGGGGAGGGTGAGGGTGAAGGCCAGGTTGTAGGTTCCTCCGGGGGGGATGGGCGGGAGGTGGAAGAAAGCGCCGTCGTAGGAGGCGGGCGGGGCGACAGCCACGCTGAAGGGAGCCAGGTTCACCGCCAGCGTCCCGGAGTAGGCCGTGCCATCGCCGTGGTTGGTGATGGGGATAGAGAACGAACCAGACCCGGCGCAGTAGGCCACGCCAAAGGGCGGCAGGCTGAAGTCCAGGTCAGGGTTCTGCATCCGCAGGTCCACTGATCCTCTGGCTGTCTGCGGGGTGAGGCAGGTTTGGCCGGGGCAGCCCCAGGTGGCGGTAGCCAGGTTGTCCAGGTCGGAGCAACCCACCACCCGCGCGGCGATGGTGAAGGTCTCCACCTGACCGACGGCGATGGAGAGGTAGGAAGTGGACGTGACGCCGGCCACGTACTGCAGGCCGCTGCCCAGCACATCGGTGACCACGACGTTGGAGACGGTGCCGTAGCCGGTGTTCTCGACGTAGACGGTCCAGGTGACCACGTCGCCCAGCGCGGCGGGGATGACCGACGGTTCCTTGCGCACGGTGATCGCGCCGGGATTGACGACGAAATCGGTGTAGCGGACGATGGGCGCGGCGCCGTCCTGGGCCAGAGTGACCGCGTTCTGCCCGGAGACGGCATCGCAGGTGGCGGAGAAGAGGGCGGTACGAGTGATCGTCTCGTTCGGACGGACCGTGCCCACGTTAAAGACCCGTTGGACAGGGGAGAAGCCGGTCGGCATCGTGCTGGTGATGATGACGCCAGTGGTGGTCACACTGTCGTTAGTGGCGACGATAGTGAAAGCCACTGTGTCGCAGTTGTTGATCGGCGCGGAGGGACCGATGATGTTGATGGCGTTGGGGTAGATGGTGTGGTGGTTGCTGGTTGCTGGTTGCTGGTTACGGGTAAGGGTCTCGACGGGGGCCGGTGTGCTGGCAAACCAGGCGGGGAGGGCGGAGGCGAAGCGGGGCCCGTTGTCCGTCGTCCGTGATCCGTGGTCTGAAGCGAACCAAGCGGGGAGGGCGGAGGCGAAGCGGGGCCCGTTGTCCGTCATCCGCGGTCCGTGGTCTGTCACCGCGGGTGCGGCGGCGACTCCAGCGGGTGCCAACAGGTTGGCGACAATAGAAAGGAGCATCAATACAGAAAGCCAGGGGTGGCACATTTTGCCCTCCTTATCGTCATTCTGCAGTTCCTCTGTGGGGTGGGGTGTGAAGAGGCGGATAGGGAGGTTCATTCGGGTGTACGGGGATGTCTGGATACCGCGCCACGCAGGGCCCACCCCAGGAGCAGGGCGGTGGCTCCTGCAACCCAGAGCAGCCAGAGAGGAGATGGGGCTTCTCCGCCGCTTTCCGGCAGGAGCGGGAGCGGTGTGGGGGTGGGGGTGATCTCCGCCGGAGGAGGTGGAGGTGGGGGCGGCGTGAGGGTGGGGGTGGCGGTCGGCTGGGGTGTGGGGGTGTTGGTGGGGGTTGGGGTGGGGGTGAAGCCGGCATAGGCTGGTTGCCCGGCCAGCACCATGCTGAGGATAAGCAGAAGGGCGGACGCGCCGATCCCCAAGAGCCAGTAGAGCCTGTTCTGGTGTTTCATAGGGTACCTCTCACTGCCAATAGGTTCATGATACCGCGAGAAAGTTTGATTCCGGTTGGCAAACGGCCGATTTCGAGGAGCCATCTCAGCGGTTGCCTGTTCTTATGCCACGAATGGCACGAAGCATTCGATAAGCGCGAATGGCGCGAAGGCCGGAACCCCGACCTTCTGCAGGCTTTTCCGCAGCGAAACCTGAAACCTGAAACCTTTAGGAAAGCAGGGCTCAGGAGGCGGGGGACAGCGACTTGCGAATCGCTGCCTGGAGTTCACTGGGGTTCTGGTAGTTACCGGGAGAGGTCAGGATGCCCATACGAACTAACAGGCGGGGCGAATCGCTGCTGGCCTGTCGTTGAGCGTTCTTCCAGTCGGTGCGAGGGTAGAAGAAGCCCATCGTCTCTTGCAGCCGTGCCGTCAACCGTTCACGCACCCGACCGGCGTGTTCTGGCGTGGTGATGATACAGAACAGCCCGTCGTCAATCTGGCCAACGAGGGGCTCCTTACCGGCATCCTCCTCAGCGATATGTTCGACCATCAGCGCTACAGCACGCAGCAGGTCGTCGCGAGCCACGAAGCCATAGGCTTCGCCGAATGCGCGGAGTTCTTCGATGCTGACCGCTACTACGGCCCAGCGTGGCCGCTGGAGCATCTCGGTCAGTTGTTGTTCGAAAAGGGAAGCGTAGGGCAGCCCGGTGACCGGGTGGGTCACTGCTTCCTTGCTGGCGCGTTGCAGGACGTTGCGCACGCGCAGGCGCAGTTCCTGGATATCGAAGGGTTTGGTGATGTAGTCCACCGCCCCCAGTTCAAGGCCTGCCAGGCGGTCAATGCGCTCGCGGCGCTCGGTGAGGAAGATGATCGGCACGTGGGCGGTACGGCGGTGAGAACGGAGTTGGCGGCAGACCTCGTAGCCGTCAATGTCCGGCAGGCGGATGTCCAGCACGATCAGGTCGGGCAGGGTGTCTCGGACGAAGACCAGGGCCTGCTTCCCCCATCCCACAGCGGTGACTTTGTAGCCGTGGGATTCGAAGTAGGTGGTCAGCATCTCGGCGGTGTTGGGCTCGTCTTCGACGATGAGGATGTGATGGTCTGCCATTGCTCTCCCCGCCCTGTCTGGCTGGTCAACCGATAGGCTCTTTGTAGATCGCGTAAGTGCAGATTTTCCCGCCAGCCGCCACGCACTCGATCTCGTCCACGCGGAACTTCTTGCCGCCGCTGATCCAGTGCAGGCCCTCTTCGATCACGCCCATCCCGGCGAAGCAGATGGGATGATCAGAGGTGCGTCCCCAGCAGTTGGGGCAGGGGCTCATCGTGTAGGTGTAGTAGTCTCCCTTATCTTCCACCTGGCTGACCTGGTCGCTGAACTGGGTGAAGACTTTAGCCAGGGCGGGGGCGCCAGCCTTCAGTTTTGCGCTGAGGGGCAGCACACGGAAGGCCAGGTCGCCGACGCCGACCAGGGGGCCGAAGCCGGGGAGGGCGCGGGAGAAGGCGGCCCGGCCGGCGCGCAATTCCAGGCCGCGCCCGCCGCGCGGGCCGTACATCTCCTCCAATGCTCCGTTGAGGGCGGAGAAGTCGGAGAAGTTGAACTCCTTGTCGAAGTTATCGGGGGGGTAGTTGTTGATGAAACGGGAAAGGCCTGCCAGGTTGAGGATAGCGTTGAGGCCGTTCTTGCCCATCACGTCTTCCAGGGCCAGGATGTAGACGCGGGCCAGTTTGTTGGGGTAGTAGTACGGGCTCGGCTCGATTCGGTTCACGTCGCTCCTCCTGTTGTACGCGTGATGTAGACGCCGATGGCCGTGCCTACAGGATGTCCGCCAGTTCCTCGGCCGCGCGCCGCATCTCGAGGAAGACCAACCCCAGTTTTGCTCCGGCGCGCGCCAGGACGGTGAGCACCGCTTCTTCGCCCACAGCGGTGAGGATCACGTAGCCGCCTGCGCCCTTGACGTAGACCTCGTCCAGAGCGCCCCGGCCGAGTTCTCCGGCGATCCGTTCGCCCAGAGAGAGCATCGCCGCCGACATCGCCGCGACGCGGTCCTCTTCGACTCCGGCTGGCAATGATGAGGCGATGGTCAGTCCATCCACACTGACGACGGCTGAGGCTTCGATGTCGGTGGTGCTCATCTGGAGTTCGCGTAGCCGTTCTACCATCCGTTGCGTTCGTGATTTCTCGCCCATTCCAGGCTCCTTGAGGGTTGAGAAAACGCTCTGACGTCAGGTGGGGTTTTTGAGAGATTACCACAGAACTGGAGCGTTGTCAAGCGCAAGCCGTTCTGTGCAGACGACAAACTCTCCACTTTCCTATTTGGGCTTCCGTGTGGTGGCGTAAGAGTGGTGAATATTGCCATCTTCGCGCTGGCGCAACGCATTTTCCAGGTGCGGGGTCATCTGCACGCCGGAGCGGTACTGGAACGGCCACATGCTCTTGGAGTGCGAGATGCCCACCCGGTCGCCATCATTCAACGGCATGTCGAGGTCCGCCTCCACGCCGGGCAAGGCGGCCAACCTGCCGTTGACGAAGGTGATGCCACGCTCCTCCAGGGGGATGCCCAGTTGGCGGAGGAGGTCGCCCATCGTGCTCCCTGCGGGCAGTTGCAGGAGCAGGCGGGCATGGCTGCCCCCGCTGGCCTCGCCAGCGAAGCGGGCCAACGGGCCGTAAAGCCACACTTCCAGGTTGATCGCCTTCATGTCGCTCTCTACCTCCGCGGTTGGATTGTAGCACAATTGCTGCTGTGCGCCAATCGGGCTACCAAAGGGTGACCTCCGGCCCCTCGGTTGTCAGAGAAAGGGGCTGAGATATAATCGGAAGTTGACTGCTCAGGCTGAAGCCGCACCCGCCTGCGCGAAGCCGCCTGCGGCGACTCAGCCGGTCCACGCAGGCGGGCTTCGCCACCGGTAAGCCGCGGCTCCAGTCGCCAGGCGCCAGATGGCGGAGCAGTGACATCGGAAGCGTGAGGGGGTGAGAGATGGAAGAGAAGAGAGGCGATAGCGCCGTCTATGACCTGAGGTCGGTCCGGTTGCCCTATCTGTCGGGGGCTGTCCTGCGGTTGATGGTGAGCCTGCTGGAGAGCCCGCTGCGTGGCCTGATGGTCCCCAGCCTCTTTCGCAGCGCCGGCCTCACCTGGCTGCGGGAGCAGCGGGTTGACGAGCCGCCGACCCTGCACCCGGTTGTGGGCCTGGAAGTGCGGTCGGCGGAGCCCTCTTCTGTCCCGCGGGAGGAATGGCCCGGCCCGCCAGTCGCACCCGGCCCCGGCTTCCGCTTCGCCACGGTGCACGACTATGCGCGCGCCTACCGCGAGGGCCGCACCACGCCGGAGGAGGTGGCGCGGCGGGTGCTGGAGGCGATCTCCGCCAGCGATGCGGCCGATCCGCCGTTGCGGGCGATCATCGCCGTGAACCCCGACGACGTTCTCCGTCAGGCCGAGGGGGCCACGCGTCGCATTCGGGAAGGACGGCCCCTGAGTCCCTTCGACGGCGTGCCGGTGGCAGCCAAGGACGAGGTGGACATGCTGCCCTATCCCACCACGGTGGGCACGGCCTTCCTTGGCCGGTCGCCGTGCAGGGAGGATTCGACCGTCGTGGCGCGCATGCGCGAGGCGGGGGCGCTGCTTATCGGCAAGGCCAACATGCACGAGATCGGCATCGGCGTGACCGGCTTGAACCCCGTTCATGGCACGCCGCGCAACCCATATGCCCCCGACCACTTCACCGGCGGCAGTTCCAGCGGTGCGGGCGCGGCCGTGGCCGCCGGCCTGTGCCCCGTGGCGATCGGGGCGGACGGCGGGGGCTCGATTCGCATCCCGGCGTCGTTCTGCGGCGTGGTGGGGCTCAAGCCGACCTTCGGGCGGGTCAGCGAGCACGGGGCGGCACCGCTGTGCTGGAGCGTGGCCCATCTGGGGCCGCTGGCGGCCACGGCGACCGATGCCGCTCTGGCCTACGGCGTGCTGGCTGGGCCGGACCCCCGAGACCCTCTGTCGTTGCGCCAGCCGCCGCCCACGCTGGCCGGGTGGGACAACCTGGACCTGAGCGATCTGACGCTGGGAATCTACTGGCCGTGGTTCCGCCACGCCACCGCCGACGTGGTCGCCGTCTGTGAGGCATTGCTGGAGGGATTCCTGCGGATGGGGGCCAGGGTGCGCGAGGTGACCATCCCCAACCTGGAGGCAGGACGCATCGCCCACACCATCACCATTGCCGCAGAGATGGCTCAGGCGTTAGGCCACACTTACGCCGAGCATCACCGCGAACACGGGCCGGATGTACGCATCAACCTGGCTCTGGCCCGCGCCTTCACCGCTCGCGACTACATCCAGGCGCAGCGGGTGCGCACGCGCATGATCGCCGACTTTGCCCGTGTCCTGGAGCAGGCCGATGTGCTGCTCACGCCGACCACCGCTCTGCCTGCGCCGACCATCCCGCCAGCGGCCCTGCGCAGTGGCGAATCTGATCTCTCGACGCTGATCGAGATTATGCGCTTCGTCACGCCTGCGAACATGACCGGCCTGCCCGCCATCTCCTTCCCCGCTGGCTACAACGAGGCCGGGCTGCCCATCGGCATGCAGGCCATTGGCCGCGCCTGGCAGGAGGCGACGCTCCTGCGCCTGGCGCTGGCCGCCGAGCAGATGGTGACGCGGAAAGCCCCGCAGGTGCACTTCTCGCTGTTGCCCGATTGAGGTGTGAGGGTAAGGTGACCCGTTTGACCTCAAGATGACGTGCCTGCCAGCCGCTTACCGGCGTTCCATCACCTATGCTCAGGCTCATCCCGAAGACCTGGTCTGCTGGCTCTACCGCCATCAGTCACAGGAAAGCCGTCATCACCTGGGCTATCGCTTCTTCACTCTCTTCCATAACGCGGTCGCGCCGCGGCGTACCTGAGCGCTGCGGCGCGACTGCGCCTTCTGTGTGGGGGGCTGAGGGCTATCTCACCCTCGCGCCCCTGCCTGGGGGCGGTATTGGGATGCCGCTCTGCCTATTCCGCCAGCGGCACGGTGAAGGTGAAGGTTGACCCCTTCCCGGGCTGGCTCTGCACTGCGATGGTGCCTCCCTGCATTTCCACCAGGTTGCGGGTGATGCATAACCCCAGACCGGTCCCCGTCTGTTCCCGCACGAGCGGGTCGTCGGCGCGGAAGAACTTGGTGAACAGCCGCGCCTGGTCTTCAGCCGTCATGCCGACCCCGGTGTCGGAAACGGCGCAGTGGACGAACCCCTCGGCGAGCCAGGCCCGCACGCGGATCTGCCCCCCCTCTGGCGTGTACTTGCCAGCGTTGCTCAGCAGATTGATCAGCACCTGGGTCAGCCGGGCCGGGTCGGCGGAGACTGTCGGCAAGTCGGTGGGGACCTCCACGGTCAGTTCTTGGGACTTGCTCTCGAACAGGCTGCGCACGGTCTGCAGCGCTTCGGCCAGCGCGTCGCTCAGCGCGACCGGCTTCACATCCAACCGCAGTTGCCCGGCCTCGATGCGCGAGATGTCCTGCAGGTCGGAGACTAACACCTGCATCCGCTCCACGTTATTGCGGATCGTCCGCACGGCTTCCGCCTGTTGTGGACTCAGCGGGCCCATGATGCCCTTCACCAGCAGTTCGGCATAGCCGCGGATCGAGGTCATCGGCGTGCGCAGTTCGTGGGAGACCAGGGAAACGAACTCCGACTTGGCCTGGTTGGCCTGGCGCACCTGGTCGTAGAGACGGGCGTTTTCCATTGCGATGGCGGCGTGGTCGGCCAGACGGCTGGCGAAGTGGACGTGGTCGGGTGAGAAGCCCTTGTCCCCGTTGCGGTGGAGGTCGAGCAAGGCCATCGTCCGGCCCTTGTAGTGGATGGGCACCAGCAGGCGCCGTTGGCCCACCGTGAGCGGTTCGCGGCTGCGCAGCAGTGTGCGGACCTCTTCATCATTCGGCCCTGCCGGCTCGTGGCCGTTTCCGACGCAGGCCTTCACTATAGCCTGCCCCTCTTCTCCCACCAGGCTCAACGTCCCCTGCTGCGCGCCGGTTGCCCGGACTGCCCAGGAGAGGGTCAGTTCGAGCACCCGCTCGAAGTCCAGGGAGGCGTTCAGTTCCTGGTCTATCTGCTGCATCATGGTCAGTTCTTCCACCCGTGCAGCCAACGCCCGGTCGGTCAGGGTGTACAGGCGGGCGTTCTCGATGGCTGTGGCCGCCTGACTGGCAAACGCGGTCAGGAGCGGCAGGTCAGCCTCGGAGAAGACCGCTTCTTTGATGCGGTTGTCCAGGTAGAGGGCGCCGAGGGTCTTGCCGCGCGCCTGGAGAGGGACGCAAATGATGGAGCGCAGCCGATAGCCGATGACGCTCTCGTATGTGGAGAAGCGGGGGTCCACCAGGGCGTTGGTGGTCACGATCGGCGCTCCCCCTTCCACGGCTTTGCGGAGGACGGTGTAGGAAAGTTCCAGATCAGGGCCGGGGCTGAAGTTGCGGGCCACCTGAGTGATGAGCTCTCCTCCTTCGTCCAGAAGCATCAGACAGCCCCGTTCGGCGCCGGTGAGGCGGATCAGGCCGTCCATCACTGCCTCGAGCGTCTCGTCAAGGTTGAGGGAGGAGTTGAGGGCCTGGCTGATCTCGTAGAGCATCACCAGTTGCATCGTCGCCAGGCGGTCTTTCTGCCCGGAGACGATCTTGCGGTCCAGTTCGCTCAGGGAGTGCTGCCACTCGTTCAAGCGGGCCAACAGGCGGTCAGGCGGCAGGCCCGGTGGCTCGGCCAGCGCCGCCTGCACTGCCCGCATGCTCTCCTGGAGGACCGTCAGGGTCATTTTGACCCCTTCTGAGTCGTGGTCACTTTCGGTGGGTGGTGTCATATAAAGGTCAATCCTCTCTGGACCAGGCCCAGAACCAGTAAGCCAACCCTTTCCAATCTCCCCAGTGCTCGAACTGTGCTTCGATCTCGCTCCGGCTCACCGGCCGGCCGCCGTACCATTCCTGGGAGACCATCCGGTAGGCGTTGCTGTCCACAGGCAGATGGTCGTAGCGGCCGATCAGCATCAGCAGGCAGGCAGCGGCGTAGTGGCCGATGCCCGGGATGGCCAGCAAGCGGCGGTGAATTTCGGGGGTGGGCAGGCTGTCTCGCTTCAGGGCTTCCAGGTCGAGCGAGCCTTCGGCCACGCGGCGGGCCAGGCTCAAGATGGACGGGGCGCGGTAGCCCAGGCCGATGGTGCGGAGCGTCTCCTCGTCTGAGGCAGCGATCTGCGCCGGGGTGGGAAAGGCGTTGCGCGCCGGGTTGGTCGGAAGCGGATCGCCGTAGCGGGTCACCAGCGCTTCGACCATACGCTGCGTCCCGCTCCAGGCGGTGTTGGTGGTCAGGATGACTTTGACCGCATCCTCGAACAGCGTGGGTGAGCGCAGGATGCGTCCCAATGCCTGGGGTTCGACGTGGGCCAGATGGGGTTCCTGCCGGGCCAGGGTGTAGAAGGGGGAGAGGTCCTCACCCAGCCCGAGCATCCACCACACCTTACGGCTCACCTCTTCCCGCTCCGCGCCGGTCAGCGAATCGCGCACTTCCACGGCCACCCCGCCGCGCGCCTCGCGGATGTGGAGTTCAACGACGCGACCGCTCTCCAGCCGCTCGACGCGGGTCAGGAGAGTGGCCTGGGGGTCGGCAGCGAAGGGGGCCAGCTGCACCCAGCCGTGGGAGCCGATGATGGCGCGCAGGGAGAAGGGAGGACAGGCTGATAGTGTGAGCAGCACGGGTATACCTCCTGCTTTGCCAAGATACCACATCTGCCAGAAGGCGAGGTTGCGAGGGGGTTACGGTTGCGTTACATCCGACGTTTCTCACTTGCCTGCGGCGGCGGACGAAGTATACTTATTTTGCCTGCCCGTCCCCGCACCGTCGTCGCGGGGGTAGTCTCCCGCTGTGGTGTTGATCGAGAGTAGCGCTCAGAGCAGACACAGGAGGTCTGGGGGTGATTACCTGTCCGGCTGCCTGCCGCCGTGTGCCGATTGGAAGTCGGGAAGGGGTGCCAGCGAAGCCGCCGGGGCGGGGTGAGGGTCGGCGCAGGCCGAAGGCCCAAAGCGGGCGATTTCAGCCGGCGTGGGTAGACAGTTACGTCGGGGGAGTGAAATGGATTGGATTAAAACCCTTTACTCAGACGTCATCCCCTGGCTGTTAGAGCCGGAGTCGCCATCGGTGCGGTACTGGACGCTGACGCGGCTCCTCGGCCGCGCGCCGGACAGCCCCGAGGCGCAAGAGACCCGCCAGATGATTATGGAACGTGGTCCGGCAGCGGAACTGCTCAGTCACTATGCCGGCAATGGGCGATGGGAGGGGGAGCAGAGCTACTACACCTACAAGTACACTTCTACCCACTGGCAACTCCTGCTGCTGGCAGAGTTGGCTGCCGATGGGACGGATGAGCGGATCGCTGCTGCCTGCCAGCGGATGATCCGTGACCTGCACAGCGAGCGCCGCACGGTCATCTGGCCCTGCTTCTACGGTAACCTGATCGGTTACCTGCATGCCCTGGGGCACGGGACGGAGGAGGCGGTGCAGGAGTTCACCCACGACCTGGCCCGCGCCGGCCTCAAGGGGAAGTGGACCTGTGCCATCAACGGCGATCTGCCCTGTGCCTGGGGAGTGGCCAGGGCGCTATGGGGTTTTGCACGCATCCCGCCAGCCGCGCGCACCTCTGATGTGGAGGAGGCCATAGAGTCCGGTGTGCGCTTCCTCGGCCGTTACCGCCTGCGTGAGGGCAACTACCCCACGACAAGCCAGCGCAGCACGATTTGGGATCATCTCAACTTCCCGCTGTTCTATCAGGCGGATGTCCTTTTTGTGCTGCGCGTGCTGGCCGACCTGGGGCGACTGCACGACCGACCGGCCTTCGGGCGGGCGGTGGTGTGGCTGGAGGACCGCTGTCACGACGACGGCCGCTGGAACGGCAGCAGCCCCTACCGGCGGCGCATGTGGGTTCCCCTGGAGCGCTCCGGCCGTCCCAGCAAGTGGGTTACCTGGCAGGCGCTCTACGTCCTGAAGACGATGGGGTAGGGGGCGTTTTCACCCGCACCTGCCTGACCTCCGGAGAGAAACAACCCCGCGATGCCGCTGACGCCCACCGGCGGGCCCCTGGCCCTGGCTGACGGTCGAAAGAGAGGACGGCCCGCTTCCAGGTAATTGCTCAATACCCTCTCGCCGGCCCACAGACGGTTGTGCAGGGCGCCCCAGCGGTTGTTGCAGTTTGAGAGGGTCGCGTGTAAAATGGCCTTGCTATGGAACCACGAATCGGTCTGGCATTGAGTGGCGGCGGAGCCCGCGGACTGGCTCACATCGGCGTGCTGAAGGTGCTGGAGCGGGAGGGCATCCCCATCTCCTGCCTGGCCGGCACGAGCATGGGCGGCGTGATCGCCGCTGCCTACGCTGCTGGCCTGTCGGTGGGGTTGATAGAACAGGAGGCGTTGCGGATGAGCCAGCGGCGTCACTGGCTCAGCCTGATTGACCGCACCCCGGCCCGGCGGGGACTGCTCCAGGGGCAGAAGGTGACGGAGTACCTGGCGCAGTGGCTGGGTCACCTCACCTTTGACCAGTTGCGGCTGCCGCTGGCCCTCGTCGCGGTTGACCTGAACTCGGAGCAGAAGGTTGTCCTGCGCTCCGGTTCGGTGCTGACAGCCGTGCGTGCGACCATCGCCGTGCCGGGGGTCTTCACGCCGGTGGAGTTGGACGGCCAGATGCTGGTGGACGGCGGCCTGCTGGATAACCTGCCGGCGGATGTGGCCCGCGAGATGGGGGCCGACGTGGTCGTGGCGGTGGACGTGGCCACCGATAACGCTGGCGTGGCTTACCTGGCGGAGCAGATGCGTCGCCGTCGCTTTCTCCCTTCAGCCCTGGCAGACCTTCTCGATGTGCTGTACCGCTCGCTGGTGGTGACCATCCGCGAGGCCAACCGCCGCAGCCTGGCAGAGTCTCGTCCTGACCTGCTCGTCTGCCCGCCGATCCCGCCTCAAGTCTCCGTCTTTAGCGGCATGAGTCTCGCCAGTGAGGTGATTGCTTCCGGCGAGCGGGCGATGGAGGAAGCGTTGCCGGCTCTCAGGCGGCTGACCACGGGCCATTGACCACAGACCACAGACCACAGACCACGGAACACGGAACACGGTCCATCGTCCGTAACATCATTCTCGAGGAGAACGCCATGACAACCCAAATACTGCTTGTCCGCCATGGCCAGACGGCCTGGAATCGTGAGGAACGGGTGCGCGGGAGGAGCGATGTGCCGCTGGACGAGACAGGGCGCTGGCAGGCGCAGGTGACCGCCCGCTACGTCGCTGCCCGCTGGCCCCTCGCCGCCATCTACGCCAGCCCGATGGGCCGGGCCATGGATACCGCGCAGGCCATCGCCGACGCCCAGGGGCTGACGGTCCAACCCCATCCCGGCCTGCTGGATCTGCACTTCGGCGAGTGGGAAGGGTTGGCGCTCACGGAGGTCAAAGCCCGCTACCCGGACATGCTTCACGCCTGGTTCACTGCCCCCCAGTCGGTGCGCTTCCCTGGCGGGGAGGGGTTGGACGAGGTGCGGCAGCGTTCCTCGGCGGCCCTGGCGGAACTGGCTGCCCGTCACGAGGGGACGACCATCGGCCTGGTGGCCCACACGGTGGTCAATCGGGTCCTCCTGTGCGCCGTGCTGGGGCTGGGGAACGACCATTTCTGGCATTTGGGGCAGGACACCTGCGCGGTCAACCTCATCGAATGGGATGGCCAGCGGTACACGTTGGCGTTGCTGAACGACACCAGCCACATGTGGCGGGCGAAGCAGGAATCGTGAGCGTAGAGGGCCACCTTACGGAGGACCTTCTGCAATGCCAGACAGTCCTGCGTGAACTGGCTGCCATAGTTGACCGCCTGACGCCGGAGCGAGTGCAGGCCGTCCTGCGCCGTCATCCGCGCGCCGATGGAAGGCTGTTCACCCGCCCGCAACTCCTGAGCGCCTATCGGCGGTTGTGCACGGCCGGGCGCATGGCCTGGGATGCGCGTCTGGCGCGACATCTCTCGCGCAAGCCCACGCGCACCGCCTCCGGCGTCGCCCCGGTCAGTCTGCTCACCCCGCCGCACCCCTGTCGTGGGGAATGCCTCTACTGTCCCTCTGTCGCTACCGCCCCCAAGTCCTACCTTCCGCGCGAGCCGGGGGTGCAGCGGGCGTTGCGCTTCGGTTACGACCCCTTCGCCCAGACCGCCGGGCGCATCCGCGCGCTGGAGAACATCGGCCATCCGACCGACAAGGTGGAACTGCTCATCCTCGGCGGCACATGGTCCGATTATCCGCGTGACTTCCAGGAGACCTTCGTCCGCCGCTGCCTGGAGGCGCTGAACGGCGCGCCAGCCTGCTCGTTGGCGGAGGCGCAGCGGGCGAACGAGACCGCCCCCCATCGCAACGTGGGACTGGTGGTGGAGACCCGTCCCGACTGTATCACCCCTGCCGAGGTGCGCTGGTTGCGCGAACTGGGGGTGACGAAGGTGCAACTGGGCGCGCAGAGCCTGGACGACCGCATCCTGGCGCTCAACCGACGCGGCCACACCGTCGCCGAGACGCGCGCGGCGGTGCGTCGCCTGCGTCTGGCCGGCTTCAAGATCGTCCTGCACTGGATGCCCAACCTGCTGGGGGCGACGCTGCAAAGCGACCTGGAGGATTTCCGGCGGCTGTGGGACGACCCGGCGCTGCGCCCGGACGAACTGAAGATCTACCCCTGTCTGCTCCTGCCGGGCACTGGCCTGTACGAACGCTGGCTTGCCGGCGAGTACGTGCCGTACAGCGAGGAGGAGTTGGTGGACCTGTTGGCGGGTTGCAAGTCGCTCATTCCGCCCTACTGTCGGGTGAATCGGCTGATGCGAGACATCCCCGCGCCCGAGATCGTCGCTGGTGTCACGGCTTCCAACCTGCGCCAGGTGGTGCAGCGGCGCATGGCCCTGCGTGGCCAGTCCTGCCGTTGCATCCGCTGCCGCGAGGTGCGCGACGAACCGGTGGACCCGGCCGCTCTGCGGTTCACCGCGATGACTTATGCCACCGATGTCACGTTGGAGCACTTCCTGGCGGCAGAGACACCAGCGGGCCGGTTGGCTGGTTTTCTGCGCCTCTCCCTCCCGCAGGTGGAGCCAGAGATGGAGGTTCTGCGCGGGGCGGCGGTGGTGCGTGAACTGCACATCTACGGGCCGGCGCTGGAGTTGAGGGCGCGGCAGGAGGGGCGGGCGCAGCATGCGGGGCTTGGGACACGATTGTTGGGTCAGGCCGGAGAGATCGCCCGTGCGGCCGGCTATGCCCGTCTGGCCGTCATCGCTGCCGTGGGCACACGGCCCTACTACCGGGAGCGGGGCTTCGCCCTGGAGGGCACGTACATGACGAAGACATCGGAGGTCTGAAAAGACCTCCGATGTCTTTGCTAACTGCGGTTATTCGGACAGGCCCTTATTCGCTGAAGACGGCGTCCAGGGTCTCGTCGCTTACGTCCCAGACCACGTTGTGCGGCGGGAGTTTCTCGTACTTCATGAACTCTGGGATGCGGTCATGGGCTGCGGTGAGACCGGCGGCCTGGTTGAAGGCCCGCTCCTTGAGCACGATCTCCTTGCCGATGTTGACGACGTCGTCGGCGGTCCACCTGGTGCCCAGCACGCCGTTGATCTCCTCGATCATCCCTTCGTAGCCGCTGGGGATATCCAGGATGGCGAAGGCGATGAACAGGCAGTGACCGGAGGAGTCAATGAAGGCCGTGGTGTACTGGAAGGCGCGGGAGAGGGCGGCCTTGTTGGTGTCGAACTGGTCCACCTTGCCCATCACGCCCAGGATCTCCGGGGCGATGGTGTAGCCGGCGGTGTGGTCGGCGCCCATCGTGCTGGTGGCGTAGGTGACGCCGATGCCCTTGACGGCGCGCGGCTCGTAGGCGGGCATGTTCTGTCCCTTGACGCCGGGCACGCGCACGACGCCGAAGGCCTTGCCGGTGGTGGCCGCGCCGTTGCCGAGGATGTGGCCCAGCGGCGTGCCCTTGCGGATCTCCTCCAGCATCGCGATGGCCTTCTTGCCGTCGCCGAAGGCGGCCAGGCCCGCTTCCATGGCCACGGCGATAGCGCCGCCCGCCTCGATGGTGTCCAGGCCGATGTCGTTGCACAGCCAGGTCAACTTGCCCACCACATCCAGGTCGCCGATGCCGCAGTTGGCCCCCAGCGCCCAGGAGGTCTCGTACTCGATGCAGGAGACCATCTCGGTGCCGTCGGGGTTGGGGATGACATTGGAGCACTTGATGATGCAGCCGGGGTGGCAGGGGTGGCCCATCATGCCCACGCCGCCGCGGGTCTTGCAGGTTTCGGCCATCGCCTCGCCGGAGATCTTGGCGGCGTCCTCGAAGCGGCCCTCGCGGAAGTTGCGGGTGGGCAGGCCGCCCGCCTCGTTGAGGATGTTGATGAGGATGGCGGTGCCATAGGAGTTGAGTCCGCCGCCGGGCTTGGTGATGGCGTGCTCGTTGAGCGCGGCGCGCATCTTCTCCCGTCCCTGGTCGAACAGGGCCTTATTGGCGATCTCCACACCCGGTCCGCCGGCGCTGTCCACAATGATGAATTTGAGCCGCTTGGAGCCGGCGACAGCGCCGAGCCCGCCACGGCCGGAGTAGCGGCTGGGGCGGTTGTCAATGTCGTTGAAGCAGATGCCGGCCATGGCCATCTTCTGCTCGCCGGCCACGCCGATGGTCATGACGCTCACTTTCTTGCCGAAGCGCTGGAAAAGCCCGGGGAAAATCTCGTACAGGCTCTTGCCGGCGTACTCATCGGCGGGGAAGAAGGTGGCGCCGTCTTTGGTGATGTGCAGTCCCCACCAGCCCTCATCGGTCGGGTAACCTTCCACGATGATGGCCTTGATGCCCAGCCGGGCGACGTCTTGCGCCCAGGCGGTGCCGGCGTTCGACTCCTTGATGCCGCCGGTGAGGGGGGACTTGGCGCCCACCGAGACGCGCCCGGAGGTGGGGGCCACGGTGCCGGCGAGGATGCCGGGGGCGAAGACCAGTTTATTGTTGGGGCCCAGCGGGTGACAGGTGGGGTCCACCTCGTCGCAGATGATGGCCGTCGTCAGGCCGCGCCCGCCCAGGTGCCGGTACTTCTCCGGCACATCCTCGAACTTCGCGGTGCGGTTGGTCATATTGACGCGCAGGATCTTTGCCATACTTGCCTCCTTTTGCTATGACGTGAAAAATGGACACGCCAGACACACGAAAAAGGAGGCCCCCTGGCAGAACATGCTCAACCAGGAAACCTCCTTCGCAAGCACGGCGGGCGTGGGAATTGCTCCCCACACCTTATCGCTCAGCCGTCCCTGAGGGAACGGTCTGAGTCGGAGGGTGCCTTTCGGCGGCAGGTTGTGTCTTTCATATTACATCGGATGTGGGCTGATGTCAAGTGTTGATCGTCCCAATTTCGCCGAATGCCACTTGACACTCGTCAGAACTTGCTTATAATATTCATAAAACTCGAAGCGCGTTGGCCGGAAGGGACTTGAGCACCGGGGCTCACCTTCCGGCCTTTTTGTTATACGCCCCTCATCGCAGATCACAATGGAGGAAGATATGCTCAATGCCGTCATCATCGAAGGGTACGTCACCAACAAGGTGTGGCATTGGGGAGGAGACCTATGCTTCCGGCTGGCCTCCTATCGCGATCCGCACCTGCCGCAGAAGCCGCCGCCGTCTGTCTCCACCGATCATGACCAGTCGGCGGATTACATGACGGTGCGGGTGGTGGGTGGAGCGCCCGGCGGCCTGCCGGTGGCCATCCGCCCCGGCCAGCGGGTGCGGGTGCACGGCTTCCTGGGCAGCCGGCCCTTCCGGCGCACTCTGACGGAAGTAGCCCAGATGACGCAGGGTGGGCCGGTGGGCTGGAAGCCTGGCTTCGACCCCACGAAGAGTTTCATAGAGGACGAAGTGGTGGAAGTGATCGCTGAACAGATCTTGACCTTGAGCCGCGCCCAGGAGGAGGCAGGCAAGGGTCCCTAGAGGGGGCCCGCGCTCAAGAGCGTGTCCGTTCGTCGGCAGTCCACGCAACGCAGGCCGGATCCCAACCGTCGGAGGTCCGGCCTGTTCTTTTCCAGGCCACAGGCATAGTGGCCGTGCACCTGACCAACCCGGCTGACCAGCGGCTGGACCTCTGGCACCGGGAAAAGCGGTGGCCCATCTCTCTCCCCACGGGATCTTCGCCCCTTCGGGGGCGTGGATCACGTCGGCGTGAGGCGCGACGTCGGCGGTGCGCGTTCGCCAGAGGTGGGAGGGCGCCTCTCCCACGGGCAGTCTCTCCTGAGCGGAGAGGGACTGCCAGTCTTGAGGAGGAGAGATGGAAAGGATCTTCTCGTCGGTACTGTTGCTGGGCCTCCTGGTGATGCTTGCCGTCCTGGCCTGCCGTCGGCGGGCCGGTGCGGCAGCACGTCACCGGCGGCCCGTCGTGGGGGGGCTGCTCGTGCCAGCCTCGCCATTGGTCGCGGCCTGTCTGGGTCGCCAGGGGAACCCGCAGCCGTGTGTGGCCTGCACCATGAACCGGGAGTGCTGGTACATGCACTTTGTACCGGCGATGGAGGAGATTGATGGTCAGCCTGCCGCCACGCCAGGTTCGTCTGCGGACTGCGGGGTCAAGTGGGAACAGGTGATCCAGTTCCTCGGGGCTGTCAGGGCCTTGATCGAAGAGGCAACGTCGTTCCTGGCACTGCCGGTCGTACAACAGGCCGTGCGCCTCCTGATCCGCCTGGCCCAAGCGGCGCTGGCGGCTATCGGGCGGGCTCTGAACAACTGAATACCTCTCTGGCGGGAGTGTGCCCTCCCACTCCCGCCCACGTAGAATCAGCCTTTCCGAACAGCCGAGTACCTCAAAGAGGCACACAAAGGAGAACACGACGATGAACAGACGCCTCTTGCCGTTCCTCTCTTTCACCCTGCTGGTCGCCGCGCTTCTGGCGTGCCAGATGACAAAATCCGCCGCAGGGGATGAGCCGGTCATCACGCGGGACCCGGCAACCCTTGTCCCCTCGACCACGGCCACAAGCATGCCGGAAGAGGCAGAGCCGCCCGCGATACAGGGGCCGGATGCAACCGTGACGGCCTATCTGGAGGCGCTCCAGCAGCGACGTTTCGAACAGGCCGCCGCCTTCATCTCTGACTATAGCCTCTCCCTGTTGGGCTTGAGACGTCAGGACATCATCTCCCATTTCGAGCAGCAGGACTTCGAGGGCTGGCGGCTGCTGGATTACCGGGTCACAGAAAGCCAGGAACTTGACGAAGACCTGGTCCTGGTGCATGCGCTGATCAAGGAGCAGATCGGCAGAGACGAGCCGCAGAACTACGATGTGTGGTGGGCCTTGCGGAGGGAGGGCGGGGAGTGGCGGATCAACTGGGGGGCGCTGGTTGACGACCGCCCATTGGATATCGAGCCACAGACCATCAATGACCTGACCTTGCAACCCTTGAGGATCATCCGCTACGCTGACAGGATGCGGCTCCTGTTTCGCATCGAGAACAACAGCGACAGGGGGTGTATTTGGGGGTGGGCCGGAGAGGAGGCCGCCGCCATACACTTTGGAGACCAGATCGTCAGCGTCTCAGGAACCTCTGAGGACATCGCCCCGCAGCGGGTCTACCCGGATGCGTATGTTGACATTGATGGCTTCCGCGAGACCTACCCGACGGCAGTGGATCTGACCGGATGGCGGCAGGCGGATGAAAGGCATCCTCAAGTCCCAGACGGGTGGGGGGATTCCTGGGCCTATCACTTTGAACTCTCCTATGACGAAGCCTCGGAGTAGGGACGCACATTTGTGCGTCCCTCTCTCTTCCCTCGGGAGATGACATATGGGCATCCTCGACGTCCTGGTCCTCTTCGCCAACGGGCTGTTGGTGATGTTGTACTGGCTGTGGGCACACGCGCCGGTGGTGTTGTGCTGGCCGCTGGCGGTGGGGGTGGCGCTGCTGCTGGACGCTGAGGCGGCTCGTCGGGCAGGCCATCGCCCCCGCCGGTATGACCGCGGCGCGGCGCAGCGGGAGTCCCCCACGTCATACCTGGGCACGGCGGCGCTGGCGCTGGTGTGGACGGCGGTGGGGCTGGCCGCGCCGGCCCCCATCCCGTTCATCGGCCTGGCGATGTGGCTCTGTCTGCTGGTGGTGCCGCTGGCGGTGCCGTTGGAGCGGGAGCAGTTGCTGGGGCGGATGAAGTGGATGCTGGCGGTGTATGCCGCGGCGGTGGCGGGGTTCCTGCTGCTGTTGCGCTCGCAGTTGTCGCCGGCGGCGCTGATGGCCTGGTCGCAGCGGCTGGGCCAGCCGGGCGGCGGCGAGGCGCTGGCCGGGGCAGTGGTCTCCTCGGTGGTGCCCTACGCGGCGCTGATGCTGTGGGTGGTCGGCCCGCTGATGTACTTCGGTTACGTGGCGCAACGGTTCGCGGTCCACTGGAAGACGCGGGTCAACCCCTGGCTGACGGTGGAGGAGCGCATCCGGCAACTGCGGGGGCGGGGCGAGGCGTGATCGAGGACGCGGAGGTGTGAAGATGGACGACCTGGTGGTGCTGGACAACGGGGTGGTGTTCAACGAGGGGCAGGATCGGCTGGAGTACCTGTGGTTCCACCTGGAGGAGCGGGAAGACGGGCGGCGGTACGACCTCTGGCGGGTGGTGACGCTGCGGGTGTTGCGGTATCTGCCGCAGGAGGCGCGGCAGGAGCCGGGGTTGGTGGAGCGGATGCGCACGGTGCTGACCGGGCTGTACAACCAGCGCATTGCCCGGTACGACCTGGCGGAACTGAAGGCGGGCATCTTCGACCCACCGCTGGGGGTGCTCCAGTTGTACGGGGCGGTGGGGCTGGGGGAGGGCCTGGAGGTGGCGCGGCGCAACGCGCTGCTGGGGATGGCGGCGGTGCAGGGTTCGATGGCGAACTTCGAGCAGAGCCGGCTGGAGCCGCTGACGGTGCAATTGGCGGAGTGGATGCGTCGGGCGCTGGCGGAGTTTCCGCACGCGCTGGTGGTGATCGGGCAGCCGGAGCCGCGCATGGGGGCGCGGGGGATGGGCCGTGAGGGGCCGGGGGAGATGGGCAAGAGCCAGGTGGGAGCCGATGGCTATCGTCCGGTCTTCACCCAGCAGCAGGCGGAGATGCTGTGCCGGGCGCTGGCGGCGGTGCAGGAGGAGTTTCTGGTGGTGACGCTGGCGTCGCGGCTGGCGCAGGGGGACCTGGCGCGGATGTTGGCGGGGGTGGCGGCGGAGGCGTCGGTGCCGGCGAGCCAGATGAGCGGGTCGGAGGCGATCTCGACGGGGATCGCCATTCCCTTCACGCTGGCGCAGTCGCTGGGGCAGAGCGTGGCCACGGCCTACGGTCAACAGCAGGGGCGGGCGGTGTCGGATGGGGTGTCGGATTCGGACGTGACCTCGCACGTGGAGGGGACGGCGACGACGGTGGGGCACGCGGTGACGGAGGGGACGGCGCACACGGAGGGGGTGGCGAGCACGTCGGGCGGGTCGCGCACGACGACGGTGACGGTGACGGACGGGACGGCGCACACGGCGGGGACGGCGCACACGACGGGACGGGCGACGTCGGTGGGGACGGCGCACACAGCAGGGGTCACGGTGACGGACGGCTCATCGGTGGCAGAGGGAAGCTCGTGGTCAATGGGCGGGGGCCTGGCGCACGAACACGGTGGGAATATATCGTTCAACCTGAATTGGGGGCGGGGCAGAGCGCACACCGAAGGCACGGCGGACTCGACGGGACACGAGGAGAGCAATGGAACAACCCAGACCGATACAGTTGGTATGGCGTCAACCGCTGGTGTGAATGTCAGCCAGCAATGGAACTCCCGCATTAGTGCCATTATTGCTGACGTAGGCGGATCAGCCACCGTCGGAGGATCGCTGGCGATCACCGGCTCGAGAGCGCACTCCCAGGGGCAACAACACAGCACGGCGGATTCCTCGCAGCACACCGATTCTTCCTCCGACACAACGAGCGCGCAAACGGGGAGCGGGTTCGGCTTACAAAACAACTGGGGCACAACGTCCTCAACGAACTGGTCTCGCGGCGGGTCAATGGTGGTGGGGTCTTCTCACGCGGTCTCCGTCTCCAACGCGGACACGACCTCGCGGTCGGTGACCGATTCCACCGCCGACACGACCTCGGCGGCGGACACGAGCTCGCAGTCGGTCAGCCGCTCCACCGCGTCCAGCACCTTCTCGTCGGTGACGCACTCATCGGCGGACACGGTCTCGCACGCGGAGACCTCCTCGTGGGCGCGGACGACTTCGACCGCGGACGGGACGGCGCACGCCGTGGGGCGCACGCACGGCACGACACGCACCTCCGGCACGGCGCTGGGGCGCAGCCTGGGGCTGATGAACGCGACGGGCCTGGGGGTAGCGGCGATGCCCTCCTTCGGCCTGACCCGCGCCTACCAGTGGTGGAACGACCCGGCGATCCAGTTGACGACGATCCTGCGGGCGCAGGAGGAGCTGCTGCGGCAGGCGACGCTGGAGGGGGCGTGGCTGGCGGACGTGTACGTGCTGACGCGCAGCGAGCGGGGGGCGGCGACGGCGGAGGTGGCGGTGCGGCAGGCGTTCCAGGGTTCGGGGCCGCTGGTGGTGACGCCGGTGCAGACGCGGCGGTTGAGCGGGGGGGAGCAAGAGTACATCCGCCGCCACGCGATGACCTTCACGCCGTCGACGCGGGAGGAGCGCATCGCCGGCGCGCTGGAGGCGTACCGGGACTCGACGCTGCTGCTGCCGCTGCAACTGGCGGCGTACACCGCGCCGGTGCTGTTCGAGGAAGGGCTGAGCGTGACGACGCAGGAGCGGATACCGCCGTTTGCCTTCGTGCCGGACATGCCTGGGGACGTGGTGCTGGCCCATCTGTGGTCCACGGAGCGGGCGGAGGTGACGGCGGCGCCGCTGCGGATCAACCGGGAGCGGTTCTTCCACACCGTTTTCGCGGCGGACACGGGGTACGGGAAGACGGTGGCGGCGGAGCGGCTGGTGGTGGAGACGACGCGGCAGTGGCACTACCGGACGGTAGTGCTGGACTTTGGGGCGGGCTGGCGGCGGCTGTTGAACGCGCCGCTGGGGGAGCCGGGGCGTGTGGAGGTGTGGCAGTTGTTCCCCGGCGCGGCGGTGCCGTTTCGCTGGAACCCGTGGCAGGTGGGGAAGCGGATTCAACCGGAGCGACAGTTAGCGGCGACGTGCGAGATCTTCAAGAACGCGGGGCGGATGGGGCCGCGGCAGTTGGGCTTCATGCGCCGGGCGGCGCGGCAGTTGTACCTGGAGAGCGGGGTGCTGACCTCGGATCGGGAGGTGTGGGCGACGCCGGGGCTGAACCGCGTGCAGAACGAGGAGGAAGCGGAGGCGATCAACGCCGCGCGGCGGGAGCGGGGGCTGGCGGATCGGTCGCTGGTGGGGGTGCATCTGGAGGAACTGGCAGGGTTCGAGCGCCAGGCGCTGGCGGTATATCGCTCGCGGGCGGTGGATATGGCGCTGTGGGTAGAGCGGCTGGCGTCGTACAAGGCGGAGTTGGAGCGGCGGCGGGATCAGGCCAGCCTGCAATCGCTGGAGGGGGTGCTGCTGCGGCTGGAGACCTTCACCCAGGGCGAGATGGCGCAGATGTACGGGGCAGGCGAGGGGATGACGCCGGTGGAGGAGTTGGGGCTGTTGGGGCCGGCGGACGATCCGTGGGGCATCTCGATCCTGGAGGGCGGGGCGGAGTTGGAGGAGTACGCCAAGGCTGCGCTGCTGGGGCTGGTGGCCTGGCACCTGTACAACGACGCGGTGGTGCGCCGGCGGCAGGAGATCGGCAAGAAACCGGGGCCGGTGTTGCAGATCGTGTTCGAGGAGGCGAACAAGGTATTGACGGGGGTGGAGACCGGCTCCTCGGAGGATACCACGAGTGGGGCGACGACGGTGGAGCTGTTTCAGGCGATGTGGCGGGATGGGCGGAAGTACCGCATCTATCTGCACCCGCTGGTGCAGACGGTCTCGGAGTTGCCGCCGGGGATCCTGTCGTCGTGCAACAACAGTTTCTTCAGCCAGACGAAGAACCCGCGGGATCGGGACCTGATGATGTCCCATCTGGCCTTCAGCGAGAAAGGGTTTACGGACGAGGACTACAAGCGGTTCATCAGTCGGATGCCGGCGGGGATGGCGATCTGCAAGTTAGGGTACTCGCAGGAGATCATGCACACGACGCCGTTTCTGTGTCGTCCGATTTGGGTGCCGGCGGAGGAACCGACGGATGAGGACATTCTGGCGCACCATCAGGCCATGCGGATGGGTCGGAGGAATGGGCGATGAGGGTGGTATTAGCCGGTGCGGATGAGGAGTTGTTGATGCGGGTGGCGTATCCGGCGCTGGCCGCTGCGGGTTTTGACGTGGCGGCGGTGGTGAGCGATGCGGGTCGGCTGACCCAGATGGTGGCGGTGTTGGGGGACGAAGTGCTGGTGGTGGTGGAGGGGGATTTGTACGCGACGCCGGAGGCGGCGGAGGCGGCGCTGAAGGCGCTGCCGGTGTCGGTGGCGCTGGTGCTGCCGGCGGTCTGGTCAAGGGAGCAGGAGCGGTTTGCCGCGTTGCCCAACCTGGTCGCCGGCGTCACCGCGCCCATCTCGTGGGCGCAGATAGCGGCGGAGTTGAAGCAGAGGCGGATAGGGGCGAAGGCGGTGGACCGCGGGCGGCAGATGACGGACGACGGACGACGGACGACCGACGACGGACGACCGACCGCCGACGACGGACGACGGATGACCGATGACGGACGACGGACCACCGACGACAGACGACCGACGGCGGACGACGGACAACGGACGGCGTTCGTTCCCCAACCTCCCCCTTCCCCATCCCCCAATCTCCCAACTCCCAATCTCCCAACTCCCAATCTACCAGCCCGCCGCCTGTTGACCTTCTGGTCTGGGCCGATGGGGGGGAGTGGGCGGACGACGCTGGCGCTGCTGTTGGCGTTGTTGGCGGCGGAGCGCGGGGTGGAGACGCTGCTGCTGGCGCTGGCGGAGCCGGCGGTATCGGCGATCCTGCGCCTGCCGCGGATGCCCAACGCGACCGTCTTTTTCGAGTCGGGGAACCTGTCAGCAGCCCGGCAAAGGGTGACCTTCGCCCCACCCTCCCCCAATTTACCATCTCCCAATTTACCATCTCCCAAGTTACCATCTCCCAGTTTCCCATTGAGTGTGATGCTGGGTCCGGCGCGAGCGCGGGACGGGGCGGTGGAGCGGGAGAAGATCGGCGGGCTGATCGAGGCGGCGCGAGCGGCCTCCGGCCTGGTGGTGGCGGACCTGCCGGCGCTGGTGCCTGGGGGCAACCCGTGGACGTTGGAACCGCTGAAGCGGGCGGACGACGTGGTGCTGGTGTTGCCGCCGACAGGGATGGGGGTGACCGCGGCGGTGGAGGGGCTGGCGACGCTGCGGGACATCGGGGCGGCGGGCCGGGTGTACCTGGCGCTCAACCGACGCGCGGCAGCGGGGGGCGTCTCGGCGCAGGAGTTCGCCGCCGGGGTGACCGCGGTGTGGGGGTCTTCTCCGCCGGTGGTGACGGTGGTGCCTTTCGTGGCTGCCCTGCCGGGGGTGTTGGAACAGGGGGAACTGCCCGATGACCGGCGGCTGGCGGTGGGGATCGAGCAGCTGGCCGAGGCGGTGCTGGGGCTGCGGATGGCAGACGACGGACGACGGGCGGCGGACCACGGACGACGGGCGGCAGACGACCGACGACAGATGGCGGATGGCGGACGACGGGTGACGGAAGACCGACGACGGACGACCGATGACGAGCAGCAGACGGCCGGGCGTCCGCGGCGCAGGCTGATCAGCATCGAGGTGACGGATTGAGGGCACAGGAGGGGAGATGAGCAGTCCTATGAGCGGCGGCGTATGGGGGCCGCAGGTGCGACCGATACCGCGGTTGTTGGCGTCGCTGCCGTGTGAGGATGCGGCAGCGTCGGCGGGGCTGGCCGATGGGCGGCTGAGCCTTCAGCGGGTGTTCTTCGACCTGTACGCGGCCCGTTTCCCGGCGGGCTTCGACCGGCTGGTGGTGGCCAACCTGTGGTCGGGTGGAGAGGGGAGTTACCGGGTGACGGTGCGGCTGCTCCAGCCGGACGGGAACGAGGTGGCGCGTGGGGAGGCTGACCTGGTGGCGCAGCCGGAACCGGTGACGGTAGCGCAGGTGGTCTACTTTCCCGGCCTGGTGTTGCCCGTAGCGGGGAAGTACGCGGTTGAGGTGTGGGTGGACGGCGCGCCGGTCCACGTCTACGCGCTGCACGTGGTCGAGGTGAAACCACCGACCGGTGACGGAGGTGAGAGGTGAGCAAGAGGGAGCGGGTCATCCTATGGGTTGTTGTGGGGCTGTTGGGCGTGTGGCTGCTGGTGCTGACGTTGATGGTCGCGGGGGAGTTGGCGGCGATCAACGCGGTGCTGGCCGGGGAGCCTGCGGCGAGTCAAAGCGCTGTGGCGGGAGAGCCGACGCCCTGGTGGGGTGGGGAGGCTGGCGCGGGCCAGGGGTCCCAGAGCGGGCCGCAGGTGGGGATCGCCGGCGTGCGCTGGTTGTCCGACACCCTGGCGATGACAGTGACGGTGCGCTCGTCAGGGGCGGGCGACCTGCTGTACGAGCCGCCGGTGGTGGTGGACGAGGCCGGTCGGGTGTATCCGGCGGATGGGGAGAGTCTGGAGGCGGCGCGGTACGCCTTCCTCGACCTGGTGACCCGTGGCCAGGCGCAGGCGACGCTGACGTTCGCCGGCCTGCCGCCGGAGGGGGCGCGGCTGACGTTGGTCTTCAACCCGGATCAGCAGCCGGGGGACCTGCTCTCGCCGCGACTGGAGGTGCCGGTGCCGATCACCGCGCCGCCGGCAGTGGAAGCCACACCGACGCCGGAGGGGTGAGAGGCTACAGGTTTCAGGTTACAGGACCCGTAACTGCCGGAGGAAGAAGTGAACGTCGGAGGGAAAGGCAACAACAATCACGCACTTCTGGAACTTGACCAGCGCTACCGCACGTGTCTGACGGCACCAGAGGTTGACCATGCGGAGTGGATGGGGCTGGTCGTGGGCTATCTTCAGATCATTGCCCGCCTGCTGCGGGACATCCTGACCCGCCTGGAGGAGCGGTAGGAGGAGAGAGATGAACCCGTCTGCAACACGATCCATCGCTGTGTCACTGCTCTGTGTCCTGCTATCGCTGGCGCTGCTGCTGGCCGTCCACGCGGCATTGGCAGCGCCGACGGAGCCGACGGTTTCCAGGTTCAACCTGCAACCTGAAACCCTTTCCTTCCTGCAAGACGTGGCCCTGGGCCAGGTGCGACCGCCCACGCAGACGGTGGTCATCACCGACTGCGATGCCTGGACCGCGACCGTAGACGCGCCCTGGGTGATGGTCTCGCCGGTGAGCGGGACGGCCCCGGCCACGTTGACCGTGGCCATCACCGGCACGACAGGGTGGTCCGTCGGAACCTACACGGCCACACTGATCCTCACCACGACGACGGAGGGGATCACCGCCACCCATCCGCTGACGGTCAACCTGGCGGTGCGCCATACCTACTACCTGCCGGTGATGAACCGGCGGTATGAGCCTCCCTGGTGGCCTGGCTATCCGCTCTGTCCGGGGGAGGAGGACGACATTGGTTTTACGTTCAACGACACCTATGAGAGCTACTACACCGCGCCAGGCATACCGATTCCCTACCAGTGCAT
>DAOTYX010000166.1:0-14893 GCA_034434635.1 Anaerolineae bacterium | reverse complement strand
CTGTTCACCGCCGCCAAAACCCCAATGACCAATGACCAAATCCCAGATGAAGGGGAGGCGGAGGGAGACCTGCGCTGGCCCACCGAGTTGATTCTGGCTACTGCCGAGCAGGCGCGCACGGGATGCCCTCCCACGTCCGGACTGGAGTACCGCGTTGGCAAATCGGGTGGCGGCTTCGACCGGCTGCGCTTCGTCTTCGAGGTAGGCGAGGACTCACGCACCACGCCTCACGTTTCACGTCTCACGGACATAGACCTCTCCCTCGACCTGAATCGCCGTAACGATGGCCGACCGTGCCTTCGCCTCCCCCACCCGTGGTACGGCGCGGGCATGTCCTTCGGTTCGGTCAGCCTGAACACTATGTTGGCCCGGGCGCGAGCGGCCCAGGCCTGGGATTCGTTTACCTCCACCGGTGAGGGCGGTTATCCCGACGAACTCATCCCCTACGCTGAGCACATCATCACCCAGGTGGCCACTGGCCTGTTCGGAGTGCGCGAGGAGACCATCCAGCGGGCGCGTATCGTCGAGTTCAAGTACGCCCAGGGAGCCAAGCCAGGTTTGGGTGGGCACCTGTTGGGCAGCAAAGTCACGCCGGCCGTGGCCGCCATGCGTGAGGCGGTGGTCGGTTGCAGTCTGTTCTCCCCTTTCCCCTTCCACAGCGTCTATTCGGTGGAAGATCACAAAAAGCACGTGGACTGGGTCAAGGCGATCAATCCACAGGCGCTCATCTCGGTCAAGGTCTCCACCCCCACCGACGTGGACATGGTGGCCGTGGGCTCCTACTACGCCGGAGCGCACATCGTGCACCTGGATGGCGCATACGGGGGAACGGGAGCCGCGCCGGAAATCGCCAAGAAGAACATCGCCATGCCCATCGAGTACGCCATCCCCAAGGTGCACCGCTTCCTCCAGGGGGAAGGCATCCGCGACAGCCTGACCCTGATGGCCTCCGGCGGCATCCGCACCGCCTACGACGTGGCCAAAGCCATCGCCCTGGGCGCCGACGGCTGCATCATCGGCACCGCCGAACTGGTCGCCCTGGGTTGCACGCGGCTGGGCAGTTGCGAGCAGGGGTTGGGCTGTCCCTTCGGCATTACCACCACCGACCCGGAGCGCAGCAAACTGGTGGACGCGGCGACGGCGTGGCAGAACATCGTCAACCTGTACACCGCCTGGCAGTGGCAACTGGCCGGCATCCTCCGTGCCTTGGGAATGCGCGCCATCACTGAACTGCGTGGGCGGACGGACGTGCTGGTGGCGTTGGAGTGACATGGACTGCGGATATGAACAGGGCGATATCACACTCCGAGACCGTTGCTGCGTTGTTGAACTCCCGTCAACCGCTGGTGGACGGCTGGTCGGTGCTGCCACGTTCGCCAGAGGCGGCAGAGGGAGGATGCGGGGTGCTGGGGCTGGCCGCCAACGTGCCGGTCGCCGGACGCCACCTGCTCGTCGCCAGCCAGCAGATGCACAACCGCGGCAACGGCAAGGGAGGAGGACTGGCCGCCGCAGGCCTGGACGCGGCACAGATGGGTGTCTCGCCGGAGGTGCTGCGCAGCCACACCTTGCTCCAGGTGGCCTATCTCGACCCCGGCGCGCGCGCGGAGGTGGAACGGGAATGCCTGGAGGGCCGCTTCGACATCGCGCAGGCCAACCGCGTGGAGACGGTGAAGGATTACCGCGATGTCCCCGGTCTGGAGGTGCGCCCGCCGGAGGTGGTGCGCTACTTCTGCCGGGTGCGGCCGGAAGTGCTGGCCCGCTTCGCCGAGGAGAATGGCCTGCGTCACCTGCCAGCCCGTCAGGTGGAGGACGAGTACGTCTACCAGAACAGTTTCCGCCTCAACCAGCGGTACTACGCCAGCCTGGGCGACAAGCGCGCCTTCGTCCTCTGTCACGGGCGTGACCTGCTGGTCTTCAAGATCGTCGGCTACGCCGAACAGGCCGCCGCCTACTACCGGCTGGAGGACCTGACCGCCCACGTCTGGATCGCCCATCAGCGCTACCCCACCAAAGGACGCATCTGGCACCCCGGCGGCGCGCATCCCTTCGTCGGCGTGAACGAGGCGCTGGTGCACAACGGCGACTTCGCCAACTACCATCGCGTCACGGAGTACCTGCGCCAGCGCAACATTGTCCCGCTCTTCCTCACCGACACCGAGGTCAGTGTGCTGCTGTTCGACCTGTGGGACCGCATCTACGGCTACCCGTTGGAGGTGCTGCTGGAGGCGCTGGCCCCCACCACCGAGCGGGATTTCGAGATGCTGCCGGCGGAGAAGCAGGCCCTCTATCGCGCTGTCCAGCAGGTGCACCTGCACGGCAGCCCCGATGGTCCCTGGTTCTTCATCATCGCCCGCAGCCAGCCCGACCGCCAGCAGTGGCAGCTGCTGGGCATCACCGATACCTCGATGCTGCGTCCACAGGTCTTCGCCCTCTACGAGTCGGAGGACCGGACGGCGCAGATCGGCCTGATCGCCTCGGAGCGGCAGGCCATCAACGCCTGCCTGCGCAGCCTGGCGGCGGAGGATGGCCGCTTCCAGCCGCTGGCCGACCGCTACTGGGTGGCCCGCGGCGGCAGTTACACCGATGGCGGGGCCTTCGCCTTCACCGTGTCGGCGGACGGGGCGGGCCGTCGGCTGACCTGTCAGGACAAGTTCGGCCGGCCACAGGCCGCCCCCGCCCCCCGCCCCCGCCCCCCTCGTCGTCGCGCCGCAGACCTGCCAACCGACATCACCCGCCTGACCTCAGACGCGCTGAGAGGCTGGCTCTCCGCAGCCTGCCGTGGGTTGGCGCGCGCCGACCTCCCGCAGGTGGCAGCCTGGCTGGACGGGCTGGTCGCCTGCGCCGCGGATGATGCCACACGCTCCCTCGTCCTCCAGGCGCTCACCTGGCTGCGCGACCGGCGCTTCGATCTGGGCGCGCTCAAACGCGCCGCCTTCCTGGCGCAGGTGGACCGCGTCCTCTATGCCCTTCTGCGGGCCGTGCCGGCCTTGGGGGAAGGAGCCGGGGGCCGTTACCGTCGTGTGGACGTTGACTCAGCCCGGGCGCTGCGTCCTCCCGCCTCGGGGGAGGAGGTTCTGGTGCTGGATGCCTGCGGCTTCCCGGCGGAAGGGGAGTCTTCGGCAGCGCGGCTGCTGGCGCAGGCCCACAGCCTGGGTTGGCGCCAGTTCGTGGCCTTCGACTGGCGCGGCGGACGCTTCGCCGGCTGCGGCCTGGGACCCGCCACCGACGACGTGCGCCTGGACATCTACGGCGACCCCGGCGACTACCTGGGGTCGGGCCTGGACGGCGCCGAAGTGGTCGTCCACGGCGACGCGCAGGACCAGGTCGGGCAGATCCTCAAGCGCGGGCGGCTGGTCATCCACGGAGATGTGGGGCAGACCTTCCTATACGGGGCCAAGGGGGGCGAGATCTTTGTCCTCGGCTCCGCCGCCGGCCGGCCGCTGATCAACGCCGTGGGCCGTCCGCGGGCGGTGATCAACGGCACCTGCCTGGACTACCTGGCGGAGTCTTTCATGGCCGGCGACCCGCTGAAGGGCGGCGGCTTCGTCATCCTCAACGGCGTCACCTGCGACGAGCGCGGCCGGTGGGTGGAGATGGAGACCCCTTACCCGGGCGGCAATCTCTTCTCGCTGGCCTCCGGTGGGGCGATCTACCTGCGCGACCCCCACCACAGGGTGGACGAGGACCAGTTGAATGGCGGGCGCTTCGTCCCGCTGACGGAGGCCGACTGGCGGCTCATTGCGCCCTACCTGCGCCAGAACCAGGCTCTCTTCGGCATCCCCCTGGCCCACCTGCTGCGCGTGGACGGCCGCCCCCGCCCCCCGGCGGAGGTCTATCGCAAGGTAGAGGTGCAGCCGCTGGAGGTATTGCACTGACCACCAGGAGACGAGTATGACAGAGTACACCACCCAGAAGTCGAAAGCCCTCTTCGAGCGCGCTCTGCGGGTGATGGTCGAAGGGGGCTCCTCCCCCTCACGGGGGCCGGCCAACTATGGCGATTATCCGCTGTTCATCGCCCGCGGCGCCGGCGCGCACATCACCGACGTGGACGGCAACCGTTACGTGGACTGGATGATGGCCTACGGCGCCCTCCCGCTGGGCCACGCCCACCCGCGCGTCGTCGAGGCGGTCGCCGAGGCGGCGGCCAGCGGCACGCTCTTCGCCGCCGCCACCGAGATCGAGGTCGAAGTGGCCGAGATGATCCAGCAGATGGTGCCCGGCGCCGAGCGGGTGCGCTTCGCCAACACCGGCACCGAGGCGGCGATGGCCGCCATCCGCCTGGCGCGTGGCTACACCGGCCGGCCTAAGTTCATCAAGTTCGAGGGCCACTACCACGGCTGGTACGACGACTTCCTGGTCAACGCCCACCCCCAGCCGCTGGCCTCCCTGGGCCACCGCAACGACCCGGTGAAGATCGCCGACAGTTCCGGCCTCAACCGCCGCGCGCTGGAGGACACGGTGGTGGTGCCGTGGAACGACCTGGCGGCGGTGGAGCGGGCGCTGGAGACGCACCGCGGACAGGTGGCAGCAGTCATCACCGAGGGGGTGATGGGCAACATGGGCGTCATCCCGCCGGAGCCGGGCTACCTGACCGGTCTGCGCGACCTGACCCGCGCCCACGGCGTGCTGCTCATCCTCGATGAGACGGTGACGGGCTTCCGCGTTGCCCCCGGCGGCTGCCAGGAGCGGTTCGGCGTCCAGGCGGACATCGCCACCTTCGGCAAGGCGCTGGGAGCGGGACTGCCGGTGGCAGCCTTCACGGGACGGGCGGAGATCATGGACGCGCTCGCCTGGGGGGGAGTGCTCCACTACGGCACGCAGAACGCCTCGCGGGTGGGCCTCTTCGCTGCGCGGGCCAGCCTGCAGGTGCTGCAGCGCGACGGCGGCGCCGCCTTCCGCCAGATCGAGCGCATCGGCAACCAGTTGTGGGATGGATTGCGGGCGCTGTTCGCCACGCGCGGCGTGCCGGCCATCGTCCAGAGCGTCGGCCCGATGGCGCAGATCATGTTCACCAGCCGCCCGGCCATCCGCGACTACCGCGAGTTCTGCGCCCACGTGGACCGTGACCGCTACCGACGTTTCGCCTGGGCGCTTTTCCGCCACGGCGTCTATATGACCCCGTCGGCAGCGCTCCACTCGGTGGCCTCGCTGGCGCACACAGAGGAGGACGTCGCGTTCACCCTCGAGGCGGTGGGAAAGGCGCTGGACGATGTCGAACGATAGAGGGATCTTGCAGGGAAAGGTCGCCCTGGTGACGGGCGGCGCGTCAGGCATCGGGCGGGCCACGGCGCTGCTCTTCGCCCGCGAGGGGGCGGCGGTGGCGGTGGTGGACCTGGACGGCAGGGGGGCGGAAGCGGTGGCGCAGGCCATCGTCGCCGCCGGTGGGCAGGCCGTGGCGATCTCCGCCGATGTCTCTCAACCGGAGGATTGCGCGCGAGCGGTGCAGGAGACGGTGACGGCGTTCGGCGGGTTGGACATCCTGTTCAACAACGCCGGCATCGTCCGCCGCGCCTCGGTCATGGAGAGCAGCGTGGAGGACTGGGACCGCGTGATCGCGGTCAACCTGCGCTCGGTCTTCCTGATGTCGCGGGCGGCGCTGCCGGTGATGATCGCACGCGGCGGCGGGGCCATCGTCAACACCGGTTCCGGCTGGGGGTTGAAGGGCGGACGACAGGCAGCGGCCTATTGCGCGTCGAAAGGGGCAGTGGTCAACCTGACCCGCGCGATGGCCCTCGACCACGGCGCGCAGAACATCCGCGTCAACTGTGTCTGTCCCGGCGACACCGACACGCCGATGCTGCGCCATGAGGCCCGCCAGTTGGGTCAGCCGGAGGAGCGCTTCCTGGCCGAGGCTGCCGAACGGCCGCTGGGACGCATCGGCACGCCGGAGGAGATCGCCCGGGCGGTGCTCTTCCTGGTCAGCGACGCCGCCTCCTTCGTCACCGGGGCGGTGTTGGCAGTAGATGGCGGCGGCGTGGCGGGGTAGGTGGGAGGTGAAACGGTGAACGAACGACTGGGTCGGTTGCAGGAGGCGATGGCGCGGGATGGGCTGGACAGCCTGGCGCTGGTGCCGGGGGCCAACCTCCTCTACGTGACGGGCCTCTCGTTCTTCCCCAGCGAACGGCCAGTGGTGGCGCTCTTCCCGGCGGACAACACGCCAGCGATCGTCCTGCCGGCGCTGGAGGCGCCCAAGGTCGCCCATGCGACCTGTCCGCTGCAGCCGTTCCCCTACACTGACGAGGAAGGGCCGACGCTCGCCTTTCATCAGGCCTGCGTCGCTCTGGAACTGGCCGATGCGCGCATCGGCGTCGAGGGGCTGCGCATGCGGCTGATGGAGGCCCGCTACCTGGAGCGGTACGCCCCCGGCTGTACCCTCGTCCCCGCTGATGAGACGGTGGGGCGGCTGCGGCTGAACAAGAGTCCGGACGAACTGGCGCAGATGCGCCGGGCCGTGGCGCTGGTCGAGGCGGCCCTGCGCGCCACGCTCGACCGACTGCGGGCGGGGATGACGGAGCGTGAGGTGGCCGGCCTGCTGATGGTGGAACTACTGCGCGCGGGCAGCGAGGGTGTGCCGTTTCAGCCCATCGTCGTCGCCGGACCGAACGCCGCCTCACCCCATGCCACTCCCTCCGATCGTCCTATCCGCCCCGGCGAGCCGATCATCATAGACTGCGGGGCGGTCGTTGCCGGCTACGCTTCCGACATCACCCGCACCGTCGCCATCGGCGGCCTGCCCGAGGAGTGGGTGACCATCTATCGCGTGGTTGAGGAAGCCAACGGGGCGGGCCGCAGCCGGGTCGCGCCCGGGGTGGCCGCGCAGGAGGTGGACCGCGCGGCGCGGCGGGTGATCCAGGCGGCGGGGTACGGCGCGCAGTTCATCCATCGCACGGGCCACGGCCTGGGGCTGGAGGTGCACGAGCCGCCGTACATCGCGGAGGGGAACCGCGAACTCCTGCAGCCGGGGATGACCTTCACCGTGGAGCCGGGGGTCTACCTTCCCGATCGGGGCGGCGTGCGCATCGAGGACGATGTGGTCGTCACTGATCAGGGAGCCGAGAGCCTGACCACCTTCCCGCGGGAGTTGCTGTTGATTTGAGGGCGCCCGGCGATTGAGACCGCGTACAGAGTAGCGGCCCGCTCCGCCGTCGCGTGTCGGGTGGTCAGCCGCCGGCAGCGCCACCTGACGACGACAAATGGGGGGAAGGAACCAACCCCGCCAGCCGCCGCACCCGCTCCATCACTTCTTCGACGCTCAACCCGGTCGTATCCACCACTACCGCGCCGGGGGGGACGCGCAACGGGGCGATCTCACGGTGGCTGTCAATGTGGTCACGGCGGCGCATCATCTGCAGCACCTCCTCGTACTCCGCCGGTTCGCCCCGCTCAAGCAACTCCTGGTACCGCCGCCGCGCCCGCTCCTCCACTGTGGCGTCCAGGTAGATCTTCAGGTCCGCCTCCGGCAGCACCACCGAGCCAATGTCCCGCCCGACCATCACGATCCGCCCGTCAGAGGCGATGCGTCGTTGCTGTCGCACCATCTCCTGGCGCACGCCGCGGTAGGTGGAGACCAGCGAAACGTTGGCGTCCACCTCTGGCCGGCGAATCTCCCACGTGATGTCCTCCCCATCGGCCAGGACGGTGTACTGCCGGCCGTCATCGGCGGTAGGCGGGAGGACGTCAATGTGCAATCGCTGGGCCAGCGCGGTGACCGCCGACTCGTCCTCCGGCGGGATGGACTGCTGAAGCGCGGCCCAGGTCACGGCGCGGTACATCACGCCGGTGTCGAAGTACAGGTAGCCCATCTCCAGGGCCAGCATCTGACCGACCGTGCTCTTACCGGATGCGGCCGGCCCGTCTATCGTGATGGTGGAAGGTTTCATGGCGTGTTCCGTGTTTCGTGGTCCGTGGTCTATGGTCTGTCGTCCGTCGTCCGTGGTCTGTCGTCCGTGGTCTGTTGTCCGTCGTCTCTGCCCGCAGGGCCGCCAGTTCCGCCTCGCTCAGCCGTCGCCACCGGCCCGGGGGCAGGTCGCCCAGGCGCAGCGGACCGATGCGCACGCGGATCAGGCGCAGCACCGGGAAGCCCAGCATCGCCGCCACGCGACGCACCTGACGCTTGCGTCCCTCCCGCAGCACCACTCGCAGCCAGGTACGGCCCGCCTCCTGACGGAGGATGGAGACCTCGGCGGGGGCGGTGGTCCGCCCATCCAGGAAGACGCCGCGCCGCCAGGATTCCAGCGCCCGTTCGTCGGGCTGCCCCTCGACCAGCACCTCGTACTCCTTGGGGTGCTCGTACCGTGGATGGGTGAGGCGGTGGGCCAGTTCCCCGTCGTCGGTCAGGAGCAGCAACCCCTCGCTGTTCAGGTCGAGGCGGCCCACCACGAAGAGATGGCCCGGCAGGTCCACCAGCCCGCGCGCGGTCGGCGGCGCGTCCGGGCGACCGTCCCCCTCGTCGGAGAGGACGCCGCGCGGCTTGTGCAGCATGATCGTGGTGTGCTGCCGCCGCGGCCGCACCAGCCGGCCGTCCACGGCCACCTGATCACGTTGGGGGTCGGCTTTCTGGCCGAGGAGGGCAACCTGGCCGTTGACCATCACCCGTCCCTGGCGGATCATCTCCTCGCATTCCCGTCGCGAACCGCAGCCCGCGCGGGCCAGAACCTTCTGCAGACGCTCTTCCATCGCACGCGCCGGCCATTATAACGCAGCTTGACAATTTCACCATCCCCGCTATAATGGCATCGAATCTTGAAGGAGGAAGACATGCGCACGAGCCAGGACATCATCATCCGCATCATCCAACCGCGTCTTCGCGGTTGCCTGTGCTTTGCCTTGTCGCAGTGCGCCTGTTGATCGGCTAAACGAGTCTCTGGAGGGCCGTGGGCGCATGCGACGCCCACGGCCTTTCTGTTTGTCTCTCGCACTGTCGTCCCGCCACAGGGCCGTGGGCACCGTCCACGGCCCTGTGCTTTTTCAGGAGGCCCGGCCTCCCGGATTCGGAGGAAGACATGTCCACACAACGAGAGATCGCCCTGGAAGCGATCCACGTCACCAAGCGGTTCGTCAGGCACGGCGGGCTGCGCTGGCCGTGGCAGCGAAACGCCAACGGCCGGAAGCCCGTGGTGGCGGTGAACGACGTCACCTTCCAGGTGCAACGGGGAGAGGTCTTCGGTGTCCTGGGCCCCAATGGCTCCGGCAAGTCCACCCTGGTGCGTTGCATCGCCACCCTCCTGCTGCACGACGAGGGGACGATCACCATCTTCGGCCACGACGTGCTGCGCGAGGAGATGGCCGTCAAGCGGCTGATCAACCGCGTGTCCGTCGAGGCTTCCTTCTTCAAGAAACTGACGCCGATGGAGAACCTGCTCTACGGCGCGCGGCTCTACGGAGTCGAGCCACGGCAGGCCCGTCGGCAGGTGATCGAGATCCTCACCCGTCTCGGCCTGAAGCGGGAGGACATCTTCCGGCCCATGGAGGAGATGAGCCGCGGCATGCAGCAGAAGGTCGCCATCGCCCGCGCCTTCCTCACCCAACCGATCCTGTTGCTGCTGGACGAGCCGACCACCGGGCTGGACCCGCGCTCGAAGCGGGAGGTCCAGGCCTTCGTGGAGGAACTGCGCGACAACCACGACGCCACCATCCTGCTCACCACGCACGACATGCAGGAAGCGGACGCCCTGTGCGACCGTGTGGCGATCCTGGATGATGGGCGGATCGTAGCGCTGGACACGCCCGCAGGGCTGAAGGCCCGAGTCTCCCGCAACAACGGCCATGAGGCGACGCTGGAGGACGTCTTCATGGAACTGACCGGCAAGGCGTTGCGGCGGGAGGAGGAGTGAGATGTGGGGATGGGGAGACAGGGAGACGCGGAGGTGAGGATGAGCGTTGAGGTGAGAGCGGGGAGGCTGGAGGATGCGGCGGCGATCACCGCAGTCCACTGCAGCGAGGTGGCGGTGTGGCGGCGCGGCGGGAAGGGGGAGCCAGCACCCTACGAGGCGCTCTCCCTCTACGACCGGTGGCTGCACGGCGGCCCGTGGATGAGCGTGGAGACCTGCGCGGTGCACCTCAATCGCTGGCTGCGCGCGGGCTTCCTGCTGCTGGTGGCGGAGCGGGACGGCGAGGTGGTCGGTGAGGCGGAGTTCGTCGTGGAGCGGGAGCCCGCGCCCTACGGCCCCTCTCTCCACCTTGCCCTGCTCATCGTCCACGCCAGTCATCGCCGACAGGGGGTGGCCCGCGCGCTGGTCGAGGCCGGCGCGAGGCTGGCGTCCAACCTGGGTTGCGCCGCGTTGACCACACAGCCGGAGCCATCGGCCGAGCCATTCTACGCCAGCGTGGGCTTCAGCCCGTGGCTGTGGCTGCGCGAGTGGCAGGCGCCAGCCCAGCCGCTGCCGCTCCCGGTGGAGCCGGACCCGCTCCCCCTGGCTCCCTACCCCACCGACGCGGGCCTGGTCCAACGGGTGGGGCGTTACCAATGCGGCCGCCAGGCCTGGGAGGAACTGCCCTTCGACCTGGCGTTGCCGGAGCACCAGGCGCTGCCCTGGGGCCGTTGGCGGCTCGCCTCGCCCGGTGGCGAGACGGCCTGGTTGGGGCTGAAGGCCCAGGCGCTGGAGCCGTCCCAGGCCGACGGCATGGTTTGGGCAAGGCCACAGGCGGATCTGGCGTCGCTGGTGGAGACGCTGCAGGCGCTGGCTGCGCGGCTGGGCTTCGGCTATGTGGACCTGCTCCTGGAAGAGCCGGAAGGACACGATCTGGCAGCCGCGCGGGGTTTTGCCCATCAGACGGATGTGACCCTGTGGCGGCGAGAGGTTTCATGAGGTGAAATGATGGCACAACTGGTTCAGGAACTGCGCGCTTCCTACGCCTTCGTGGAGCGCAACTTCAACCTGGTGCGGCGGTACTGGGGCTGGGAACTGGTGTGGATGGCCTACTCCATCGCCTCCACCCTCTCCATCACCTACATCGGCGCCGGTATGGAGGCCATCTCCGGTGTGGCGGTGGACACCCAATACCTGGTGCTCTACCTGCTCATCGGGACACTGGTCTGGCGCTTCCTGGCCGTGGTCTTCGACAACATCAGCGAGATGATCGCCTGGGAGCGGTGGGAGGACACCATCGAGTACACCTTCATGGCCCCCATCGCCCGCATGACGCATATGCTGGGGCAGACCCTTTTCGCCGTCGTCTACAGCCTGATCACCACCGCCTTCATCCTGGGCGTCGTGGCTCTCTTCTTCCACCTCGACCTGAGCCGGGCCAACCTGCTGGGGGCGACGCTGATGCTGCTCGCCGGGAGCCTGTCCTTCATCGGGCTGGGGATCGTCGCCTCGGTGCTGCCGCTGCTCTTTCCGGAGCGCGGCGCGCAGATGACCCACGTCATCCAGGCGGTTTTCCTGCTCATCTCCGGGGTATACTACCCCATCGAGGTCCTGCCGGCCTGGATGCAGCCGCTGGCGCGGCTCTCGCCCGCCACCTTCGTCCTGGAGGGGATGCGCCGCACGATCCTGGAGGGCATGCCCACTTCCGGGCTGTGGCCCTACATCTGGCCGCTGTTGATCGCCGGCGTCGTGGCCATCCCGCTGGGGCTGTGGGGCTTCCGGCTGGGGGAACGGTATGCCAAACGTACCGGCAAACTGAAGCGAAACGGTTAGGCGGTTCGCCTTTTGTGCAGGCCGGAGTATAATATGGGGGCGGTGCGAGGGATGAACGTATGGAGATCGCGTTCTGTCTGTCCTGCGGCGAGGAGATCCACCTGCCCGAGAGGGTCGAGGTCGGCCAGCGGCTGAACTGCCCCTACTGCCGGGCTGAACTGGAAGTTATCGGGACGGACCCGGTCGAACTGGACTGGGCGTACGAGGAGTACTGGGAGGAGGGGCTGGTCGAGTAGGACCGTCTCCCGGGAACCAATCCAAGTGAGGAGGACAGAGATGCCCGGCAAGAAAGTGACGCGGAAGACCCCTGAAAAGGGCGGCAAGAAGCAGAAGGGGCCCAAGGAGCCAGGGAAGGGGAAGAAGCAGCCCGGCGGGGGCCCGAAGTAGCAGCGGATAACAACCTGACCTGGCTTGTCGGGGGTCTGCGACCCCCGACAGGCCAGGTGATGGGAGGTCATACCTCAGCCTGGGTTATGGACAGGATCACCCTCATCCTCGACGCAGACGACACACTGTGGGAAAACAACGTCTTCTACGAGCGGGCGACCGACGCTTTCGTCAACCGGATCGCCGAAGAGGGGTTCTCCCCCGCCGAGGTGCGCGAGACCTTCATCCGGGTAGAACAGGAGCGGGTGCCACAGGTAGGCTATGCGCCGGACGAGTTCATCCGCAGCATGATCATCGCCTACCATCGTCTGTGCCAGCAGCACGGCTGCTCGCCACGCCCCGAAGTAGAAACGCAGGTGGCGGCCATCGGCCGACGGGTGATGGACTACCCCATCGCCCTGCTGGAAGGAGTGGCTGAGGCGCTGCCGGTGCTCCACCGTCGCTGCCGGCTCATCCTGTTGACCAAAGGTGACCCTCGCGTGCAGCAGGGCAAGATAGACCGTTCTGGCCTGGCCCACTACTTCGAAGCCGTCTACATCGTGCCCGAAAAGGGGCCAGAGGTGCTCCAAACGCTGATGAATCACCACGGGCTGGACCCCCGGCGCACCTGGATGGTAGGGAACAGCCCCCGCTCGGATGTCAACCCGGCGCTGGCCGCTGGCATCGGCGCGATCTACATCCCCTACGCCATGCCGTGGTCGTTCGAGGAGATGCCGATCAGTGACCCCCAACAGGTGATCACCCTGCAGCGCTTCTCCCAACTGCTCGACCTCTTTCCCGAAACGGAGGAACCTTCATGATCCGTGCGCTCCTGTGCGACTGGGGCGGCGTGCTGATGCGCTCGGTGGACCCCCGCCCCCGGCTGGCGTGGGAGCGCCGCCTGGGGTTGCCGCCAACCGCGCTGGCCGACCAGGTTTTCAGCAGCGACGCCTGGCAGCAGGCACAGCACGGCCAGGCCTCGCTGGCGGAGGTGTGGGCCGAGGTAGGCGAGCGCCTGGGACTCACCGCCGAGGAGACCGCCGCCCTGAGCCACGATTTCTGGGCCGGCGACCAGATTGACCAGGGACTGGTGGCGCTGTTGCGTGACCTGCGGGAGCAGGGCCTGCGCCTGGCGCTGCTGAGCAACCACACCCGCGAACTGCCGCGCCTGATTGCCCGTCTGGGGCTGGACGGCCTGTTCCAAGAGCAGATCATCTCCGCCACCGCTGGCGCCTCGAAGCCCGACCCGGCGATCTACTGGCAGGCGCTGGAGCGCCTGGGGGTGGCTGCGGAGGAGACGGTCTTCGTGGACGACTGGGGGGTCAACGTGGCTGCGGCGCGGCAACTGGGCCTGGTCGGTATTCGCTTCCGTGGCGTAGCCCACCTGCGGCGCGCGCTGGCCGCTGCTGGCCTGCCTGTCACAGTCCCCTCTCCCGACCCCGTGCCGGGCATCCGCGCGGTGATCTTCGACTGGGGCGGGGTGCTTTCGCCGCTGACCTTCGTCGCCCATATCGGCGAGTGGGAGCGACGGCTGGGCCTGGCGGAGGGGACGCTCGACCGGGTGCTGTGGGGCACGACGTGGAAGCGGCTGGAGATCGGCGAGATCACCCAGGAAGAGTACGATGCCCACGTCGCGCGCGGTCTGGGCCTGCCCGGCCGCGCGGCGGTGCGCCGCTTCTACCGTGAGTTCTACGCCGACGAGCGCATTGAGCCCTGGGCTATGCCCCTCGTCCGCGGATTGCGTGGCAAGTACCGCGTGGCCCTGCTCAGCAATGCCTTCCCTGGTCAGGCAGAGCACACGCAGAAGAAACACGGCGTAGACCTGCGCGCCGAGTTCGACCTCTACATCAATTCCGCCGAGGTCGGGCTGGCCAAGCCCGACCCCGCCATCTACCTGCTGGCGCTCAACCGCCTGGGGGTCGCGCCACAGGAGGCGGTCTTCCTGGACGACCAGTTACGCAACGTGGACGCGGCGCAGTTGCTGGGGATGCACGGCCTGGTCTACACTGACCCGGAGACCGGGCTGGCGGACCTGTCGGCGCTGCTGGGCATCCCGCTCCCGGTGTAGCACGTCACCCTTCGCCACGCTGGTACACGACTTCCCCCCCGACAAGGGTCATATCCACAGGGATCTGCCACAGCCGCTGCAACGACGCGCTGTAGGGGTCCTCTGCCCAAACGGCCATATCGGCCAGCTTCCCCACCTCGATGGATCCCTTGATGTTCTCCTCATGGCCGGCGTAGGCGGCTTCTATGGTATGCGCCCGCAGCGCCTCCTGGATGGTCAGGCATTGGTCGGGCGACAGCGCCTGGTTGGACGCCGTCAGGCGGCTCACCGCGCCGGCCAGGGTGACCTGCGGGGTGTACCAGGGGGTGGTCGGCGCATCGGAACCCAGTGCCAGGTGGATGCCGGCCTCCAGCCACTCGCGGGTGACGATGACGCGCGCCATCTGCGCCGGGGTGAATATGGTTGCCCAGTAGTCGCCACCCATGCGGATGAACTGCGGCTGGGTGCTGATCACCACGCCCAGGTCTTTGATGCGTTGCGTGGCCTGCGGCGTGGTGAGGATGGCGTGTTCGATGCGATGGCGCGGGTCGGGGCGCGGGTTGGCGTTCATCGCCTCTTCGTAAGCGTCCAGCGTCAGGTCTACCGCCGCATCACCGATGCAGTGGACGCAGATCTGCAGACCTGCGTCGTGCAGCGCGCGCACAGCGTTCTTGAACTCCTGCGGATCCCAGGTGGTCGTGGTCCAGCTCACGCCGTTGTGCGGCTCGTGGCAGTAGGCCATTGCCGCCTGGCCGTCAATCAGGAACTTGAAGCCAGCCATGCGCATAAACTCGTCCTCGTAACGCTCGACCTCGTTGAGCGCCCGCTCCAGATCGGA
>DAOTYX010000165.1:0-6573 GCA_034434635.1 Anaerolineae bacterium | reverse complement strand
GCGGATGCGCCACAGCGCCGTGGAGAGGGAACGGCGGGCATGGACGTCGTCGCGATCGCCCCAGAAGAGCGCAGCGAGTTCGTCGCGTGAATGAGCCCGCTGGCGATGAAGGATGAGATAGGCCAGGAGCGACAAGGTCTTGCGTGTGGCCAGAGGGGGCAGCATCTCACTGGCCAACCAACACTCTGGCCCCCCGAAAAGATAGATAGCCAGTCGCGGCTGGGTGGGTTCCTCCACACGCATGCCGATCCACCCTGAGATCAGACCCGAGACGAGGCAAAAAGGTACTGCCTGCCCTAAAGCGCTGGCTCCGCCAGCTGGCGCACAGGTGGCGCAGGTCCTTAGCCTGTATCGGCCTGACGGTCAGCACTACCAGCCCAGAAGGGCGTACGACGGGTCACAGACCGGCTTTGAACAATGGCGGCAGTTGGTCAGACAGTAAGAGCGAATTGCGGAACAGAGAGGTCAGTTGCGGTAACAGAAGATAGGGCTTATAATGAAAGTGGAGAGCTTCCTGACAGTCCTCCGCCCACTTGCCCCCGGCGCGACTCGAACGCGCAACCGTCGGATCCGAAGTCCGATGCTCTGTCCAATTGAGCCACGGGGGCGTATCAGATGACAAGGCCGGGGGTGGCGCCCCGGCTCCAGGGTGAGTGGCGGGACTCGAACCCGCAATCTCCTGGGCCACAACCAGGTGCCTTGACCATTAGGCCACACCCACCACGTACGAAAATCTTACCACAGAACGGGGAAAAGAGCAAACGATGGAGCGACGTCCCCCCACCCAGATGTGCGGCGTGCTGCTGCTGACCCCCAGCATGCAGATCGAGGGGCAGATGGAGATCGTCGGTGCGCCGCTGGCCTTTCTCAACGCTGAAGAGCGGGATGGCCTGATCCTGCACCAGGCACACATCCTGCCGCTGCCAGCCGGCGGCCGCCTGAGGGAATGGACCCAGTCATCGCTCACGCTGCGCCGCCAGGAGATCGTCCTGCTCTATCTCACCGACCCCGCCGTCCAGGCAGCCGTGCAGACGCTGACGCGCAGCGAGCAGTACATCTGCTATACCTCGCTGGCGGTCGTGCGCGCCGACTTCCACATGCCAGCAGAGGCGTTGCGCTACGACTTTCTGGCCGCCCTCTCCGGAGACCTGATCCCTGCCACCGACGCTCAGGCCTTCCCGCTCATCCCGACGCCACTGCCGTTTCCCGAACGGTGCGATCTGCTGTTGGTGGGGCGCTCGCACATCCAGATGTACCATCCGACGTAGCCTCCGCCACCACCACCAGCACCCGGCTGCGTCTCGCCGGCAACCACTCGGCGCGCAGACCCCAGCCACTCTGCGCGAACCGCGCCTCATCGGGGCGGGGCAGCGGTTCCCGCTGGCCGGTGACGCGGTACAGCCACTCCAGCAGCCGCACCAGGGGGTCGCCGCCGAGCAAGACGGCGGAGGCCACCACCACCAGCCGCCCAGATGGTCGAAGTACCCGCCGCACCTCGGCCAGCGTCCGCGGGTCCACGATGTACTCGGTGGGGAAGGTGGCCAGCGCCTCGGGGAAGGAACCGTCACGGAAGGGGAGCGCCTGGGCGCGGGCGCGCACCAGCCGCAGAGGAGCCCCCGATCGCCGCAGCCGTCGCCGGGCCAGCCGGCCCATCTGTGGCGAGAGGTCCACCCCCACCGCCCTCCATCCCGCACCGGCCAGCGCGACCTGCATGTGCCCCGGCCCATGGCCCAGTTCCAACACCATCGGGCCATGCAGGAAGCCCAACGCCATCCGCGCCCAGGCGTTCCACTGCCCCAGTGAGACCAGCCAGGCCACCCCGTCGTAGGTCCAGGCGAAGGGGCCGTAGAGGAGCGAGAAGAAGGAGCGGATCAGCCAGCGCCAGAGGGAAAACAAACGATTCGGTCGAATCGAGCACGCCATAGGTATCCGGTCCAGTGCGCCATCACCAAAAGGCCCCGTCCGGGCGAGGACGGGGCCTGAGGGTCGCGTCGGTGAGACGGCGTCACGAGAAAGATGTGGTGATCATTTCCGGCTCAGAGGGTTCCCCCGAACCCGGCTTGACCCACACTCCCAGTTCCAGCGTGACCCGCTGGAAGACGCTGTCGGCGCCCTGCCCCTCGGCGTACTCCAGTTCGAGCAGGCGGGCACGCATCAACAGGGTGGCGGTCTCCAACATGAACTCCGCGCCGGGCGCAGCCTGCACCAGGTCGCCCTTGGTCGCCAGCCGGGCACGCATGGTCTCATCGTAGAAAGCGTAGTCACTCATCACCACACGGGTCACGGTGCGGATGTCAATCTTGTCGAACAGCCACACCTCCAGAGCGGTCACCTTCTTGGGGGTGCCGCTGCCGATCGTCTCGGAGATGCCCACGCCGCACTCGCCCAGGAAGTCGCCATTCTCTTTCTCGATGCTGAAGGAGGGGTCGTAGTGGTCATCGCCCAGGGAATAGGTCGTGACGAACTGGGCGACAGGAGGAAGTTCCTCAGCCGCCCAGGCGGAAGGCTCCACGTAGCGCGAAGTGGTGGCCCGCTCGGAAGGGGCGCGGCGGCGCGAGAGCAGGCGGCTCAAGGCGAAGTAACCCAGGCCGGCAACGCCCACTGCGGCCAGCAGCACCCCAACGACGAGCAACACCAGGCGGAAGCGCGCCGGACTGGCAGCCGCTGGCTCCGGCAGGGCCGCGGCCAGGGCCTCCAGCCGCTGGCCGTCCTCGCCACCACGTCGCTGGGCCAGGTCGCGCAGCACCTCCTGCGGCGTCCCCTGCCGCCAGTACTCCGTCCCCAACCGTGCCTGGGCCTGGGAGACATCATGATTGAGTGCAAACTCCCGCGCCACCTGCACCAGGTACTCATCCCGGTAGTCCTGCCGCAGCAGTTCGGGGGTGGCATTGCGCACACCGACAGGCCATATCACCCAGCCAACGAGCAGGCCCACCATCAACCCCAACGCTGCACCGATGAAAAACATGATCAGAGTCTGGTGCGCGTTGTAGAAGTTCAACAGCCTGTTCATAGCGCCTCCCTCTTGAGCGATGAAAGAGGACATCACGGGCCACGCTTCCCTTGCCAGCCCACCTCTTACAGGTTACCACGAAATGGAAGGAAACGCAAGTCCGGCAACATGCATTTTACCGCAGTTGACACCCCCTGCGCCTCGTGCTATAGTCTACAGCAACCTTGTTTCGTGGTTCCAGGGTGTAGATTTCAGGTTGCAGGCCTTGCGTGGAGGTACCATGGGAGGATCTATCAAGTTACTGAGCATACAGGGCATCCCCATCCGTATGCATGTCACCTTTCCCCTGATCCTGGTGCTCGCCGCGGTTCAGGGAGGCATCGCCACGCCCGCCAACCGGGTAGAAGGCGCGGTCTTTGGCGTGATCACGATCCTGCTGTTGTTCGTCTGCGTGGTGCTGCATGAACTGGCCCACAGTCTGGTGGCGATGCGTTTCGGCACCGGGGTGAAAGAGATCGTGCTCCTGCCGCTGGGAGGCGTGGCGCGCATGGAACGCATCCCAGAGCGCCCCTACCAGGAACTGCTCATGGCCCTGGCCGGCCCGGTGACCAGTGGGTTGATCGGCCTGATCCTGCTGGTGCCAGCGGTGGCCCTCATCCCCAGGCCTCTGCCTGGAGCGTTGATCCAGGCGTTGAGCCTGGGCGGGCCGCTCAGCGGGGTGCGTATCCTGCTCTTCCTGACCGGGGCCAACTTCTTCCTGGCTGCCTTCAACCTGGTACCGGCCTTCCCTATGGACGGGGGGCGGGTGTTGCGGGCGCTGCTGGCCTCAGCGATGCCCTACGGCCGCGCCACGGCTATTGCCGTGAGCGTAGGGCAATCACTGGCTATGTTGCTGGGACTGGTGGGATTGCTCTCCACCGACGTCATGTTGATCCTGGTCGCGCTCTTCGTCTACACGGGCGCGACCCTGGAGGGGCGCACGGTCAAAGTCAAGATCGCGCTGGCCGGCTTACGGGTAGGACAGGTCTACTCCCACAACGCCCGTTCGGTCGCCCCTACCGATCCACTGGGACGAGCAGTGGACCTGACCCTGGAGGGCTTCCAGTCCGACTTCCCGGTCTGCGATGGCGGGCAACTGGTGGGCCTGCTGACGCGCGGCGATGTACTGCGGGGCCTGAAAGAGCACGGACCGCAGGTCGCTGTGGAGCGGGCCATGCAACCCCCCTCACTGACCGCACGGCCGGAAGACGACCTGTACGAGGTTCAGCAACGGATGGAGGAAGCCGGCCTGCGCGTGGTCCCCGTCGTCGGTGACGAGGGCTTCCTGGGCCTGCTCACGCAGCAGGACCTGGAGGAGGCCTATGGCCTGGTCACGGTGCAGCCTGATCTGCTGAGACACGAGTGAAACCGGGAGAGCGACGATGGAGAAACAACCCCAACGCGCTCTGGTGCTTTCTGGCGGCGGCGGACGGGGCGCCTACGCCTGCGGCGTCTACAAGTACCTGGAGGAGATCGGCTGGGAGCCGGACATCCTGGTCGGCACCTCCATCGGGGCCATCAACGCTGCCGCCATCGCCTCCGGCAGGCGGGCCGCCGACCTGGAGCAGGCCTGGCTGAACACCCGCACGCGGGACATCCAGCGCTTCTGGCGCTGGCGACCGTGGCGTTCCATCTACGACACCTCGCCGTGGTACCGCACTCTGCACCGCTTCATTGACTTCGACCGCCTGGCGCAGACGCAGAAGCGGGTGCTCATCGCTGCCTCTGAAGTCGAGGGGGGCAACCTGCACATCTTCGACAACCGGCAGGTCAGACTGACCCCTCAGCATATCATCGCCAGTTGCTCCATCCCCCTGGTCTACCCATGGACACGGGTTGGTGAGACGCACTACTGGGACGGAGCAGTGATGTCGAACACGCCGCTGCGCGCGGCGGCGGACGCCGGGGCGGACGAGATCGTGGTGGTGCTTCTCTCGCCTGTGGGGGAGCGGCAGATGCCCCTGCCCCGCCGGCCGTGGGAGGCCCTCGCCATCATGCTCGACCTGGCTCTCAACGCCACCTTTGAAAGCGACTACAAATACCTGATGACCATCAATCGGTTGGTCGAAGCCGGCCTGGACGTGAAGCACCGCCGGGTCGAGTGCCGTGTCGTCGCTCCCAGCCAGGAGACGGAGATCACGCGCATCATCCGGTACGAGCCGCGGGTCAGCCAGGCGCTGATCGAGAGGGGGTACGCCGACGCCCGGCAGTTGTTGGGCGGGGATTAGAGGCGCAGCGGTGCTGCGCCCTTCATTTGCCAAATACGCAAACGGGAGGGGCACAGGACGCTGCGCCCCTCCCGCAGCGGTACTGCGCCTCTACACTACATGCGCAGGTAGACTTTCCACTCCGCTGGCACCTCGCCGGAGACGATCAGGTAGTTGACGCGCGGCGTCTTGGGCTCCCAGAGCAGACGCATGCCCGCCTCGTGGGGAGTGCGGCCGCCCTTGCGCCCATTGCAGTAACGACAGGCACAGGCGGTATTGCCCCAGGTATTGGCCCCGCCGCGGCTGCGGGGGATCAGGTGATCCACGGAGAAGTCGGCCCGGGTGAGCACCCGGCCGTCTCGCCGGTCGCCTGGCCTGGCCGCGCAGTAGATGCAGGTATACTCGTCACGGGCGAGCACGCCGCGACGGCTCCACACCGCTCCCCGGCGGGGCACGTTGACGTAGTAGCGCAGCCGCAGCACGGAGGGTACCTCGAAGACCGTGCTGGGCGTGCGCAGACGCGCCGCCACGCCGTCCACGGCCTCGGCGACGCCGGACATCAACAGTCCCACCGCCCGCTGCACCGAAACGACGCGCAGCGGCTCGTAGGAAGCGTTGAGCAGCAACACCGTAGTCATCCCTGCCAGACCTCCCAGGCGCTAGGGCGGCATCCCCATGCCGCCTCCGCCGACGCATAGGGATGCGCCGGCTACAGGACACACCGCAGGGCGGCGTCCCAACACCGCCCGCCGACGCAGAGAGACGCGCCGGCCATAGGATCGTTCAGACAGACTCTAACAGAAAGCGCGGAGCCAAAAGCATGGCCCCGCGCCCTTTCCCGCTGACGAGAGACAGGTGCTCAGCGTCTGGTCATCCCCACCCACCGACCGCTCGCTGTCTCACCAGAGCGGGGCCATACCGCACGGCGAACGGACAGGCTACACGCTGATCGGACAGCGGTGATGGGCACCTCGGGCTGACCGCCCCCTGAGCCATTCACACAGGGCTTCATGATGCTAAAATTATAACCCGTTCCTATCCCTTGTCAAGACAGGAAAACATATTCCACTCCTGTGGTAACTGCCTGTCTGGATGCCTGCGGTGCCAGGCGTCAGCGCAGGCCGAGGGCCCAGAACGGAGGGGACAGGAGAGGCGGCGCCTCGCCCCCTCAGTCGGCATGGACAGGCAGTTGCCCCGCAGGAGGGCAAAGGGTGCCGTGCCCGCCAGACTATGATCCGGCGGACACGAGGCGGGCATTTACCCCGCGGGCGGATTTTTCGATGGTCTTCCCTTACCGTGTTGATCGAAGACTGCGCCCAAAACGGCCGAAGAGAGTCAGCGGATTGAGCAGATGAAGCGGATTTGTCTACAGAA